>CAYPCC010000138.1:5970-7987 GCA_964409095.1 uncultured Phycisphaera sp. | reverse complement strand
TGGAACTCTTCCAGGCGATCGAGCTTTTCGCCGACGCCGATGAACTTGACCGGCTTGGTGGTGATGTTCTTGACGGACAGGACGGCGCCGCCGCGGGTGTCGGAGTCGAACTTGGTGAGGATGACGCCGTCGAGTTCGAGCTGGTCGTTGAAGGCTTTGGCGGAGTTGACGGCGTCTTGGCCGGTCATAGCGTCGATGACGAGGAAGATTTGGTGGGGCATGACTGCGGCGTTGACGCGGCGGAGTTCGCCCATGAGTTCATCGTTAAGGTGCAGACGCCCGGCGGTGTCGAGGATGAGCACGTCGATTTTTTGGGCTTTGGCGGCTTTGAGGGCGTTACGGCAGACGTCCACGGCGACGCCGACGGCTTGGCCGTAGGCCGCGACTTTGTCGGGTTCGCCGTAGAAGTGAACGGAACCCGGGCCTTCAACTTCGGTGTCGACTTGCTCGGTGAGCACCTTGAGTTGTGTGACCGCGGCGGGGCGTTGGAGGTCGGCGGCGCAGAGCATGACGCTCTTGCCTTTTTTCTTGAGGTAGGCGGCGAGCTTGCCGCAGGTGGTGGTTTTGCCCGAGCCCTGGAGGCCCGACATCATGAGCACGGTCGGGCCGGGCTCGACATACATGATGTGCGCGCCGGAAACAGGTTGGCCGGTCTCGGGGTCGATCGAGCGTTCGCCGCCGAGGAGTTCGATCAGTTCGTCGTTGACGATCTTGATCATCTGCTCGCCGGGCTGGACGGCGTCGAGGACCTGGGCGCCGACGGCTTTCTTCAGGACGCTGGTGCAGAACGACTCGGCGACCTGGTAATGCACGTCCGCTTCGAGCAGGGCCTCGCGGACCCCTTCCATCGCCTCGCGGACGTTGGACTCGCTGATTTTGCCGCGGCCGCTGAGCTTACGCAGCGCCCCTTCAAACTTGTCGGAAAGGTTGTTAAACATGTTGATCCAAACCTAGGGCAGCCGCTGCGATGGTCACGCGGCAAACTGCTGGGGGGCTGGATCAGGCTCTGACCGGAGCAGTCAAGAGTATAGCCAAAGCCCACCGGGAGCTTGAGGACATCGGTGGGCTTGATGAATTTTCTGGGGCCAGTCAATCGACGGCCGCTAGGCTCACGACGCTTGACGGCGATGCGACCGCGGCAACGGCGGCTCATCTGCCAGGATGACCACCTGCGGCGAAGCCAGCGCCGCCAATGCGTCGGCCGAGTCTTGGAACGCCGAGCGTTCGTGATCGTCGAACGCGTCGGAGCCGGTGTCTTGGAGTGGTTCGATTTCGGATTCGTGCAGCGTGATCGGATCACAGGGCACGAGAAAAATCGAGTCGGGTTCGCCGACGGCAGTAATGGTGAGTTTGAGAACTTGGTGCATCGTGAGCTTCCTCCTTGAAGTATTCACAGGCGTTTGGCGAATCATACCCAGCATTATCGGACAATCAATGCCCCGGGCCTCTTGAAATCAATTAATATTTCGGCCAATCCGGGTGAACCGCGTGAAAGGTTTTGCTAAGTGCAGATCGAGCGATCGCTTGGCCGATAATACGCTGTCGATCATGGATGAATCGGCTACTTTGGGTTGTTAAGGATACGACGATGAAACACCTCGGCTTCGGCCTGACTGCAATGATCGCTCTAGGCACGCTGGGACTTGCCGGGTGTGGCGAACCCGAAGGCGCCGCCGCCGCTTCGGCCAAGCTCGGCCCCGCCCGCGAACGCTCCATGGAGCCCGCCCGCGACCGCTACGAGCAAACCCTCGAAGGCGTTTACGACGCCTACAACGTCGTCCTCGACAACCTCGCCCACGCCCAAACCCCCGGCTACCGGGCCATCCGGCCGATCTTCGAAACCGTCTCCAGCCAAGAGACCGGCAAGAACGGCGTCATGCTGCCGGTCATGCTCCGCGACCCCAGCCCCGGCCGACCCGTCAAAACCGGACGTTGGCTCGACGTGGCCATCAGCGGCGCGGGCTACCTCATCCTCGACGATCCCGCCGCGGGCGGCGTGGACGGCTTGGCGTATAGC
>CAYPCC010000138.1:0-5960 GCA_964409095.1 uncultured Phycisphaera sp. | reverse complement strand
TTTACATCAGTGCCGAGGGCAAGCTCGTTGCCGGCTCGCCGACCGGGCCCCGCCTCGAACCTATCGTCGTCTTCCCCGACGATTTCCAGGACATCCGCATCACCACCGACGGCAAGGTCCACGTCCTCGCCGGGGCCAAGCCCCGCTGGACCGCCATCGGCCAAATCCACCTCGCCCGCTTCGCCAACGACGCCGGCCTCACCCCGGCGTTCACCGGCCGCTACGTCGCCACCGCCGAGTCCGGCCCGCCCCTCGTCGACACCCCCGGCGGCCTGGGCCTGGGCACCCTCCAACACAAACACCTCGAAGGCTCCAACGTCGATATCCACGCCGAGTTGGCCGAGCTCAACCAGCTCAAAGCCTGGGGCGAGTCGTTGGCCGACGGACTGGGCGTTCAGCCCGACTTCGAGGCCGCCGCACCCGCCGCGGCGACCTGGAGTGCCGTCATCGGCCCGCCCTCGCCACGATCCGGCACCAGCGTGTCCGATCGGCAATACTGAGTTATACTTCCGCCCGTGACCCGTATCCCTCGCAACATCCCGCGAATGATTGCTTGCCAACCCATCCTGCGGTAGGGCGGCCCTCCCACGTTGATTCAAAACCATCCGCCCCGCCCCGGAATACCCTCGGCGGGGTTTTTTCATTCCCCCAAGACCGCCCCCATGAACGACGCTAATCCCCAGCCCGCCTCCGACAAGCGCAGCTACAAGAACACGCTCAACCTCCCCAAGACCGCCTTCCCCATGAAGGCCAACCTCGTGCAGAACGAAGCCGCGTCGCAAAAACGCTGGGAACAGATGGGCCTCTACGCCAAGCTCCGGCAGCGCGCGGACCAAGCCAAGGCCGACGGCCACCCGCTCCCGCCGTTCGTCTTCCACGACGGCCCGCCCTACGCCAACGGCGACATCCACCTGGGCCACCTCCTCAACAAATGCCTCAAGGATTTTGTGGTCCGCAGCCGGTCGATGCTCGGCTACGACTGCCCCTATACCCCCGGCTGGGATTGCCACGGCCTGCCCATCGAACACAAGGTCATGCAAGACCTCGGCGACGCCGCCAAAACCATGGAACCGCTCAAGGTCCGCCAAAAGTGCAAGTCCTACGCCGAGAAATTCGTCAAGACCCAATCCAAACAGATGCAACGCCTGCTCACGATGGCCGACTACGACGACCCGTATCTGACCATGGCCCCGAAGTACGAGGCCGGCGTCCTCGAAGTCTTCGCCGGGCTGGTCGAAAAGGGCGTCGTCTACCGCGACCTCAAGCCCGTCCACTGGTCGATCGACAACCAGACCGCGCTCGCCGAGGCGGAGCTCGAGTATTACGACCGGGAGGACACGTCGGTGTTCGTAAAGTTTGATATCACGTCAGCGAGCCCGACCGTGTCGGGCGGGGCCGACGACACCTCGCTCATGATCTGGACGACGACGCCGTGGACGCTGCCGGCCAACCTTGCGGTCGCGGTGCATGAGCGTTACGAATACGGCTTGTATCAAGCCGGCGATCGCAAAGTTGTCTTGGCCTGCGAGTTGGCGGGCAAGGTCTTGGCCCTCGGCGGGATCGACTCGGCCCAGCCGCTCGAAACCTTCCCCGGCCGTGACCTGCTCGGCACCGCATACAACCACCCGTTCATCGACCGCGTCGGCAAAGTCTTCCACGCCGAGTACGTCACCCTCGAAGACGGCACCGGCCTCGTCCACACCGCTCCCGGCCACGGGGCCGAGGACTATCAGACCGGGCTGCGCGAAGGCCTCGATGTCTACTGCCCGGTCCAAGCGGATGGCACCTACGACGACACCGTCCCCGATTGGCTCGTCGGCAAGTCCATCTGGAAAGCCAATGATGAGGTCGTCGAACACCTCCGCGACTCGGGCCACCTGTTCCACGACCAAAAATTCCTGCACAGCTACCCCCACGACTGGCGCGGCAAAAAGCCCATCATCTTCCGCGCCACCGAACAATGGTTCGTCGGCGTCGACCAACCGTTTAGCGGTCGATCGCAGATCGACGTGTCGATGCGCGAGGCGGCGCTCCACGTCACCGCCGAAGCGGTGGACTTCATCCCCGGCTGGGGCCGTAACCGCATGCGGGGCATGCTCGAATCACGGCCCGACTGGTGCATCAGCCGGCAGCGCTCGTGGGGATTACCGATCCCCGCGTTCTTCAATGAAGCGGGCAAACCGCTCTTGACCCCGGCCAGTGTGCGGGCGGTCGCCAAAGTCTTCGCCGACAAGGGCAGTGATGCTTGGTTCTATTTGGAACCTGCGCAACTGCTAGCGCAATACGACTGGCCAAATGACCCCGATGCTCCGGATTGGGTGCAAGCCGCGGCGAAAGCCGAGGGATGGCCATCCCGCGGCGTTGCCCAGGGCAACACCCTCACCCAGGGCAAAGACACCTTCGACGTCTGGTTCGAGTCGGGCAGCTCGTGGAACGCCGTCATGCGTGAAGGCTGGAGCGACAAGCAGGCACGCACCGCAGACGGTACGGCTTATCCCATCGACCTCTACCTCGAAGGCAGCGACCAACACCGCGGCTGGTTCCAGCATTCGCTCTTGCCCGCGCTGGTCGTCACCGGCCAGTCGCCATTTAAAACCGTGCTCACCCACGGGTTCATGGTCGACAAAGACGGCAAAAAGATGTCCAAGTCCGGCGGCAACGCGCTGACCATTGAAGCCCTCTTCAAAGACTACGGGGCCGACGTCTGCCGGTGGTGGGTCGCGTCGCTAAATCCCGACAACGACATCAAGGTCGACATGAGTTTCTTCAAGCTCGCCGGCGACGAATACCGCAAGGTCCGTAACACCCTGCGGTTCCTGCTGTCGAACCTCGACGACTTCGACCCCCGGAATGACCAACACCGACACCACTTCACCGACGCCGACGCCACGAGTATCGATGCCTGGGCGATGGGTGAGTTGTCGAAACTCATCGCCACCGTCCGCGATAGCTTCCGGGGGTACAACACCCGCAAAGCCACCGAAGCGATCTTCAACTTCTGCAACGACACGCTCAGCGCGGTGTACCTCGCCGCGGTGAAAGATCGGCTGTACTGCGACGCCCCGGGCAGCCCGCGTCGCCGGCGTTCGCAAACCGCGTGTTACAAGATCGCCTCGGCGCTCTGCCAACTCCTCGCCCCGATCCTCCCGCACACCGCCGACGAAGCCTGGCGGGCGCTGCCGGGAGCCGAGCACGGCGACGACGCTTGCGTCCACCTCCAAACTTTTCCCGATGCGGACCACCCCCGCCAAATCCCCGTTTCGCCGCGTTGGTCCCAAGCCCTCAAGCACCGTGACGGCTGGCTGAAAACCATCGAAGACTTCCGTCAATCCCAGCACATCGACAATCCACTGGACCTGTCTCTGCACGTCACCGACGACTGGTCCGAGTTTGCCCCCGAAGACCTTGCCGACCTTTGCGGGGTCAGTCGATTTGTCTACGCAGCCCCCCAGCAAACGGCGGAAGACCTCTCCTACGAACCGCGCTGCGAACGCTCGTGGAAACGCGACGGCACCGTCAAAGAACGCTCCGACGGCGGGATGCTCTCCGACCGCGACGCCGCGGCGCTGGGCTTGGCATAGAGCGGACTCGCGGGATTATCGGCCGACTGAAGATTGAAAACGCAAACCCGCGGGCCTGATTCGCGCTTAACCTTGCTCGGGGTTTCGCCGATAAGTTTGCGGAGTCAATCCGTATGCCCATCGAGTTCCGTGAAGTCCGTCGGGGGGAAATCGACGACGCCTTGGCGTTCGCCGTTGGCTTGGGTGCGGACGTGTCCAAGCCGGCGCTGCGGCATCAGCTCAGCCTCGTCGCGGTCAACGCCGAGAAGACCATCCTCGGCTCGGCCCTGCACGAAGTCGCCGACGACGGCCGACGCCACATCCTCATCCACCTCAAGCCCGATACCCACCCGGGTCTCGGCCGGCTGCTGATCGACCGGGCGCTGCGCAAGGCCGAGGCCGCGGGCCTTGCCACGACCCACGTCACGATCCATCACGCCGAGGCGGACGAATCGACCTGGACCGCCGCCGAATGGCTTTCGCGTCTGCGCCCCGCCAAACCCCTCGCGTCCTGAATTGCCCGAGCACGAAGCGTCAGCGAGTGACCACATCACCATCAACTTGGCCACGCGTTGACGCTTCGTGATCTGATGTTTATCACAGCCCGTCACCCTGTCGCCGACACGCCACAGCGCGGCATCGACCAAGTGTTGCCCCCACGCCACACGGCGCTAAATCGCTCGCCGATTCGGGTCGATAGCGACCGTAAGATGTCGCTCAAACACCACAACGCCAAGGCCGACGGCACCGCCCCCGCGATGACGCCCTCGCAACTCGCCCACGAGCTCAACAACCTGCTCGACGGCTCGCTCCGCCACGTCAGCTCCGTCATCCGCGAGCTCAAAGACCTCGGCACCGACGAAGCCACCCAGCAACACCTGGCCCAAAAACTCCGCACCGCCGACCGATCCATGCACCAGATGGCCGACGTCATCGAACGCTACGCCAACGCCACGCCCTCCCCGGTCGCTGCGTCCAGCCCGAGCGATACGGACGAGGATGCGCACCCCAACCCCGCCGAGGTGATGCAAACCCGCGGCACGCTGCGCGATGTCTTCACCCACGCGGTCAACGTCTACGCCCCGGCGATCCAGCAGGCCGACATCCAACTGGCCACCCGCCTCGATGCCAGTGTCGCCGACCTGCCCGCCGGGCCGATCTACACCGTGATGGCCAACGCGATCAACAACGCGATCCAATCCATCCAACGCTGCGACGCCGACGACGCCCACGACGCGGCGCACCGCATCGAACTCTCGATCACGCCGACCGACCGCGATGTCGTCGTCAAGATCACCGACACCGGCGTGGGCCTCGACCCGGTGTTGTTCGACCGCCACGGCAGCTTCCGCTTCGGCGTCACCACGCGCCGCAACGGCCACGGCATCGGACTCGACCTCTGCCGACGCATCGCCGACGACCTCGGCGGCCAGCTCCAGCTCTCGGCCAACCCCGCCGGGCGCGGCACGCAGTTCACCCTGCACTATCCCCACCCCGCGAAGGCTGCCCAACACAACCCGAGTGCCGGATTCAATGCTTCCGGGGGGGGTGGCCGCCTTGCCGGGTAAGACGCGCATCCTCATCGTGGACGACGACCCGATCGTCGCCGAGAGCCTGGCCGACGTCCTCCGCGACGAAGGCCACGACACCGCCACCGCCCACGACGGCCGGGAAGCCCTCGCGCTGATCGACGAGGTCCAACACAAGTTCAACCTGCTGATCACTGACCTGAACATGCCGCGCTGCGACGGCATGGAACTGCTGCGAGAACTCAAGGCCCGCGACAGCGACATCGTGCCGATCGTCATCACCGGGTTCGGCAAGATCGACTCGGCGGTCAACGCGATCAAACTCGGCGCCGCCGACTACCTCACCAAACCGTTGGTCGATGATGAGCTGCGCCTCGCGGTGAGCAAGGCGGCGAATCAGCAAGCCTTGCTCGCCGAGAACCACGCGCTCAAGGACCAACTCTCGCAGCGCCACGGCCTGTCCAACCTCGTCGGCGGCGACTACCGGATGCAAAAGGTCTACGACCTCGTCGAGGCCGTCGCCGACTCCAAAACCACCGTGCTGATCTCCGGCGAATCCGGCACGGGCAAGAGCATGGTCGGCCGGGCAATCCACGCCATGAGCGATCGCGGCGCCGACCGCCGCCGACCCCACCCCGAGCCGCGGGCCAAACACAAGAAACACGTCGAGCGTCGCAACCCGCGGAACAAGTCCGGCTACCCCGGCGGGCCGTTCGTCACCTTCGCCTGCGGCTCGATCCCCGAAACGCTGCTCGAAAGCGAGCTTTTCGGCCACACGAAGGGCGCGTTCACCGGGGCCGACTTCGACAAGCCCGGCAAGATCCTCGCCGCCGACGGCGGGACGCTCTTCATCGACGAGATCAACTCCGCC
>CAYPCC010000137.1:0-8006 GCA_964409095.1 uncultured Phycisphaera sp. | reverse complement strand
CCGCATCCTCCAAGCCTCGACCTCCGAGGTCTACGGCGACCCGACCGCCGAACACCACCCCCAAACCGAAGCCTACCGCGGCAACGTCAACCCCATCGGCATCCGCGCTTGCTACGACGAAGGTAAACGCGCCGCAGAGACGCTGTTCTTCGACTACCACCGCTCCAACGGCGTCGACATCCGCGTCGTCCGCATCTTCAACACCTACGGCCCGCGGATGCACCCCTACGACGGCCGGGTCGTCACCAACTTCATCGTCCAAGCCCTCAAGGGCGAAGACCTCACGCTCTACGGCGACGGAAGCCAGACCCGCAGCTTCTGCTACTGCGACGACCTGGTCGACGTGATCATGGCCCACATGAACAACGAGCCTACCAGCGGCGACAAAAAAGACGCCTTCGTCGGGCCGGTCAACATCGGCAACCCCGGCGAGTTCACCATCAAACAGCTTGCCGAGAAGATCATCGAGATCACCGGCAGTAAGTCCAAGCTGACCTACCTGCCGTTGCCCAACGACGACCCTCTGCAACGCAAGCCCGACATCTCGCTGGCGAAAAAAGAGCTCGGCTGGGAGCCCAAGATCGCCCTCGAAGAAGGCCTGACCAAAACCATCGAGTACTTCCGCAGCGTGGACCTCGACAGCTTCCGCAAGCCCACCGACCACGACGCCCACAAGAGCAGCCGTAACACGAAGGTGTGACCGGTGCCGGCTCACCGTGTAGCGGGTGACGCGAAGCGTCACGCTGGGTTTACGAAGAACGGTTGCTGCGGATCAATCCTGAATCCACGCCGACGCGAGCTTGTACCGCTTGCCTTGATCGTCGGTGTGGACTTCCTCCTCGATCGAATCCAACACGCCAAACACCCGCCCGCCGTCGTCCTCACTGAGGGCGACGGTGTCGCCCCGGCTCGCGTCCCACCCCTTCAGGTCATCGGGATGGTAGCGCCCGCCGTCCCGACAAGTGGGCACGCTGGGGTCTTCGTATAGCCGTAAGGTGATCTGTTCTTTCATAAGAAAACTATACGCCGGGCGTGAAGCGTTGGGGCGAGCCGCCGCACTCGCCGAAATACGACGCCGCCATTTGCTGGCGGACAAACTCGACGCGTGGTTGGTCTTGATAAGTCGCGGCCGTAAGCAGCATGCGGAACTTCATTTCCGCAGCGGGCGTCACCATGCCCGCCAACGGAATCCCCCCCGCTTCGATCGCCGCTTGGCCGACCGCGTAGTTGCTACCCGACGCCCGGCCCGATGCCAGCGGACTTGTGAGTAGCACGGGGATTTGCAGTTCGGTCGCGGTTTGCACCAGCCGAACCCAATCACACTCGCCAACCGACGGCAGGTGTCCCGCACCAAAACCCTGCAAAATGATTCCGGTAAAGGGGTCATCTCCTCGTAGCATGGGAAAGTATGCATAGGTCATGATCCCCGGCGACAGAGCCACCGACAAAATCCATTCCGTGGGCCCGATCCCCCTTGCCCAAGGCAGAGAGTCGGCCGGAAGCCCGCGCCGCACCGCGCCGTTTTGCAACGCCACCGCCCCGTCACCGCCTACCTGTCCTAAACCGGCCAACTCGGGCGAGCGAAACGCATCGAGATCGTCGAGGCTGATTTTCTCAACCCGGCAACCGCGCAGGATTCGGCCCGCAAACACCACTGCGACCTCGCCCAACTCGCTCGCCGCGACGGCGCAAGCCGCAGCGAGGTTGTCCGCCCCGTCGTAGTCTTTTGCGTCGGGCGTTCGCTGAGCCCCGGTGAACACCACCGGCTGGGGCAGCGGCGGCGGGCCGAGCATGAACGCCAGCGTCGCCGCGGCGTAGGCCATCGTGTCCGTGCCGTGCGTGACCACGAACCCCTCGACGCCTTGCTCGCGTAAACCTTCGATCTCCAACCGGATTTCGTTCCAGTCGGCCGGCGTCATATCCGTGCTGTCGCGTGGCGGAAACGACACGACGCCGAGGTCGTAACGCTCGAACAGCGGGCCGAGCATGGCTTGGAAATCTTCTGATTTCTCCGGCGGCCGGGCGATGCCGTCGGCGTCGCGGACCATGCCGATCGTGCCGCCGGTGGTGATCAGGCACAGCTTGGGTTTGCGCTCGGCCATGGGCGTGTCTCTCGTCTCAACCCGCCTCAACCCGCGGTCGCGGCCACGGCATCTTCGATCAGGCGGGCCAACGCCAACAACTCGGCTTCTTCTAACGCCGGGGCGACACACTGCACGCCGATCGGCGGGTTGCCGTCGGCTTGGGGCAGCGGCACGGAAATCGCCGGCAACCCCGCAAGGTTCGCCGTCACGCTGAAAATATCTTCGAGGTACATCGCCAGCGGGTCAGCCGTCTTTTCGCCGAGCTTAAATGCCGGGTGCGGCGCGACCGCGTGCAGGATGAAGTCGCATTGTTCAAACGCCGCGTCGAAGTCCTGCTGGATCAGTCGGCGGACGCGCAGCGCCTTTTCGTAGTACTGCTGGTCGTAGCCCGACGACAGGGCGTAGGTGCCGAGCATGATGCGACGTTTGACCTCGTCGCCGAAGCCTTCAGCTCGGCTGCGGGCGATCATGTCGTCGATGGACGTGGGGTTTTCGGCGCGGTGGCCGTAGGTGTAGCCGGCGTAGCGCGAGAGGTTCGAGCTCGCCTCGGCCGAGGCGATGAGGTAGTACGTCGGGATCGCGTAGTCGGTGTGGGGCAGGTTGATCGGGACGATCGTGTGGCCGAGCGACTCGAGCTTGTCCAGCGTCCGGTCGACCGCGGCCTGCACCGCGGGGTCGGTGCCCGCCCGGGTGTACTCGGCGGGCACGCCCAGGCGATAGGTCTTGACCACATCCGCCTCATCGCCAAGCACGACCGGATAGTGCGCATCAAGGCTGGTCGAGTCTTTCGGATCGTGACCACGGATCACGCTCAGCAAAAGCGCCGCGTCTTCGACGCATTTGGTGATCGGCCCGATCTGGTCCAGCGACGAGGCGTAGGCGACCAGGCCGTACCGCGACACCCGGCCGTACGTCGGCTTCATCCCCACCACGCCGCAGAACGCCGCGGGCTGGCGGATCGACCCGCCGGTATCCGAACCCAGCGCGAAGATGGTCATGTCCGCCGCGACCGCCGCCGCCGACCCGCCGCTGGACCCCCCCGGAACGCGAGATAGATCGCGGGGGTTTTTGGTGATGCTCAGCGCCGAGTTCTCCGTGGACGAGCCCATGGCAAACTCGTCCATGTTGGTCTTGCCCAGAATGATCCCGTCGGCCGCGACGATCTTCTGCACCACCGTCGCGTCGTACGGCGGCACGAAATCCTTGAGCATCTTCGACGAGCAACTCGTGGCCAGCCCCTTGGTACAGATGTTGTCTTTGATCGCCACCGGCAACCCCGCCAACGCCCCGATGGTGTCGCCCGCCGCCCGCCGAGCATCGACCACTTTCGCCTCGGCCAACAACGCATCGCGGTCGCGCACCTTCACGAACGCTCCCACCTCGGATTCGCGTTGGTCGATCTGGTCGAGCACCGATTCCATCACCGCCACGCAAGTCGTCTGCCCAGCGTCGAGCAAAGGAATCAGGGCGGCGGCGGTCTGCTGGCAAAGGTTCAAAGCGGGTCTCACGAGCGGGAAGGGCAAGGCATTCGAGCGTGCCACGCGATAAAAAAACGCGACACCACAATCAAGCCAACAGCCTATCACGCCACCCCCCCGCCCGCAGCCCCCTCACTCAAGTGAATCCCGCCCTCAGCCTTCACGAGGCATTTCATACCCACACCCACCCATACAAACTGAGCGAATGCAGACAAAATTCTCGCTTAAGGGATGAACCTGATTTATTATAGACAAATTTATCCATAATTGAGGGTGCGGCCTAAGTCGATTCATGGTGAATCGGTCCCACAACCTCCACCGGCCGCAGAAAGATCATCATGTTGGGCCTGCCTGACCTCCGGACGATTCGTTTTTCATGTTCTATCGCTTTAGGCGCTTTCTCGTGCTGGGCCGCCCCGGCCTCCGCCGAAACCGTGACCTTTGATTTCAACACGGATCAGTACGGCAACCCCATTGTGGCGGGCCAACGCATCGACGACGAGTATGACGACGTGTACGGCCTGTCGATCGCGGGCTATCAATTTGCCGACCCCGCCGTGTATGACGTCGTCGCCCAAGACTCCAGCACCACCCCCGAAAGCGACCAAGTCACCCCCGGTTACGGCGTTGGGAATACCCAAAGCCATGGCAACCTGCTGATCGTTCCACGCAATACCATCGACAAGAACGGCGACTTCATCATCGACTTCCCCGACACCCACCCGGCCCGGCCCGGAGGTTTTTTCTCGTTCAGTTTCCGGGAACGGCAAGACTCCGCCTCGGTCACTATCGTTGATGCCGACGAGCCCGACTCGATCGGCTATGTAGCGGCCTACGAAGAATTCAGCTCGTGGGGCAGGGAATGGGGCGTCGAACGAGCCAACATCCCGATCCCCGCGCTGGGCGATAACTCCGTCCAAACGATCAACATCGACGTGCCCTTCCACGTGCTGTGGGTACAACTCGGTGGCTCGGGCGGGGTCGCTTCGCTGACCTCGACGGTGCCCACACCCAGTGCGCTGCTCGGCGGTTGCCTGCTCATGGGGGGTCTGGCCACGCGACGGCTTCGCCGAGTGGAGGAATAGGACGCGGCGTTGAGTTCGCTCGTGTGGCCTGCTCGGCCCCGGCGTGGAGCGTCGTCCCACCTCAGCGATCCACCCGGGGCTTTAGGCGAGACCTCTACCCCACCGACCACGTCAGTCGGATCATTCCGTACGTTTCAGCTACTCGGCCCAGATCGGTCGGGTTCAGCCGTCGCTCGCTTCGCCCTTCCCCTGCGATTCGAGTTGTTGTGACAGGCTCCAAAAGCCCAGCCACGCGACGACGGCAAAGCCGGTGCTGAGGATGAACACTTGCGGGCCGATGCCCGCCCACGGCGGGATATCCCCGCCCCACCAGCTAAACCCGTCCCACCCCGCGAGCAGCCAGACGCCCAGGAACGGCGCAAACGCGCCGCGGACGCCGGTGAGGGTTTGGTGGATACCCATGTAGAGCGCCGCCAATCGTTTGTCGGCAAAGTCGTTGTGGCCCAAGCTCCAGGCGATCATGCCCCCGCCCTGCATCACCCCGCGCAGGATCATCGGTAGAAAAAACAGCCACAGTTGGCCGGTGACGGCGGCGAGGTAGCACGCCGACTGACCAAGCACCCACGTCAATCCGTGGCTGATGCGGTAGCGGGCGATGTGTCGGCGATCCAGCAGCTTCGACCACAACGGCACCGTCAGCGTCGCGCACGCCAGCGGCACGGTCGTCGTCAACAACATGCCCAGCGTGTTGGCATCGTCTCGGTCTTTGATCGTCTCGATCACGAACAACGCAAAGGCGGTGTTGCCCATCATGTTGGCGACGCCCGCGAAAAACTGCCACGTCATGTAGCTGCGGAAATGATGGTCTTCCCGCAAGACCGAGACGAAGTTGTGCGGCCGGCCATCGGTCCGGCGAGGCATGTCGCGGTCGTGGTGCGGGTCGCGTTCGCTGCGCAGGAGCGCCGGCTCCTGCCGGACGCGGATACGGGTGTACGCCAGAATACCGATGATGCCGAACACCGCTGCGATCGGATAAATGGCTCGAAACCAGTTCGGATCGTGGTCCAAGAGCCGCCCGACGGGGTACGGCACCGCCGCGAGGATCAACGTCGCGCAAAGCACAAACTTGCCGGTGATCCGCGCCCGGGCGCTGCGCGGGAAGTTCATCCGCCACACAGCGCTGCGCATCGTCACGATACCCGCCATCAGGCAGCGCCCCGCCACCACCGCGAGTACCAAGCCCGCCGCGCCCCAGCCCCCCCCGGAAGTGTCCTTCGGCAGCACCGCCACCGCCGCGACCAGCACGAGCATGACGCTCATGAGCATCCCCGCAAACGCCGTCTTCCGCCGGCCACGCGACGCCCGCGTCCACACAAACCCCAAGAGGTTGGCAAACATCGGCGACGCCGAGATCATCGCAAACTGCGTGTTGCTGATCCCAAACACGATCTTGCCGAACACGCCGACCACCCCCGCGTCCAACAACGCCACCGCGACGGGCAGCGTCGCGGAGGTGAGCAGCTCATGCCGATACGCCCGCCGCGTGCCCCAAGGTTGACGGGAGGGATAAAAACTTTCGATCGCTCGTCGGAACATAGCGGCCACTGTAACGCATGCCCCGGTACTTTCTGCCCGTGGGCGTCACGCCCCCGCCTCCGCCTCGGCCACGTTCTTGACCATCGGGAACAAGATCGCCGCTTCGACGATCATCCATACTTCCAGCGCGATCGTGGCGACCGCGATGGCGATAAGCGCCCCGTTTTTCTGGTCGGCGTCCAGCCATTGGGGGATCTGGATCAGCATCGCCCAGGCCGGCATGATCAACATGAACACCAACGGCAGCGCCACAAACCAGATCGGCTTGCCCCGCCGACGCAGCCAGAACGTGATGACCAAAAACGCCAATCCGCCGAGCAATTGATTCGTCGCCCCGAACATCGGCCAAAGGATCAGCCCACCCTTGCCCGCGTTTTCAATCGACCAGCTATTTCCGGGCGTCGGCATGGCCGCCATCAGCGCCGCCACCGCGATCGCAAAGAGTGTTGCGCCGTGTTTGTTGGTCAGCCACACTAGCGGGTTCAGCAAGTTACCCTCGGCGAGCCGGGCCGTGCCGGCCCGGACCGGGGCGACACGCCCCGGCTCGCTTTCATATTTTCTTACCCCACACTCCCCCGGCCCCGGTTTTCTGAGGGGCCGAAAAAACGTCCCCGCCAACTCCTGCACCACATACCGCTGCAACCGACACGCCGTGTCCAACGTCGTCCCCGCGAACGACGCGACGAGTACACCCATCAACGCTACAGCGATGCTTTCAGTGATCCCGACAGCTTTGAGAAAATTCGCCGATCCATCCACAAATGATCCAACGGTTTTTGCAAGGCCGCCAGCGCTTTGCCAAGATGCGTAACGCCACTCAAATGCGGCCGCTCCTGCGATATACCCCTCTTGATACTGACCGTATATGTCTGTCCCAAACCCGCCGATTCCCAACCCCAACCCCGCGACACAACACAGAATCACCAGCGTCGCCAAAAAGCCTTCGGTGACCATGCTGCCGTAGCCGACGAATTGGGCGTCCGTCTCTTTTTCTAGTTGCTTGGAACTCGTGCCGCTGCTGACCAAACAGTGAAACCCGCTGATCGCGCCGCAGGCGATCGTAATAAACAAAAACGGAAAGATCGGCGGAGCGCCCTCGGGGTTCATGTTCACCATCGGGGCGACGATCTCGAGCGGCTGGCGCTCGGCTCCCTCGACCGGCGGCGCTCCGCCGATGAACGCCGCGACGAACAAACCCACGACGATCAGCCCGAGCGCGGTGAGCAGCTGCAAACTATTGATGTAGTCGCGCGGCTGCAGCAGGCTCCACACCGGCAGGACGCTGGCGACGTAGCTGTAGAGCAATAAGATCACGACCCAGGTGATGATGGATAGGTCGGCGAGATAGGCATTGATCGCGTGAAGAAAACCAACATCGCCGAAGACGACCGTGAGGTACATCACGCCCAGCGCAAGCAGCGACGGCAGCAGCAAGTTTTTGCCTTGCCGGTGCAGGTAGAAGCCGATGCTCACCGCGATGGGGATTTGAATCAGGCAGGGCAGGATCGCGGCGGGGTATTGTTTGAACACCGCCGCGATAACGAGGCCGAAGATGGCGAGCACGATCGTCAGCGCGAGGAACAGGACGAAAAGGAACAGCAGGCGGACGCGTTGGTTGATGACGCGGCCGGCGATGTCGCCGACGGTTTGGCCGTTGTTGCGGAGGCTGACGACGAGGCTGCCGAAGTCGTGGACCGCGCCGATGAAGATCGACCCGAGGACGACCCAGAGCAGGGCGGGCAGCCAGCCCCACATGACCGCGATCGCGGGGCCGACGATCGGGCCGGTGCCGGCGATGCTGGTGAAGTGGTGGCCGAAGACGA
>CAYPCC010000136.1:0-8036 GCA_964409095.1 uncultured Phycisphaera sp. | reverse complement strand
ATGGCTTCGGCGTAGACGGTGGCGGTGGTGGTGCCGTCGCCGGCGTCCTTGGAGGACTTGGCGGAGACTTCTTTAACCATTTGGGCGCCGATGTTTTCGATGGGGTCTTCGACTTCGATTTCCTTGGCGACGGTGACGCCGTCTTTGGTGACGGTGGGGCTGCCGAATGATTTTTCGAGGATGACGACGCGGCCCGAGGGGCCGAGGGTGGTCTTGACGGCGCGGGAAAGTTTTTGGACGCCACGGAGGATGGCGGCGCGGGCTTCGTTGTCGAACTTGATGGATTTAGCGGGCATAATTGAGGGCTCCTTTGGAGCAGGGATGAGTGAACAGTGAACAGTGCTGAGTTAGGAGTAACGGGAGGTTTACCGAGGGATGGTTATCCCTCGGCTTTGCGACTTACTCGACGATGGCGAGGACTTCGTCTTCGGACATGACGATGTAGTCTTTGCCGTCGACTTTGATTTCGGTGCCGCCCCATTTGCCGAGGATGATGGTGTCGCCTTCTTTGACTTGGAAGTCGACGTGCTTGCCGTCGTCGGTGGTTCGGCCGGTGCCGACGCGGACGACCTTGGCTTGCTGGGGTTTTTCTTTCGCGCCTTCGGGGAGGAAGATGCCCGAAGCGGTTTTTTCTTCGGCTTCGAGGCGTTGGACGATGATCTTGTCGCCGAGGGGTTTGATTTTCATGGTTTGAGACTCCGTTAAAAAAGGGGTTGAAGGTGGTGAAAAAACGGGGCCGGGGACTGGGGCACTGAAGTGCCCGAGCCTCGGGTGGGGTACTGGGTTTAGTTGGGGGTTCGGGTCGCGGGGTTGTGGCCATGGTTTCCGGGGGCGGGGGTGGGCCATTGGCCGGCGTGGTGGCGGTTGAGCAGGCGCTGGATGACCGAGAGCAGGGGGTGGAGGTCTTCGGGCCGATTGACCACGGAGAACGCGCCGAGGCGGAGGGCTTCGTTGAGCAGGCGAACGGCTTGTTGGCGGGTGGCGCGGCTGTTGACCACGACGACGGGGGGACGCACGGCTCGGCGCTGCATCACTTCAAGCAGCCAAAGACCCCCGCCCCCACCCCCACCCCCGGCCCCGCAATGAACCGAGGCTGTGGCCCTGGTGGAGCCCGTCTTAGGGGCATCGACGGGGGTGGCCAGATCGATGAAAGCGGCGTGGAAGGTGATGCGTTCGGCAAGTTCGAGGGCCTGTCGGCCATTGGTGGCGAGATGGGCTTCGACGCCCAGGGGTTGCATGAGGCGGGGGAACTGGCGGGTCCAGTGCTCGACGGGGCGGTCGCGGTCCTCGGTGAGCAGGATGTTGAACCGCCCGCCGGGCTGGGGCTTGAGGCCGGCGTCGGGGTCGGAGGGCGGGATCGGGGGGCGCACGTTGACCATCGTCGCGGGTCTTAACGCAAAGCCTGTGCCGGGGGCGTATCGCCACGGCAGTGTACAATACGATGTTTTAAAAGAGCTTAAGGCGTATGCGGAGCGTGTTTAGCGGGCGCATGGGCGGGGCGGGCTGCCGGGGGGATGCGTGAGGGCGGGCGGGGGTGTCGAAATGGCATGGATGGGAGGGGCGATGCCACGGGTGAACACGGGCGTTGAAGTACCCGAGCCTCGGATGAGCTTGAGAAGCCGTCACGGGGTCTGAAGCCCGCACACGGATGGACGCGGTGGGGATTTAGCCGGCGTTCTGGGTTTGGCGAGCGTCCCGGATTCCGGGGCTTCCGGGGCTTCCGGGCATTCCGGGGCTTCCGGGGGTGGGGGGAGTGAACTCGAAGAAAGCGGTGTTGATGGCGGAGTCGATGTGATTGAGCTGGTTTTGGAGGTCGTCGATGTACTGGTGCATCCCGCGGTCGATGATCTCGTCGATCTCGCCGAACTGCAGTTGGCTGCGGAGTCGGCCGAGTTGGCGTTGGGCTTCGACGGTGTGGCGGCTGCCGGGTCCGACGAGGTTGGCCATGCAGCCCTCGGTTTGCACGAGGCAGTGGGTGACGGACCGCGGGAACTGGGGGTCGAGCATGAGGAACTCGGCGACGCAGCGCGGCGTGATGATGCCGTGGACCTGACGATACATTTCCAACGCCCCGACCGAGCGCAGCATCGCGGCCCACTGCACAACGTCCATCGCCCCGCCGACGTCGTCGGGCTTGGGCAGAAGCAGGAAATATTTCACGTCGAGCACGCGCGAGGTTTGGTCGGCGCGTTCCAACAATCGGCCGAGCTTGGAAAACTCAAACGCGACGTTGTGGCTCATCGTCGCGTCGGTGATCGCGGCAAATAGCAGGCTGGCTTCTTTAACGGCGCGGTAGAAACCCACGGGCTGGTCTTCGCGGATCGCGTCGTCGGCGGCCTGGTTGACCATGATGTTCATGGCGTTGATCTGCTGCCACATCTCGTAAGGGATCACGTCCCGCACGGTCCGGGCGTTGTCGCGGGCGGCGGCGACGCAGCGGGCGATCGAGCTGGGGTACTCGCGGTCGAGCGTGAGGAAGCGCATCACGTTTTGCCGATTGGCGTGGTCGTAGCGCTTCTCGAAATCCTCGGCCGCGCCCGTCACCGCCACCAGCGCCTGCCACGGCGCATCGGGATCAACGCTCTGCTCCAGCGACAGTTGCAGGTTCACATCAATGAAACGGGCGATGTTCTCGGCCCGCTCCATGTAGCGGCTCATCCAGTAGATCGAATTGGCAACGCGGGAGAGGAGGATGGCGGGAGTCTTTCGGTGGGGGTGGGGGGGTGGGGTGGATATTTTTAATTTAGCCCGGGGTCATTGCACCGCCCCGTTGCTGTTCAAAACCCAGGTATCTTTCGTCCCGCCGCCTTGCGACGAGTTGACGACGAGCGAGCCTTTGCGGAGGGCGACGCGGGTCAGCCCGCCGGGCAAGACGTAGACCTCTTCGCCGTAGAGGATGTACGGCCGAAGGTCGACGTGTCGGCCTTCGAGGGCTTCGCCGATCACCGTCGGGCAGCGCGACAACGACAGCGTCGGCTGGGCGATGAAGTTGGTCGGGTCTTTGGCGATTTCCTCCGCCATTTTGTCACGCTCGGCTTGCGAGGCGTGCGGCCCGACGAGGATGCCTTTGCCGCCCGCTTCGTTGGCGGGCTTGACGACGAGTTTGTCGAGGTTGTCTAAAACGTACTTACGGTCTTTTTCCAGAGCGCAGAGGAAGGTTTCGACGTTGTGGAGGATGGGTTCTTCGCCGAGGTAGTACTTGATCATCGCCGGGACAAAGGTGTACATCACCTTGCTGTCGGCGATCCCCGCGCCCGGCGCGTTGGCGAGCGCGACCCGGCCCCGGCGGTACACGTCCATGATCCCCGGCACGCCCAACGCCGACTCGGGGTTGAAACACTTAGGGTCCATGTAGTCGTCGTCGATCCGGCGATAGATCACGTCCACCCGCTGAAGCCCGCGGGTCGTCTTCATCATCACGTAGCCGTCGTGGACGATCAGGTCCGACCCTTCGACCAACGGCACGCCCATCTGCTGAGCCAAGTACGAATGCTCGAAGTAGGCCGAGTTATAGATGCCGGGGGTCATCACGACGATGTTGGCGCGGTCGGCCCCCGACGGCGCGAGGTGGGCCAGTGTCGCCAGCAAACGCTCGGGGTAATCGTCCACCGCCCGGATCGGCAGGCTGCCGAAAACACGCGGGAACGTCTGTTTCAAGACCCGGCGGTTTTCGAGGACATACGACACGCCCGACGGGCAGCGGAGGTTGTCTTCGAGGACGTAGAACTCGTCGTTGTCGGTGCGGACCAGGTCGATGCCCGAGATGTGACACCACACGCCTTTGGGCGGGGTGAGGCCGACGCATTTGCTGAAGACCGGGTCGTTGAGCTCGATGAACTCTTGGGGGATGATGTTGTCGGCCAGGATTTTCTGCGGGCCGTAGATGTCGGTGAGAAACAGGTTGAGCGCCTCGATGCGTTGGCGTAACCCTTTTTCGACGTTGTCCCAGACGTGGGCCTCGATGATGCGGGGCACGACGTCGAAGGGGATGATGCGTTCGGTGGCTTGGTCTTCGTGATAGACGTTGAAGGTCGTGCCGGACTCGAAGAGGGCACGTTCCGCGGCACGTTGGCGTTTCTGGATTTCGCCTTCGGCCAACTCGCCGAGGCGGGCGAGCAGGGGGATCGCGGGCAGCCGGGGCGAGCCGGCGTGGTCGATCAGCTCGTCGTAGAAGCCGGTGGTGGTGTAGCCGGTGAGGTCCATAATGAGCGATCAGAGCGATGAAAAAATGGGCAAATGGCCTATTTCGGGTCTACCGTGCGCGCTTTGCGCGCAGTAAATTGCGATAAGGCGTGATTTTAAAACAAGATACGGCATTGGTGATTTCTTGTAAAGCGCGAAGCCGCTCCGTCTCGTGAATCGGTCTTGGTCGCTGTCTCTATATGACGTGGGGGGTAGTGTCAGGGGTGGGCGACGGGGGCGTCGTGTCGGAGCGCCGCCACCACGGTATCCACCAGCCCGGCCAAAACCGGGTGCGGCGTCGCGGGGATCGGCATAAGCACCAGGACATCGCCCAGCGGGCGGATGATGATGCCTTGGTCGCGTAGGGCGTCGCAGAAGCGGTGGCCCTGAGGCTTGGAAAAGTCAAAGGCGTCGCCCCCGGAATCTTGCCCGGAAGCAGAGGGGTGGTCTGGGTGGCGGGGGGGGGCGAGTTCGATGCCGACCATGATGCCGCGTTGGCGGATATCGCGGACGTGGGGGCAGTTGCGCAAGGGTTCGAGATGCTGGCGGATGAGCGCGGCCGAGGCGTTGATGTGTTCGAGCAGATTGGGGTAATCCGATTCCGCGGGCGGCTGGTCGAAAAGGTCGAGGCTGGCGAGGGCGACGGCACAGGCCAGGGGGTTGCCGGTGTAGGTGTGGCCGTGGTAGAGGGTCTTTTTTTCGTCGGGTTCGCCGGTGAAGGCGTCGTAGATCGCGTCGGTGGTCATCGTGACCGCCAGCGGCAGATAGCCGGCGGTCAACCCCTTGGCCAGGCAAAGGATGTCCGGCGAGACGCGGTCGTGTTCACACGCAAACATCGTCCCGGTCCGCCCAAACCCCACCGCCACCTCATCGGCAATCAGCAGCACCTCAAACCGCTTGGCCAACGCCGCGACCCGGCCCATGAACCCGGCGGGTTGGCAGACCATGCCCGCCGCGCCCTGCATCACCGGCTCGATCACGATCGCCGCGGTTTCCTCCGCCCGCTCCTCGAGCATCCGTTCAAGCTCGCCCAAACAATAATCCGACAACGCCTCGGCCAAGACGGGGTCTTCGGACGGCCAAGCGTTTTCGGCCAAGTCGCAACTCCGCCCCGTGGAGTTGAATAATCCGGTGATCTTTCCGGTGGTATTTCCGGTGGTATTTCCGGGGGCGTTTCCGGGAGCGGGCGGGCGTACCGCGTCGGGGGTGGGGAACCAATCGACGGGGAAGACCATGCTTTGGAACGCGCGGTGGAAGAGGTCGGAGTAGCCGACGGACATCGTGCCGACGGTGTCGCCGTGGTACGCGCCGCTTAAACCAATGAACCGATGCTTGCGGGGGTAGCCGCGGTGGTGCCAGTGGCCGACGGCCATTTTGAACGCGACTTCGAGCGCCGTCGCCCCGGCATCGGAATAGAAAACTTTGTTGAGCGCCCCGCACGGCGACGCGGAGCAGGTCGCCGAATCCGAACGGCAAGGGCACAAGTTTCTACGGGCTAACCCTACCAGCCGCGCGGCGAGTGCGATGCTGGGCGGCGAAGCGAGGCCCAGCAGCGTGGTGTGGGCGATTTTATCGAGTTGGTCACGGATGGCCTGATCGAGTTCGGGGACGCGGTGGCCGTGGACGTTGCACCACAGGCTCGAGACGCCGTCGAGGTAGCGACGGCCGTCGGTGTCGATGAGGTACGGCCCGTCGCCGGCCTCGATCACCAAGGGCGGCTTCTCGCACCACTGCCGCATCGGCGTAAACGGGTGCCAGACGTGGGCGTGGTCGAGTTGGGCGAGGGTGGGGGGCGGGGGGTCGGGCATGACTCAAGAAGCGTGGGGATTGTGCCGATAACACGGGTAGTGATGCGCTGGGGCAGCGGCCTTGCCCGCGCATCGATACGAAGTCGAGGGATTTTAGATGAAACCAGGGGGCGACACGCAAACTTCACCGTCACCCGATACCCAGGCTGCGCCCGGCCCCTGCGGGCCGTGGTGGTGGGATGCGCTGGGGCTGCTCATCGCGGCGGCCGGCGGGTTTTTGTGTATCGAAGCGTACCTCGGGCAGCACAGCCTGTTCGTCGACGAGATGCGGCTGCTCGAAAGCGTGATCAACCGGGGCTTTGGCCAACTCACCGAGCCGTTGGCTCAGGAGCAGGCGGCCCCGGTGGGGTTTTTGTTTCTTTTGAAATTGAGCATGGAGTGGATCGGCGAAGACAAGCTGGGCTTCCGCGCGGTGCCGATGGCGGCGGCGGTGGGGTCGATGTTTTTGTTTTGGCTGCTCATCCGTCAACTCGTCACGGGTTGGCCGGCGTGGTTCGGCATGGCGGTGTTCGCCAGCGGGTCGTGGCTGACGTATTTCGCGCAGCAAACCAAGCAGTACACCCTGGAACTCGCGGTGTCGCTGACGCTGTTCTGCCTCTTGGCGTGGATCGCGCGGCGGGGGCTGCGGGGGTGGCGGCTGGTGATCTTCGCGTTGGCGGGCGCAGCGGCGACATGGTTCGCGGTCACGGCGGTCATCGTGCTCGCGGGCTGCGGCGTCGTGCTGCTGGTGCTGGCGATTCGGCAGCGCAACAAAGCGATGATCGCCGCGGTCGTGGGCGTCGGCGTCGTGTGGGTGGGCAGCTTCTTGGCCCAGTACGCATTGGTCTTGAGCGCCTACCGCGAGAGTGATTATCTGGCGACGTTCTGGGAAGATTTTTACCTGCAGATCAACCCCCGCTTGCCGCACCGGCTGTTTGGTCAGTTGGCAATCGTGTTTGATCGGCCGGTGGACTTGCCGATGTTCCAACTGGGCTTTGGGGTCTGGGCGCTGGGGCTTTACGCCGCGGTGCGTTCGCGGCGGGCGCTGCCTTGGGCGCTGGTCGGGGCGTGGGCGGTGCTGGCGGCGATGTCGTTTGCGGGGCAGTATCCGTATGGTCAGCGGCAGGTGCTGTTTGCGCTGCCGATCTTCATCGGGTTGATGGCGATGGGGTTGGCGTGGCTGCGGACGCTGGGCCGGGCTGGCGAAGGCATGGCGTTGGCGCTGGGGGCGCTCTTGGCGTCGGGGACGTTGCTGACCGCGGGGAACGTGGAGGCCGACAACGACCTCGAGCCGGTGATGCTCGAACTGCGGCAGCGGGTGCAGCCGGGCGATATCGTTTGGGTCGATCGCGGAGCGATGTACTCGGTGGGGTTTTTGCAGAGTATTTCCGACGAGTTCGACCTCGCCCCGGCAACGATTCAGTACACCACCCTCGTCGATGGCCAGCGCCACTGGGCTCTTGCCGACCTGCAATCGCTTCAGGGCAAGCCCCGCGTCTGGCTGCTGATGACCCACAGCATCGGTCGCGGCGGGCTCAATGAAATCACCTTCGTCCAGATGCTCGCCAAACAGATGGGCCAACCACGCGAACAGATTCAACACGGCGACGCCTTCGCCACGCTCTTCGATTTCACCGCCGAGCCCAGCCCGCCGCCCATCCCCGCCGGCCCCCAGGCCGACGTCAACGACCTGCCGATCGAGTTCGACAAGCCCGCGACGCCCCCGACGCCGACGCCGCCGATTGGCGAGATCAACCCGCCCCCGCCGATCGAAACGAAGGTTCCCGAACCCCAAACGCCTGTTTCGCCGTGACCTCTCGCCGCGACCCCTACTGAACCCACCCCACGATTAAACCCTTGTCGAAAGCACGCGATGAAACTTAGCGTCGTAATCCCGATCTACAACGAAGAAGAAACCCTCGACGAAATCATCCGCCAGGTCCGCGCGGTAGACATCGAGAAACAGCTCATCCTCGTCGACGACTTCTCGACCGACCGCACCCGCGAGATCCTCAAGGGCTACGAAAGCCACGACGACTGCACCGTCCTGTACCACGAAAAGAACAA
>CAYPCC010000135.1:0-8098 GCA_964409095.1 uncultured Phycisphaera sp. | reverse complement strand
GTTCCTTGAGCGCCGCGAGGTAGCCCTTCATCTGCTTGGGGTCGAGAGGTTCTTTGAGCGGCGAATCGGTCATCGTGAGGCTCCGGGGGGCGAGAGTCGGGGGCGGGATGGAATCGGGTCGGGGGTTAGGTTATCAGCGCAGCGCGGCGGGGCGGCGCTGGGTGACGCGGGTCGGGCGTAGGGTGATGAAATAGTTTTGGATCATTGGGGGCCCCTGGTCTTGCAGGCGAAACAGCCGGGGGTTGAACAGCCAGGTGTGGGTGATGCCCATGAGCAGGTTGTACGCGGCGAGGGACTGGAAGCGGACGTCGGTGGCCGCGGGCAGTTGGTCCGCAGCGATGGCGCGTTCGATGAGCGTGGCGACGCCTTGGATCATCGCGTCGGTGAGGGAGTACTCGGATTCGAGGTAGTCGCTGAGTTCGTCGGTGAGTTCGGTTTTATTGAGCAGAATTTCGAAGGAAGCGCGGTGGTTGGGATTGGTTTCGAGGAGTTCGAGCCATTCGTGCATAAAGCGGCTGAGTACGTCCAGCGGCGGGTCGTCGGCGCTCAGTGCGCGGTGCATGATGTCGTACAGCGGCTTTTGGCTGAGCTGCATGAGTTGGGTGTAGAGGTCGAGTTTGTTTTTGAAGTGGCCGTAGACCGCCCCGCGGGTCATGCCCAGTTCGTTGGCGATCATTTCGAGGCTGGTGTGGCCGTAGCCGCGTTTGGAAAACAGCGACAGCGCGGCGTCAATGATGTTGACGCGGGTGCGTTCGGCTGCTTCGCGGTTGCTTAGTCCCATAGGGTTTTGGAGGGGTGAGGAATGAGGAATGAGGGGTGGGTGGGGGCGAGGCGCGAAAAATTCCGGGGGCAGGAGCGGGGGTGGGGTGGCGGTTAAAACACGTCGTCGCCGACGAGGGTCATGCGGGGGACGTGGAAGGGTTTTTCGTCGTGGGCTTGTTCGGGGGGGTGGATGAGGTGTTCGAGGTGTTGCTGGACCGCGAGGAAGGTGGGGTCGAGGAACTGGTCGGGGTGGCGGGGGCGGGGGACGGGGTTTTCGATGATCTCGGCGATGTGGCCGGGGTTGCGGCCGAGGACGACGATGCGGTCGGCGAGGTAGGTCGCTTCTTGGAGGTCGTGGGTGACGAAGAAGACGGTGGCGTCGATGTTCTGCCAGATCTTCAGGAGGTGGCCTTGCATGGTGGCTCGGGTCTGGGCGTCAAGCGCGCCGAAGGGTTCGTCCATGAGCAGGATGCGGGGCTTGTTGGCCAGCGCGCGGGCGATGGCGACGCGCTGCTTCATCCCGCCGGAGAGCTGGGTGGGGTAGTGGTTGGCGAACTCGGTGAGGCCGACCATGTCGATCCACTGACAGGCTTCACGCTCGGCGATGTTGGGTCCGACGCCGCGGGCCAGCGGGCCGAACATGACGTTTTTCTTGACCGTGAGCCAGGGGAACAGCGTGTAGGACTGGAACACCATGCCGCGGTCGGGTCCGGGCCCGGTGACGGGTTGGCCGTCGAGCAGGATCTGTCCACGGCTGGGAAAGTCCAGCCCGGCGATGATGCGGTTGAGCGTCGATTTACCGCAGCCCGACGGCCCGATCACGCAGATGAATTCTCGCCGCCGGATGTCGAAGGTGATGTTGTCGAGCGCATCGATCGGGTTGCCTTGGGCGGAGATAAACGTGCGTCCAAGCTGCTCGACGCTGAGCACGACGGGACGCTGTTTGATGCGGGCAAACCGGTCGCGCACGGCCGGGGTCATCTCGCGGTAGTCGGGCAGGTCAGACGTGGGTCGCATCGAACGCACCTCCAGAAGGGTTCACGGCTTCATCCGCCGCTTGTCGCCGATTGACGCCAAACGGCAACCAGCCCGACAGCCGATTGACCGCACCGCCCACGGCTTTGCGCACGTTCAAAGGCCCGCCATAGGCCCAAGGAAACAAGACGCGGCGGGCCATCACGAGGCATTGATCGACCGCGAAGCCGATGATGCCGATCATCACCATCGCGGCGAAGACGTTGTCGAAGTTGCGGTATCGGCCCTGCTGCTGCATGTAGCCCGAGATGCCCGACTTGGTCCCGGTGAGCTCGGCGATAATCAGGATGGTCCACGACAACGCCAGCACGATCCGTAAATCGTTCCACACGTTAGGAAGCACGCCCGGCACGATGACCCGCATAAAGAGTCGACGACGCGAAGCCCCCAGCGTCTGCGCCGCTTCGAGCAGCGACGGCTCCATCAGCCGGGCGGTCTTGGCGACCATGAGGATCAGCGGGAAGACCGCGGCGATAAAGACCATGGCGATCTTGGGGCCGCCGGCGATTCCGAAGATCGCAATCAGCAGTGCGCCAAACGCCGGCGGCGGGATATAGCTGACGAAGTTGACCACCGGCTCGGTGAGCTTGGAAAAGAACGGGAACCCGCCGCAGATCAGCCCGAGGGGTAATCCGATCAGGCAGGCAAGGCCGAAGCCTTGGGTGATGGTGGCGATGCTCTCGCCCAGGCGCTCGTGGAGCCACGGCTCACCCTCGCGGCGGGGCGGGGTGACAAAAGCATCGTAAAACGCTAACCCCACTTCGTGCGGCGGCGGCAGGAACACGGGGTTCTCCGGCCGACCTTGGGGCACGAGATTGAGCAGGTACACGTCGCCCGGCAGCGCGAGTGAGGTGGAATCCGTGGCTTGCAGCGCGGCGAGCGTCGCGGCGTTGGCCGCCACGATCGCGCGGTTCTCGGCGGAGAGGTCGGCGGTGATGGGTTTGAGTTCGCCGTTAAGGTATTGCTGCATCGCGGCGAAGACCGCGGTTTCGTCCAAAGCGTCTTGGGCGCTGAGCCAGCCGTTGGCCTCGGCGTAGGGGCCGAACTGTTTGACCGCGGGTTTGTTGGCCCGCTTGACGCGGCTGGCCCGCTCGTCGAGGGGCTTGCCGGAGGCGCGTTGCTCTTCGATCAAGGCGTTGGCGGCCAGGGCTTCTTCACGCTCGCCGCGGAAGTCGGCCTTGTTGGGCCGATCACCAATCCGGTAGAACGTACCCCCGGGCACCTCGACGTTCACCAACGGGTGCCAGACAAACGGCACATAACTCACCACGCACCACAACGCCATCGGCAACACAAACGACGCAATGACCAGCGGCATCGATCGCTTGGCCGACAGGCCGCCGGTGACCGTGAACCATGACGATTGCGGCATAACACTTCACCGATGAGGAAACCAAAACGCGGACTCAATCCCATTCAATCCAATCGGACGGGCGGCGATCTCCGCCGCGCGTCCGTCAAGCGTGCATGAATGATTTACTTCGAGTCGGCGTAGTCTTCGGTCAACGACGGGTCGAGGTAGGCGTCGGTGTCTTGGGGTTTTTCGTAGACCGCGTTATCGACGTTGAACTTGTCGGCGATGACCGACGAGCCGTACACCGAGCCGAAGCCCTCGGCGTCTTCCCAGACTTCAAGGGCTTCGTCGAGGGTCAGGATTTTCGTGCCGCCGAAGAACGGGCGGTACTCTTCGGGGGTGATCTCGACGCGGGCCGAGAGGATCTCGAGGGCTTCGTCCATGTTGGCGGGGTCTTGGAGGTAGTCGACGATCTGGTACCAGACGCCGACGACTTTCATCCAGTCGTCGCGCTGGGCTTTGAGGGATTCGGGGCTGACGTAGAGCAGGTCGTAGATGATGCCCGGGGCGTCGGCGGAGGTGAAGATTTCGCTGGACCCGGCGACCTCGGCCAGCGCTTGGCCGGAGTTGGGCTGCCACGCGCCGATGGCGGCGACATCGCCCGAGGCGAGGGTTTGGGCGGCGTCGTTGGTGGACATGTTGACCAGTTCGACGTCCGCCTCGGTCATGCCCGCGGCTTCGAGGCCTTTGAGCAGGAGCAGGTGGCAGACGAAGCCGATCTCGACGCCGACCTTTTTACCCTTGAGGTCGGCGATGGAGCTGATGCCCGGGCCGCCGACGATCTTGTCGTTGCCGTTGGAGAAGTCGTTGATGATGATGCCGACCGAGGGTTTACCGGTCGCGCCGGTGACGAGTGCGTCGCCGTTGGTCATGGTGACAGCGTCGACCTGTCCGCCGGCGTAAGCGTCCATCGAGGCGACGTAGTCCATCCAGACAAACTCGACGTCCACGCCGGCGTCTTCAAACCAGCCTTTCTGGATGCCGATCTCCCACGCGACCCAGCCGGGCCAGTCGGAGTAGGCGATTTTCAGCGGCTCGGCCGAGGCGGGCCCGGCGGAGAAAAACGTAAACGTCGCGGCGACCAGCGCCAGCGTGATGCAACGGGCCAGTGATTCGAGTCGGTGCATGGGGGTCTCTTTCGGTCAAGAATGAATGACGAGATCGCAAGCCGGGCGATGCGAGATGATTTGCAAACGCGGTGCCAACCCCCCAGACCCCGCCCCAGCGACGATCACGGCGACCGGGCCGCCTGATTAATGCGCGGTTGCATCTATTTCGGCCGGGCTTGCCTAATTGATGCGCGCATGTATCAATCCGGATGCAGCGGGGCGAGCGTGGCACAGGCTTTGCCCCTCGCGGAGTATGCCTACGTCAGACACCGCCCCCCTATCGCCCGGCCCCGGTTTGGCCGACGAGGCGTTTGCCCCGCCGCTACGTTGGGACCGGCTGAGTTGGTCGCAGCTCGCGGCGCTGCGTGACGCCGGGCCGGGGCTGGTGGTGTTGCCGGTCGGCGCGACCGAGCAGCACGGCCCGCACCTGCCCACGGGCACCGACAACGCGATCGTCACCGCGGTCACGCATTACGCCTCGGGGAAAGCGGGGGCGGTGGTGTTGCCGACGATGAGCTTCGGCGTGTCGGTGGGCCACACCCACCGTTGGCCGGGCACGGTGTCGCTGATGCACGAAACGTTGGCCACCGCGGTGCGGGAGATGGTCGCGTGGCTGCTCGCCGACGGGTGGACGCGGGTCTTGATCGTCAACGCTCACTTCGGGAATGACGCGACGCTGCGTACCGCGGTCGATCGCCTCCGCACCGATCACCTGGGCCAACTCCAAGTCGGCCTCGCCAACACCTACCAACTCACCCCCGCGATCTGGGACTACTTCATCAGCGACGCCGACGACCTGCACGCCAACCGGGCCGAGACCGACCTGATGCTGTACCTCGACCCCGCCGCGTGCGACATGGAGATGATCCGCTCCGGCGCGGCCGACGATGCGGACCGCACGGCGGGCAAGGTGTTTTCGTATCCCGTCGCCCTGACCAGCACCAACGGCGTCACCGGCCAGCCGTCGCTCGCCACCGCCGAGCGCGGCCGCGCATTGTTCATCGAGATGGGCGACGCGCTGGCGGACGTGTTGGAACAAGCCAAGACCGAAGCGCCGCCGTTGTCGGTCGCTGAGGCTTTGGGCGGGTCGCCGCGTTGAGGATGATGCCTTGCTTGTTGTTTCGATTTTTCTCATCCCGCCCCGAGTTTCACCATGACTTCGATGACCCCGCCCACGACCGAACTGACCCGCGCCAAGCTCACCGTCCCGCCGGGCTTTTCGCCGGACGCCCAGCGGGTCGCGGCGTATCGCAAGCAATTCGAGTCGGCCGGGGTCAAGCACTGCTTCGCCGTGTACACCGACATCTACGGCGCCCCCAAGGCCAAGGCCACGCCGCTGTCGGCGTTTGAAAAAATGTGCAAGGGTGCCGAGCTCTACACCGTCGGCGCGGTCGAAGGGCTGGGCCTGGCTGGCCCGCACGAAGACGAGTGCGCCGCGGTGCCCGACCTCGACACGGGGATCGTCTTGCCGTGGGATACGACCAAAGCCTGGTTCCACGCCGACCTCTACCACCACGGCCAACCCTACGCCAATGACCCCCGCCGCCTCCTGCGCACCGCGATGGCGAAGGCTCAAGACCGCGGCCTGACCTTCAACCTCGGCATCGAGCCGGAGTTTTACCTCTACCAAACCGACCCCACCCCCGCCCCCGGAAGCCAGACCGGCCAGATCAAGCCCATCACCCAAACGAAATACCACGGCCCCAACGCCTGCTACGACCTCCAACTCACCGCCGAGTCCCTGCCCTTCCTCGAACCCATGACCGAATACCTCGAACAGCTGGGCTGGGGCCTCTACAGCTTCGACCAGGAATGCGGCCAGGGCCAACACGAATTCGACTTCGGCTTCAGCGATGCGCTCACCTCGTCGGACCGCCTGATCTTCTTCCGCATGATGGCCAAGCACGTCGCGGCAAAGCTCGACGCGATCGCCACGTTCATGCCCAAGCCCTTCGCCCACGACTTCCGCAGCGGCGCACACTTCAACATGTCGCTGGCGGATATCGAGTCGGGCGACAACATCTTCGTCTTCGACGAGAACAAGCCCGAAGATGTCGATTGGGCCAACCGCTACGGCCTGCCGCTGAGCAAGGCGAGCTACCACTTCATCGCGGGCCTGCTCAAGCACGCCGGGGCGATCACGGCCGTGTCGTGCTCAACCTACAACTCCTACCAGGGCCTGATCGCCCAGGGGGCGCTGGGCGATTTTTCGTGGGCCCCCGTGATGCAGACCTACGGCCACAACAACCGCTCGGCCATGCTCCGCGCCCCGCTCAATCGGCCGTGTGTCGAAAACCGCGCGGTGGACATGTCGGTCAATCCGTACCTCGCCGCCGCCCTCATGCTCCACGCCGGCCTCGAAGGCATCGACCTAGAGCTTGACCCCGGCCAGCCGTTCAACAACGACCTCTACCAACTCGACAAAAAACAACTCGCCGCCCACGGCATCCACATCCTCCCGCCCACGCTGCTCCACGCCCTCGAAGCCTTCGACGCCGACCCGATCGTCGAAACCGCCTTCGGCTCATACAAACCCATTTACCTCGAACACAAAACCAAGGAATGGGAAAAAGCCTTCTACCAAGTCCACGACGCCCAGCGCGAGCAAGTGATGACCCGGTTGTGATAAGTCACCAAGTCAACACTCAGAACAAGAAATACTTCTGCGCCAACGGCAGCGACTCGGCGGCGGCGCATTCGAGGAACTCGCCGTCGGCGGTGACTTTGTAGGTCTCGGGGTCGACGTCCATCTTGGGCATCGCGTCGTTGAGTTTCATGTCGGCTTTGCCGATGCCCCGGCAGTCTTTCACGGCCACGGTTTGTTTGGCTAGGCCGTAGCGGCTGCGGACGTCGGCGGCCTGCGCGGCCTGACTCACGAAGCTAAACGAGGTCATGCCCACCGCGCCGGGCTGTGCGCCAAACTGCGGGCGCATGTGGACGAGTTGTGGCGTGGGGATCGAGGCGTTGGGGTCGCCCATCTGGGCCCAGGCGATGTGGCCGCCTTTGATGACGATCTCGGGCTTGGCCCCGAAGAACGCGGGCTTCCACAGCACCAGGTCGGCGAGCTTGCCGACTTCGATGCTTCCGATGAGGTGCGACATGCCGTGGGCGATCGCGGGGTTGATCGTGTACTTGGCGACGTAGCGTTTGATGCGGTCATTATCGCCGCCCCCGGAAGTGGCGGCGTCGGAAGCAAATGTGCCGCGCTGGTCTTTCATCTTGCTGGCGGTTTGCCAGGTGCGGGTGATGACTTCGCCGACGCGGCCCATGGCTTGGCTGTCGCTGCCCATGATCGAAAACGCGCCCAGGTCGTGCAAAATGTCCTCGGCCATGATCGTCTCGCCGCGGATACGGCTCTCGGCAAAGGCCACGTCCTCGGGCAAACTTTTGTCGAGGTGGTGACAAACCATGAGCATGTCCAGGTGCTCATCCATCGTGTTGACGGTGTACGGCCGGGTCGGGTTGGTCGAGGACGGGATGACATTCGGCTCGCCGCAGACCTTGATGATGTCCGGGGCGTGTCCGCCGCCGGCGCCTTCGGTGTGGTAGGTGTGGATCGTCCTGCCCCGGAAGGCCTTGATCGAGGCTTCGACAAAACCGGACTCGTTGAGCGTGTCGGTGTGGATGCAGACTTGGACGTCCATGTCATCGGCGACGCCGAGGCAGCAGTCGATCGCGGCGGGCGTCGTGCCCCAGTCTTCGTGGAGCTTCATCCCGATCGCGCCGGCGGCGATTTGTTCGGAGAGGCCTTGGGGCAGGGCGGTGTTGCCTTTGCCCAGGAAGCCGAAGTTCAGCGGGATCTGGTCGGTGGCCCGGAGCATCATTTCGAGGTTGGCGG
>CAYPCC010000134.1:0-8367 GCA_964409095.1 uncultured Phycisphaera sp. | reverse complement strand
CGGCGCCCAGGACGTAGAGGTAGTCGTAGCGTGTCTGCTTGACGGCCGGTGGACGCGAGCCTTGGCGTGCCCACTTGCGGGTCAGCGTTCCTTGTTGCCCGAAGCGGGCTTCGTCCTGAAACCAGACTTCGATCCGCTTGTCGGGGTAGCTCTTGCCCAGCGCCTCACCGATGTGCGTGGCGGTCCACCCGTCGCGGGCCAGTTGGATCGCTCGGAGTTTGAGGACTATCGCCGACTTCGCCGCGTGGTCCTGTAGGATTTGAAGTTCTTCACGGCTGTGGTGAGACACGACGTGCATCAACGACATCCTTGTCGCCACACATCACCGCGGCGGGCGGGACGAAGCGCAATGGCAAACAAGCGCCAAGTGAGCGCGAGAGGTCAGAGTGGGATGCGTATAACTCATTGCTTGGCTTCGATACGGCCGGTCTGGATGTTGAGTTGATCCGCGGTTTGGATTTTTTCGATCTTGCCATCACGCACCCACGCGACGCGGTCGGATTGAGCGAGCATCTTGTGGTCGTGGGTGGCGGCGATGATCGTGACGCCGGAGGTGGTCGAGAGGGATTTGAGCAGGTCGATGAGCTGTTCGCCGGTGACCAGGTCGAGGTTGGCGGTGGGTTCGTCGGCAAGGATGATCGACGGGTCGTTGACCAGAGCGCGGGCGATGGCGACGCGTTGTTGCTGGCCGCCGGAGAGTTCATCGGGGCGGTGCGTGAGCCGGTGGCCGAGGCCGACTTGTTCGAGGCGTAGGGTCGCCGCCCGATCGGCCTCTTCGGGGGATTCGCCCGCAAAGACCCGCGGCAACGCCACGTTTTTCAAGGCGGTCAGCGACGGGATCAGGTTGTACGCCTGAAACACATAGCCTAAATGTTGCCCGCGGACGTAGGCGAGTTGCTTGGACGATAACGCCGGCAGCGAAAGATCGCCGATGCGCACGTCCCCCGACGTCGGCTTATCCAACGCCCCGATGATATTGAACAGCGTCGATTTCCCCGAGCCGGATGGCCCCATAATCGACAGGTATTCCCCGCGGCTGACCGTCAGACTCACCCCGTCGAGCGCCCGCACCTCCGCCTTGGCCCGGCCCTTGAGGGGGTAGACCTTGGTGAGGTTTTCGGCGGTGATGAGGGGTTGGGTCATTTTGTGATTGGGTGATTTGTAAACGTACTTTTAGTTAGTACGGGAGTTTGAACACGCTCTTGGCGAGGAACGTGAAGCCCACGCCGAGCGTGCCGATGAGGCCCATGCCGCAGCTGAAGCCCGCGGCGACGACGGGGATGTACTGTCGCCAACGCAGGCCGAGTTTTTTCTGGAAGTAGTAGCGGCCGATCAGTGCGCCGATGAATTGCGGGATCACGGCGTAGGGTAGCGTTTGGTTGAGCCCGCGTACGATGCCGTAAGTAAGAAAGACCGGCGCACCCAACCACGACAAGCCCGCGAAGCAGAGCCCGCCGATGCCCGCGCCGGCAAGAATCGTGTTGAGGTCAATCGCACGCTCAAACTCGCTGAACCCGCCCAGGGTGGAGCTGAAGATCAGGGCCTGCTGCTCGGCGGTCACTTCCCACCACTCTTGAGCGAACGGGTAGCTTGGTCCGGGGATCGGGCCGAGGCGCCAGATGAAGTGGGCGAAGGCGAGCGAGCCGATGAGGATGATGGGGGTGAGTAAAAGCTCGGATTTCCAGATGGATTTGAACTTGGTGCCGGTGAGTTCGCATTGGCGGTAGAACACGGTCATGCTGCCGTAGTTGTGCAGCGGCACCGGCAAGAACCACACGGCCACGCCTTGATACCCCGACAAAATAAAGCTCGCCTCCCGCACGAACGGCACGTTGATCACTTCCCCCGCGATGCCTTCGAGCCGGGCGGTGACGTAGCTGATTACCGGCGTGTAGAACAGCGCGTAAAACAACATGATCGCCACGAGCGACAGCGGGATACGGCCGTCGGAAATATAAAGTAGCCAGCAAGATACGCCCAGATACAACGACGTCGAGACGAGATACGTCGCCAAGATCAGCCACGGCCGAATGTCGCCCCGGCCTTCGGGGATGTCGAGTTCATTCCAGACCGTGTCGCCCTCCGCGGCGTGTTCCCGCGCTTCACGCTTGGCCCGCCAAAGCGCTTTGCCCACCGAAATAAACCCCGCGACCGCGATCGCCGCCGCCACACCCAGCGAAAACGACAGATAAAAATCCACCGTGTTTTTATAAAACGTCGCTTGCATCGCGTCGCCTTCGTTCCACGAAGTGAGCACCCCCGCTTCATAAAGAAACGGGTTGGCGATAAACGTGACCAATAAGCCGACAAACGTTCCCACCATGGCCCAGAAGGGCAAAACCATCCCCAAGATAAATTGCCCTAAATCCAAGGAAATCCCCGTCGCCACCGCGGGCAGCCACTGCGACGTTTCTTGCGTAAAATCGATGAACGGGATCGGGATGATCGTGATCGGCGTGCCGAGCAACGCTCCGGTCACGGTGGGTAAGCCTAAATACACCAAACCAAACACCAGCCCAATCACCGCCCCGATCGAGAAGACGCGCCACCGCCAACTTGTATCCTTGGGATCAAAACTTCCGGGGGCGTTGTCCGCCGGCGGGCTGTCGTCGGGCATGACCGAGTCCCACTTGGCGTCTTCTTCGGTCTGCTCTTCGGAGAGCGCGAGTATCCCTTGGGCCCCGACGGGGGCCATGGGGAAGGGGAGTTTTTCGATGTCGGAGGTGAGGCGGAACAGGCCGTAGCCCAGGATCATGTTGTCGATCCGCCCGATGATCATCGTGAACGCGATCAGCGCGATCGGCCCCGCCCACTCCCACATCAATAAGCTGCGTTGCCCGAGCACCGCCGGATCGCTGGGCGTGACCCACGACGGGATTTTATCGGCCAGCCCCGCCGCCTCGGCCGCGTCGCTCTGCACGAAGAACTGTCCCCACAGTGCGCCGAGTCCGCCGTGGAAGCCGCCTTGGAGCTGTGAGGCGGTGACCATGATTGCGCCGCTCAGGTAAAACAGCGTGAAGATTTGCGCGTGGCCCAGCGCTTTGTTGGCCCGGCGGGCGACTTCGATGAACAGGATCAACGTGACCCACTGCGCCGCGGGACCGATGGCCGAGCCGGCTAAGAGTGTCATGTAGATCGAGCCCGGCACCATCAGCACCGCGACGAACAACGCCCCGAAAAACGACGCCCAGGTGAAGCCGTCGGTGAACGTCGATGGCGGCTCCATCAGCGAGCGGAACTCTTCGAGCTCGCGATCGACACGCTTGGCTTTTTTTGATTTGTCTGGAGTCGGCCGATCAGTCATAGGCCACCCCCCCGCCGTCGATCTCGGCCAAGTCCTCCGCGTCGGCATTCTGGCGTTCGCCTAAGGCTTCCAGCGTCGCCAAGCGATACGCTTCGACCGCCTCGGCGGGCAGCGTCCGCCACACCAAGAACTGCCGACGCAGGCGTTTGATAAACACACGGTTGGCCCGGACCCAGTCGCCCTTGGTGCCCGACAACCGTTCGAGGCGGACCGCAACTTCGTCCACGCCCGCGATGTCGGACGCGACGCCGGTGAGCGAAAGCTGTTGGGTGACGCCCAGGTCGAACGGCGCGAGGGCGACCTCGGCGACGAGTTGCAGCCGCGCCTGTTCGTCGCGCTGGACCCGCACCTCCGATGCGGCGAACGGCCCGAGGCCGGCGTCGGCGTGCTGCCGAAAGTGCTCGGCCAAAAACGCGACCACGCCGGTCAGGTCATACGCCGAGACGGTAAACGGAAACATCATGTTCAGCTCGTGATCCCGAGGCGCGGCTTCGGGCGAAGGCATCACCCATGCGCGGGCCAACCCCGGGTTGGCGGACTTGGATGCGCGGATCGCGGGGTAGATCGCCGAGACCATGACGGTCGCCATCACGACGCCGATCGCAAACAACGCCTGCGTCGAAGCAAAGTTTATCGACACCGGCCGGATCCACCCCCACGCCGACATCCACGACGCCCCGAGCGCAACGACCTGCGCGAGTAGTTGCCCGCCCAAACCGCCGACCACGGCATACACCGCGGCCTCGGCGAAAAACAACATCCCCACATGCCGCGGACCCAAGCCCAAGGCGCTGAACGTGTAGATTTCTTTTTGCCGGTCCGAGATCGAGCCGAGCAGCGTGCCGAAGATGATCAGTCCGCCCAGCAACACCGGCGCGACGAGCCGCCACACGCCGCTGACCCGCGTGATCCCGCCGAGCGTCAGGCGTTCTGCGCCGTTCGCTCCCGTGACCCACACCGGCGATCCCGCGACCGTCGCGGCTTCCCCGGCGACGTCCCCCGGCTCGACGCCGTCGCTCACCCAACACGTCAGGCTGCGCAGGTCGCCGCCGAGTTGTTCGACCACCGCGTTGGACGTGACCGCGACTTGCGAGGCGCTCAGCCGGATGAGGTTGCCCGCAACGCTCTGGGCCGCATCGCCCGACGGCTGCGTTGGGTTGCTGTTTAGCGCGGCTTGGGTCGAGACATCGATCGGCAGCCAGGGTTCGCCGTCGACCTGACGAAGCTGCGTGAGTGCCGGGCCGTTCGTCGCTCCGGCCACGACGACTTTTCGTCCGTCCAACAACACCGCGTCGCCGGGGGCGAGGTTGAGGGCGGCCATCGATTCGCCGGGTAAAAAGAGTTGCCCGTCGGCGAGTGCGATCTTGGCCGCTTGCGATTCAAGCTCGAACGCTTCGCTCGACCGCGGCCAAGTCGCCAAGAGTTGCGGGTCCACGCCTATCACCCCGCCCAGCCGCACCGCCCGCCCGTCGTCGAGGCGGGCGATGGTGATCGGCCGATCGTCCTGCGGCGTCGCCACCCGCCACCAACTTTCGATCCACGCAGCCCCCGGAAGTTCGCCGGCCGCCGCCGAAGCTCCGGCTCGGGTCCCGGCCAAGAGGTCGAGCATTCCCAATCCCATCGGCCCCGCGTCGAGCTTGCGCACCATGACCGCGCGGCTGGGCATCACCTCCGTCGCCGGGCCCAGCCCCACCGACCGCACGCCGATCTCTCGGCTGACGCTGGCAAAACACAGCACCGTGAACGTCAACATCACGACGGTCGTCGCCGTGAGGATGGTCCGCGTCGGGCGTCGCCGCATCGTGGACATGCCCATGCTCACCGCTGCGCCGAAGCCGCGCATCCCCCCGCCGTCGCGGCCGGGTGGCCGGCCCTGCATCACGGCCAACTCGGTCTGGAACCGCCGGACCAACACCCAGATCACCATCGACGACAGCAACACGATCGCAAACGCCAAGAAGATCATCACCGGCGTGGACGCCACCGCAAACCCCGGGTGCGTGGCGTACAGCACAGCAAACGTCGCCAGGAACATCGCCACAAACCCCGCGATCCGGCCGTACACCCCCGCCGCGCCAAACACCAGCCGCTCCATCGCAAACGCAAACGGGATCGTGAGCAGCAGCAAAACCACGATCGCGTACACCAAGTCGTCCATGGTCGATCGCAACTGCGGGTAGATGCGCTGGGACAACGCGGCGCTGTTGAGCGAGGCCGTGGCCGAGTCGCCAGCCGATTCGATCGCCCGCCCCGCTCGGGCGTGCAACACTTCGAGGTCGGGCGCTGTCACGCCCCGTCGCCGCAAGGCCGACAGCCGGCCTTCGTTAAGCCGCCACATGTCGGTCGCGGTTTGCTCGGCCCACGGCGCGGGCTCAGCGAACCGCGCCACCGCGACACCTTGCGCCACCTCGTTGTCTTCATCCATGCCCAACGCGACCGGCCCCTGCGCCGCAAATACTTTCACGCCCGGCTCGGCGGCCCGGTCGGCCAGCACCCAAAACCGCTGCCGACCGCCTTGCCCGATTAGCGACAGGTTCGGGCGATAGGCCGCGTCCGAACTCGCGCGCAGCACCGCGGTTTGGCCGGAGTAGTCTTGCGCATCGCCCCACCACGTCAGGCCGTAGCTCTGCCCGGCAAAAAGGTCCACACGGATGGCGCTAAAGATGTCGTGGGCCAACGTCGATTGCGTCGGCACCGCGGCGAGTTGGCCGGCGTCATCCGCCTCGAACGCAAAGGCCGTGACTTGGCTGTCGATGTCGGAGCGCAGCCCGAGGATCTCGAATCGGCCGTGCTCATTGGTCCGCGTCAGATCGAACGGCAGGTAGTCGGCCGGGGCATCATGCGACAACGCCCGCCACGCCGCATCGGCGTTGCCCTTGTCGCCCGGCCAGAGCGCGACCGTGACGTTCTCGGCCGGGCGGTTCTCCGATAAACCGCCGGTCACGCGGCGGGTCACCAACGCCCCGGTCGGGCGTTGCCCGTCCCAGCCCGTTCGCTGGGCCACGGCCGTGGGTGAAAACGTCGGCCGTAGCGATAACGCCGGGTCATCCGCCGCCGCGGCGATCAGCGCGATCGCTTCGTCGAGCTGGGCTTCAAAGTTTTCAAAGTTGAAGTGGTCGGGGGTGTCGGAGGGTTGCCCGTCGCGGACCCGGGCGTCGTGGCCGGTCATGAGCGCGACGTGGTAGAGGCCATGGCTCCCCGCGACCGAGCCGGCGTTGACGTAGCGCCCCGGCACAAACGATGCGCCCAGCGACGGGCTTTCCAACGGACCGGTATCCAAACGCTTGAACGTCCCGGGCTCGGCCCGCTCGGCGATCTGCCGCAACGCCGAGAGCACCCGCAGGTGATACCCCGGCGCATCCGCCTCGGACTTGGGCGATCGCATGGCGTATAGCCGATCGGTCCAGTCGCCCGTCACCGCGGACCACGTCGAGCCCACGTCTGATAGATCGAGGTCGATGTGCAGCACGACCCGCGGCATCGATTCGCCGTCGCGCTTCAGCGTGTTTCGCAGCGCGGTGCGTTGCGCATCACGTTGCTGCAGCGAGCTGAGTTCGTGGGCACGCTTGTCCAACGACCAACGGGTCTGCCGTTTCAACTCCGCCACAAAATTTTCGTCGCCAACCGGGGCATCGACCCAGCGATCCGATTGATTCAACCATCGGCGAACGCGGTCCCACCCCGCGACTGCTTCGCCCAGGGCTTCGAGTTCGTCCGGGTTGTCGGCCTCGGCCGTGCCGCGACGCAGAAGTTGTCGCTGGCGGTCGCGGTCGGCCCGCGTCGCGTCGGCGGTGGCTTGCAGGCGTTGGCCCAGCCAGCGCGAAAAGCTCGGCTGATTCGCCAACTCGGCTAACGCTTGGGCGACCCGCTCGGCTTCGTCATTGTGTTGCGCCGCGATCTCGGCGTTGACGTCATCGGTCATCGTCACCGCGTCGTAGAACACCCGCGCCCCGCGGTGACGCTGCGCTGCGGCGTCTTGGAACAGCAGCCACACGTCCCGCTTTGGTGGCGACTCGGTCAGTGTTTCCGCCAAGCGCAGCAACCCCGACACGTTCGCCGCCCGCCGCGCTGCGGGAGACCGTGTCGGGACCACGCCGAAGGTGTCATACGCAGCGGTCACGACCAACGCCTCCGCTTGCGGATCGGTCCCCGGAATGAATGCCACGATGTTCGATCCGCGTTGGTCTAAAACTTTTTCTTCGTCGCGGTGTTGACGTGATTCAAGCACCACTTCATCGCGGTCTTGCCGGAGCAGGTCGGCCGCACTTGAATCTACATAGAACCGTGGCAGGTCGAGCGGGACCGGGGCGTGTTTAGCGACGCCGTGGTGTTCGTCGCCGCTGCCGAGAAAGACCACGGCCGACGCACCGCGTGCGAATGCGCGTTCCCAGTTCGCCCCGCAGTCGTACTCGAGCGCCACCACCGCTCGATCCACCGAACGCCCACCCCAATCACCCACTTCGCCCCGGCCGGCGTAAATCAACGGCGCGGTGATCGGCTCGGCGACCGTAGAGCGGGCCACAAGATTGGGTCGCAAGGGGTGTAGCTTCACGGATTCATCTTCGCCCCAGCCGAGCCGAATCGTCCGGTGGGAGGTTGAAAAATCGACGACCGAAAAATCAAGATCGTGAACCTGCGACACACCCGCCAGGCCTAGCTGCTGGCGGATGTATTGGGCGGCGATCCGGTTGGGCAAAGTGCCGGCCAAACGGTGAGATTCCTTGCCCAGCAACTCCAAATCGTAAGCCAACGTCGGCAAGCCGTGCGCCGCGTTTGAACACCAGAGGCTAGCAAGCAGGAGCAAGAGGAGCCGCATCATTCGCCCCCCATCGAGCCGGCGGTGATTTTGAGGTCTTCTTGTTTTTCGACGCGGTCGATCTGGCCGTCGCGGACCCAGAAGATGCGGTCGCAGAGCTGGAGCAGGCGGTGATCGTGGGTGGAGCAGACGATGGTGACGCCGCGTTCCTGGTTGATGCGCTCGAGGATGTCGAGGATGAGTTGGCCGGTCTTGAAGTCGAGGTTGGCGGTGGGTTCGTCGGCCAGGAGGATCTTGGGCAGGTTAC
>CAYPCC010000133.1:0-8386 GCA_964409095.1 uncultured Phycisphaera sp. | reverse complement strand
AGGACGGGGACCATGTGTTGCATGGCGATGCGGCAGGCTTCGATGGCCATCGTGAAACAGTCGGCGGGGGACTTGGGGGCCAGGACGACCATCGGGCAGTCGCCGTTGCGGCCGAACATGGCCTGCAGGAGGTCGGACTGCTCGGTCTTGGTGGGCAGGCCGGTGGACGGCCCGCCGCGCTGGACGTTGACCACGACCAGGGGCAGTTCGGTCATGACGGCTAGGCCCATCGCTTCGCCCTTGAGCGCGAGGCCCGGGCCGGAGGTGCCGGTGACGGCGAGTTGGCCGGCGAAGGACGCGCCGATCGCGGCGCAACACGCGGCGATCTCGTCCTCGGCCTGAAACGTCTTGACGCCGTAGTGCTTCTGCGGCGCCAAGTAGTGCAGGATGTCGGAGGCCGGGGTGATCGGGTACGAGCAGTAAATCAGGTTTTTGTCGGCCAGCTTCGAGGCGGTGACCAGCCCCATCGCCAGCGCTTCGTTGCCGGTGATTTTGCGGTACTTGCCGGGCTTGATGTCGGCCTGCGGCACGCGGTAGGTCACGGGAAACAGCTCGGCGGTTTCGCCGAAGTCGTAGCCGGCCCGCAGCGCCCGGATATTCGCGGCGGCGACCTCGGGCATGTTTTTGCGGACCTCGAAGGTGTCTTTGAGGTTTTTGATCGTGGTGTCGAGCGGGCGCTCGAAGAGCCAATAGACCAGGCCCAGCGCCCACATGTTGCGGCAGCGGTTGACGCCCTTGGGGTTGAGGCCCGACTCTTTGAGGACTTCCTGGTTGAGCGAGGTGATGGGGACGCGGATGATTTTGTACTGGGCGTTGAGGGCCGGGTCATCGAGGGGGTTGACGTGGTCTTTGGTGCCTTCGATCAGGGGGTAGCCGGCTTTTTTGAGGTTGGTTTTGGAGAACTCGGTGTCGTTGACGATGACGTAGCCGCCGGGCTCGACGTCGTGGATGTGGGCTTTGAGGGCGGCGGGGTTCATGGCGATGAGCGCGTGCACGATGTCGCCGGGGGTGTAGATGTTTTCGCTGGCGAAGTTGATCTGGAAGCCCGAGACGCCGGCGACGGTGCCCGCGGGGGCGCGGATTTCCGCGGGGTAGTCCGGGAGGGTGGCGACGTCGTTGCCCGCGACGGCGGAAGTGTCGGTGAACTGGGTGCCGGCGAGTTGCATGCCGTCGCCCGAGTCGCCGGCGAAGCGGATGACGGCGTTAATGCGCGAGGTGCGTTGGGGCTTGGCGGGGGGATCAAGGGTTTCGGGCGGCATGGGCGGGCTCGGGCGGGGAGACGCTGGCGGGTCTCGGGCGGAAAATACGGGGAATCGGACATTGTAGCCGGTGTGGCGTGGGGGACAACGTGGTTTATCGCGTCATCCACAAACGCGCGAGGTGTTCGGCCCCGATCCAAACCAAAAGCAGGCCCGCGGCGTTGCTGAGGATGAGATAACCGATCGCGTGGTGGATGGATGCCTGGCCGGAGAGTCGATGTGCCTCAAACGCAAAAGTTGAAAAGGTCGTAAAAGCCCCGCAAAAACCCCCGAGCAGAGCCAACGACCACAGCGGAGAGACATGAGTCAGCCGAAGGGTAAAAACCCCCCACACGGTTCCAAACAACAGACAGCCCAAGGCGTTCACGACCAGCTTTCCCAACGGCCAAGGGCTCCCGTGCAACTTGGTCACCGCCGTGGAAAGCCCGACCCGGGCCAGCGTACCCATCGCACCACCGAGGGCCAGGAGCAGGATGGGGGCGAGTCGAGACATGTTTTAAAGTGTAGCGGGGAATGGGAGGCGTTTGCGTAGGGTTGGAAGTTGCGCGAAAGCCGAGGCATGTCCATCCCCCGGCTTTGGGTTGGTCCTATACTCATCGTCCCACCATGAGCGCGAAATACAAACGAGTGAAACAGGCAGACTTGGCCTTACCCGCCCCGCTGCGTTGGCTGACCCGAGCGTTTAGTTCGATCACGCTCTCGGTGTGTCTGCTCATCTTGGTGGCGTTGTACGGCGCGGCGGGGTCGATGCCGTTTTACTTTTTGCTCATCGGGGTGGTGTGGGCGATGATTCTTGCCGGGCTGGTCGCGGCGTTGGTGACGATCGGCGTGAAGCTGGGGCAGCAGTCGGCGTGGTCGGGGATCAAGAAATTACTTGTGGGCAGCGTCGGACTGATCGGTTCGATTGGGTTAGCGGTCTTGTTGGCATCGCAGTCGTACGCCTTGATTGATTCGCTGCCGGTCTTCGAGCAGCACAAAGCGACCAAGGTGTACAAGCTGCCCGCCATCGAGATGAACGAGACGGAGTTCTTCGGCTGGTGGCCGTTGCAGGTCATCTTGCTCCTGTTTGTCGTCAACATGGTCTGGGCGACGATCCGGCGGATCGAGTTTTCCATCCCCCGGCTGGGCGTGCTCACCGTGCACACCGGGATCGTGACGATGGCGCTGGGCTCGGTGTTTTACTCGCAGCTCAAGCTCGAAGGCGACATGTTCATTGTTCGTAGTGATCTGCCGGGCGCTCGGCCGGTGAGTCATTTTTATGACCGCAAGATGCCCGCGATGTTTGTGTCGGTGGATCGCGCGCCGTCGGTACAGTTCGAGCTGCCCGAGCTGCCGCGGTACAACGAATACCCGATTGGCGATCTCGACATCAAGTTGCATGACAAGCCCGGCTTCGCCGACCGCTTCGGCGACGACTTGCGGATCACCATCCCGGGGTTCATCGCCTACGGCGAACTCGAACCCGTCTGGCTCGACGCCCCGGCCGAGACGGCCCCGCCAGGTGCGGGACCGGCGTTGACGCTGGCGATGGGCGACAAAGACGAACCCGGCGAGGGGCCACGCTTTACGCTCACCGCAGCCCGGCCCGCCGACCGGGTGATGGAAGACGCGGGCTGGTCGCTGGAGTATCTGCACGCCCCCTCCGCCCAACGCCTGCGCGACCTGATGGCCCAGACGCCGATGCGGGCGCGTCACGCTTTGCTCATTGAAGTCCCGGGCCAAAACTTCCGTGAGGTCCGCGAGATCAGCGCGGGGGACGCGTTTGACGTCGGCGACACCGGCTACCGCATCGTCGTCGAAGACGTCGGCCCCTACGGCCTGCCGTTCGTCACCGACGGCTACGCCGGGGCAACCGATACCCACGCCCTGTTAAACATCGCCCGGCCCGGCCCGGTCAAACCCCTCCAACGCTACGCCCTGCACCGCTACCCCGAACGCACCCAAGACTTTGTCGATGGCCAACGCGGCGACCCCGACCCCGGCATCCGCACCACCTACCTCGACCAATCCAAAATCCAGGTCCACCTCATCACCTCGCCTCCCCCGGAAGTCATCGACGCGATGGAGCAAGTGCCTGCGGAAGTGATCGAGCAGGCCGACGGGCTGTGGGTGTTGCTGCGGGTGGCGGGGATCAAGCCGATTCTGAGTCCGTTGGCCGAGGGCAAGATGCCGTTGGTGGATCCGAGCCGGCCCAACGCTTGGGTGCATGTCGTTGAACGCTTCGAGCGAGCCGTGCGGGCGCAGCAGCCCACGGTGACGCCGCGCGAACTCCGCGATCCGAAGATCGAAGGCACTTACGAAAAAGCGTTGGTCCCGGTGCGTGTCGAGTACGACCTGCGCGACGAAAACTTCGAGCTCACCGGCGAGACATTTTCACAAACCGTGACGCTGCGGCAGATGCCGTATCTCGAACAGCAGGGCGACGAGATGCGGCCGCAGTTCGTCAGCGTGCCGGGCTACGGCAACGTCGAGATCGCGTTTGGCCGACGGCGGATGCAGCTGCCGTTTGCCGTGGCGATGACCGACTTTGCCATGACGCCCTACCCCGGCTCGGACATCCCGCAAGACTTTCAGTCCGAGCTTTTGATCTACCCCATCGACGGCTCGGGCCAAGCCGACGGCACGCCCGACCGCGCCAGCCCCCGCATGAACCACCCCGTCGTCCACCGCACGGCCGACGTGCAACTGCCCCTGCGCAAAATTAAGCTCAGCCAAGCCGGCTGGGACCCCGGCGACCCGACGACCTCGGCGGCCGACAAACTGCTCCGCGACGAGCAAGGCCGATTCCTCAATCAGCAGCGGTTCACAATCCTGGGCGTGGGCAACAACGTGGGCATCCGCGTGATCGCGCTGGGCGGGTTCCTGGTGGCGATCGGGATTCCGTATGCTTTTTACGTCAAGCCGTGGATGATCAAACGCCGGGCCAAGCAGCTGGCCGCGTCGGTCGTAAAATCCAAAGCGAACAAGGCGGACCGTTTGCTCGCCGCCGCGGAATCGTCGGCCCCGGCCGCCTCCAAGACGCAGCCCGAACCCGAACCGGTCTTGGCCGCGAATGAACGCTAATAAACGCTAATCAAAATGCACTCTGGCTCACCTACCTGTTTAATCAGGCCCAACACCATGCGACACTCCACCCACTTTCTTATGGCTTCATTTGCGTCCATTCGCGGCCATTCGCGGCCCGTGTTTGCTTGCTTAGCATTGTTGTTGATCGCGGTTTCACCGGCGTTCGCGCAATACGGCGGCCCGGCCGGCAACGAGTTGCCTAAAGCCAATACCTCCCGGGTCAACCCCGCGTCGCTCCACGGCCTCCACGACCACGCCGGGCACAACCACGCCCCGATGTCCCGCGAGCAGCACCAACAATTTGCCCAAGCGGTCGACCTCGACGCATTCCGCAAGCTCGCCGTGTTCGACGGCGGCCGGGTCAAAATCCTCGACACCCTGGCCCGCGAACACCTCACCACCGTCTACGGCAAGCCGCGCTGGCAAGACTTCACCTACGACACCGCCGACGCCGCCAACCTCAAAGACCGAGAAAAAATCGCCTACGACCCGGTGTTCACCTACCTCGACATGGTGTTCCACCGCTCGTATTACGCCGACAAGCCGATCCTCTACGTCGAGGTGTTGCCGTTCCGCGAAAAGCTATTGGCTCCTCTGCCCGAAGCCGAGCGAGAGAAGTGGAAACAACTCGGGCGCATCTCATGGGCGATGTTTGCCGACCCGCAGATTCAGGCGGTGTACCGCGGCGAAGAGACCAGCCTCGTCGAGATGAAGGGCCGTAATCAACTCTTCGGCTCGGCCGACGCGTTCATCAACGCCGGGCAACGCCTGCTGATGATCAGCCCCGCGCCCGGCGAAGACGTCTGGGCCCATATCACTACCCCCGCCCAAACGTCGGGCGGCGAATTGATTCTGCCCACCGCAACCTCGGTTCGTCAGGCCCAGTTGCCCGACCTGTGGGAACAACTCCGCGGCGCGTGGAGCCACGGCAACGCCGAGGCCGTCAACCGCCTGCTTCAAACCATCGCGTCGCAACTCCCAGCCCAAAACCCCGAAACCTACCCCGCTGACTACCGGCTGGACCTCGAATATATTTACAACCTTACCGGCAAATTCACCATCGGCTACTGGCTCTACGCCGTCGCCACCGTGGCGATGATTCTTGCGCTGGGCACGGGGCGTAAGACGCTGCTCACGCTAGGCGTCGTCATGCTGTCGCTGGGCTTCTTGGCCCACGCCGCGAGCTTTGCGATCCGTGCGATCCTGTCGGGCCGGTGGGCGATCCACAACCAGTTCGAGTCCTTTATCGCCATCTCGCTGTTCGCGGTTTTCCTGGGCATGGTGCTCATGTTTGCGAGAAAAATCTGGGTGTTCGGGGCCGCGGCGGCAGCGCTCGGCGCGGTGTCGCTGCTCATCGCCAACCTCTGGGCCATCCCCTCCAATGAGGTCGGCCAAGTCGCCGCGATCCTCGGCACCAGCCGCATCCTCTACGTCCACGTCAACATGGTGCTGGTCAGCTACAGCCTGATCGCGCTGTCGTTCTTCGTCAGCCTCGCCTACCTCTATGCCCACTACGTCAAGTCCAAAGAATCGATGGCCTTCGCCGCCGCGAGCACCGGCAACATGGCCGCCGCCGCAGGTGTCTCCCTGGGCCATTCCGGGGGCAGTACCGGGGGAGCTTCCGGGGGAGCTTCCCGGGGCGCTTCCGGGGGGGGGAAGTTGCCGGGGCGTAAGAAGCTCTTGGCCGACCTCGATCAGGCGCAGCTGACGTTGATGCAGTTGGCGTTTTGGCTGCTGGGCGTAGGCATCTTGCTGGGGGCGTATTGGGCGGACCACTCGTGGGGGCGGTGGTGGGCGTGGGACCCGAAAGAGACGTGGGCGCTGATCACCTGGATCGTGTATCTCATTGCGATCCACGTCCGCTTCGGCGTCCGCGACCGCGGCCTCGTCACCGCCTGGCTCAGCGTCACCGGTTTCATCATCATGCTCTGGTGCTACAAGGGCGTGAACCTTCTGCTGCCCGGGCTGCATGCGTATGCGTAAGGCGGCCCGGCTGGATCGCCAGTTTTTCCGCCGCGACCCGGTCACCGTCGCCCGGGCGCTGCTCGGCCAACGACTAGTCAGCATCATCGCCGGCCAACGCGTCGCGGGCCTCATCGTCGAGACCGAGGCCTACCTGGGTTACAAAGACAAAGCCGCCCACTCGTTCAACTGGCGAAAAACCGAGCGAACCCAAACCATGTTCGCCGACGGCGGGACCGCCTACGTCTTTCTGAACTACGGCATCCATCACCTGCTCAACATCGTCGTCGCCCGAATCGACCAACCCCAAGCCGTGTTACTGCGCGCCGTTGAGCCGACCGAGGGGTTGGGTGTCATGCGTGAACGCCGCCCGAAAGCCAAGCGTGACGCCGATCTCGCCTCCGGGCCGGGCAAACTCGGGGCCGCTTTCGGCATCAACCGCGGCGACGACGGCACCGACCTCGTCACCAGCCCCGCCTTGTTTGTCGAGCAGCTCCGCCAACGAGCCTTGCCCGATCGTCAGATCGTGACCACCACCCGCATCGGCGTCGCGTACGCCCAAGAATGGTCCGGGGCCCCGCTTCGTTTCTATCTCCGCGATAACCCTCACGTCAGCGTTCGGTGAACCATCCAATAAACCTTTATGATTCCGCCACATTCGCCCAGTCGCTTCTAGCATCCACCCCGCCCGCCGGATAAGCTAGTGGTTGGCAAAGCCTCCCCCGAAGCCGTCCCCGAGAGCATCATGAACGAGATCGTCCCCCCGTCGGAAAACCCCGAAACCGCGTCCACCCCATCGGAATCTGCGGATACCCCGGAAACCCCGGATACCCCGAAAACCCCGGAAACCCCGGAAACTTCGGAAACTTCGGAAACTTCGGAAATCCCGCAAACGCCTGAGGTCCAGCCCGCGTCGGCTCCCGCGGTCGCCTTCGATGCCTCGCAGGATATCGACGCCCAAGTCCAGGCTGAGCTCGACGCCGCGGGCGGCGGCGACGTCGATCAACTCATCGAACAATCCATCACCAACGCCAATGTCGCCCCCGAAGCCAAGCCCTCCGTTGGCGACGGCAACTCCGGCGGGAGTCCCGAATTCCACCATCAAATCGTCCGCGGCCGCATCTCCGCCATCCGCGGCGAAGACGTCTTCATCGACATCACCGGCGGCCTCTCCACCGAAGGCGCTAAACTCCAAGGCGTCCTCCCGCTCATCCAATTCGAACGCCCGCCCCGCATGGGCTCGATCATGGACTTCGTCGTCGACAAGGTTAACGAACAAGAAGGCCTGGTCTACCTCTCCCGCGAAGGCGCGATCAGCCTCGCCACCTGGGACCAGCTCACCCGCGGCAGTGTCGTCGAAGCCCGCGTCACCAAGGCCAACAAAGGCGGCCTCGAGCTCGAAATGGTCGGCAGCATCCGCGCCTTCATGCCCGCCAGCCAAGTCGACTTTTACCACGTCGATGACCTCGAACAGTTCGTCGGCCAAAAGATGGAGGCCGTCGTCCAGGAGATCGACCGCAAGGGCAAAAAAGTCCTGCTCTCCCGCCGGACCCACCTCGAAAACCTCAAGGTCAAAAACCGCGACAAGGTCCTCAAAGAAATCGAAGTCGGCCAAGAACGCGAAGGCGTCGTCAGCAGCGTCGTCGATTTCGGCTGCTTCGTGGACCTCGGCGGCGTCGACGGCCTCGTCCACGTCACCGACCTCACCCACGGCCACGTCAACAAACCTTCCGACGTCGTCAAAGCGGGCGATAAGGTCAAAGTCAAAGTCCTCAACATCGATACCGAAAAGTACCGCATCGCCCTGGGCATGAAGCAGATCCAGCCCGATCCGTGGGACGGCGTCAGCGACAAGTACACCCCCGGCGAACAGATCACCGCCCGCGTCACCCGCACCGCCAACTTCGGCGCGTTCATCGAAGTCGAGCCCGGCGTCGAAGGCCTCCTGCCCATGAGCGAGATGAGCTGGAAACGCATCCACAAGGCTGAGGAAGTCGTCAACGTCGGCGACGTGATTCAGGTCGCCATCCTCAACGTGGACCCCAAAAAGCATCGACTCACGCTTTCGCTCAAAGCCGCGAAAGGCGACCCCTGGGTCG
>CAYPCC010000132.1:0-8535 GCA_964409095.1 uncultured Phycisphaera sp. | reverse complement strand
AACGCTTTCTTCGCCGCCGCGACCGCGAACGGCTTGTCGTAGTAATAACCAATCAAGAGGTACGAGCACACGCCCACGCCTTCCCAGCCCAGAAACAGCAGCACCAGGTTGTCGGCCGTGACCAGCGTCACCATCGAAAAGATGAACAGCGCGACGTAGGTAAAGAACCGCCAATACCCCGGGTCGCCCTTCATGTAGCCCGCCGCGTAGACCGCGATCAGGCAGCCGACGCCGCAGACCACCGCGAGCATGATCATGGTGAGCGGGTCAAGGAAGTAGCTGAAGCCGATGGTCAGCGCGTCTTTGCCTTCGCCAAAGGCGATCCAGTCGTAGAAGTGGACCGTGAGGCCGGTCTCACCCGCGGGGATGGTCAGCGTGGACCACACGATCATGGCGATCACGAACGATGCGCCGATCGCGCTCGCGCAGATCGGCGCCGCCATTGGCTGGAGCTTTTCCCGCAACGCGATCACCGCAATGAGCAGCGCCGCCAACGCGGGTAGCCAAGGAATCAAAATGACGGCAGCGTGGCCCATGATCGTTTGGTCTTTCCTATCCACTCATGCTCGACCACGCCGCCGAGTCGAGGGTCTGTTTTCGTCTAAAAAGCAGCACGACCAGGCCCAACGCCAAAGCCGCTTCCGCCGCGGCGATGGTCAGGACGAAGATCACAAAGGTTTGCCCGGTCGTGTTCATGTGGAACGCGCTGAAGGCCACCAGCGTGACCACGACGCCCTGAAACATCATCTCGGTACACAAGAACATCACGATCAGGTTGCGCCGGCTGACGAACCCGATCAGGCCCAGCGTGAACAACACCGCCCCGGTGAGCAGGTAGTGCGAGAGCATCGGGCTGGAGAGGGCGAGGAGGTGGCTCATGAGCGGGCGGTCGCCCCCGTATCGGAGATGCTTGCGGACGGATCGGGCAGGGGATCGTTTTCATCCTCGTCGTGGATCTGCGTCTTGGCGATCACGACCGCCCCGATCAACGCGAGCAGCAGGATCACACCCGCCAGTTCGATGGCCAGGGGGTGGGATTGGAAGAGGTCGAGGCCGATGCGTTCGACGTTGGTGAGGGTTTCAACGGGGTTGCCCTCGTCATCGAGAACGACTTGGTTGCCTGAGGGGGTGGCGAGGGCCGCGTTTTCCCCCGCGTTGCTGCGGTCGGCGAGGACGTATTTGATGACATCGGCATCACTTCTTGCCTCGGCCCCAATTCCGAGGGTCATCGGCTGGAACACCACGCTCAACACCACCGCCAGCAGCAAAAACCCCGCCGCCGAGGCCCACAGCGGTTCGCTGGCAAAGCGTTCGTACGCCGGGCCGTCGTCCTTCTCGTCAAAACTGCGTGGCGGGGTGGCCAGCATGATGACGAACATGTACGTCACCAGGATCGCCCCGCCGTAGATGATCAGCATCGCAAACGCCATGAACTCCGCCGAGAGCGTCAGCAGCAGCCCCGCCGAGGCGATCACGACCATGACGAACCACAGCGCCGCGTACACCGGCCGGCTGTGCGTGATGACCCGCACCGCGGCGCAGATCGCAATCGAGCTGAAGACGTAATAGAACGGCGTCTGGCCGTCGTTGAACCCCGTGTCCAGACCGCCCTTTTCACCCAGCAGAAAGAGCGGCACCAGCACCAGCCAAAGGGCCCCCAACGTCGCCGCGCCCAGCAGTCCGCCGAGGATGCGTAAGTCTTGGCCCGGCTTGGGCATGAGCAGGTAGAGCGAGACCGCTCCAACCACCGACGCGATGTATAAGACCAACTGGGGCTGCATACAACGCGAAGGATAAGAGCCACCCCTTAGCCATGCAAACCCGAAGCGCGTCCGCGCGGCGTTATCGCTCGTAACGATTCACATCTCCGGCACCGGGTCCAGCGCCGCCGACCGCCGCCGCTCGCTGTTCGTCAGCCCCGCGTCCCGCATCGACGCCGCCACCGGGTCGGCGTCCACCGCCTTGGGGTCCAACGCCTCGAGCTTCGCCAGGTACTGCACCACCGTGGCCACCACCGTCGCATGGCTCCACGTCAACGGGCTCACCGACAGCGGCGCATTCGTCTCGGGGTGCACCTGCTCGGCCAATACGCCCGACGGCAACGCCCGATCCGCGACCCATTCCAAATAATTTGCCGCAGGCTTAAGCTCGTCAACCGTCTTGGCCTTGGCGATCGCGTAATCCGCCATCCACAGCGTACAGATGAACCACGGGTTGCCCGGCACGTTCGCCACGTCGTCCGTCACCTGGTGGTAATAATCATCCTCGTACCGCGCAACCCCGCCCACGTCGGTCTTCACGGTCAGCCGGGCTTCGATCTTTTGCATCGTCGCGGCGACCCGCTCGTCGTCGGTCGGGAGTAAACCTAACGCGAAGATCGCAAACATCGACGCATCGATATTCTCGTCGTGTTCGTAGTCCACCTCGGCCGCGGGGTTCGCCCGGATCGGCTCATTGTCGGGCATCGCGGGGTGGGGCTTGCGCCCTTCGGATTGCGGGGTTCGGCCGGCAAAGACATCGCCCATCAGCCGGGCGGTGCGGTCGCGGTCCGTCGGCATGATGCGCCGCAAGAATCGGCCGTGGCGCTCGCTCCACATGTACCGGCAAAACGCCGCGCGGACTTCCCCCGCCGCCTTGGCGTACTTCGCCGCCCGCGTCGTGTCGCCGAAGCACACCGCGAACTGCCAAGCGCTCTTCAGCCCGCCGTACACCGTCGCCACCGTAAACGCGTGGACGCCGTAACGCTCTTCCCACAGGTCGTAGCTGGGCAGCGGCAGTTTCGAGTCCGGGTCACGGAACTGCACCAAGAAATCCGCCGCGGGCCGCACCAGATCGACCCACATCGGCCGGGTGAACTCGATATCGCGGTACCGCACATAGTGTCGCCACAACGCCCAGACCACCAGCGCGGTCTCGTCCTCCTGGATCGGCAACTGCGGCCGACCCTTCGCGTCCACCCACGGGTGCCACGACGACGCGGGCGAGCCATCGGGGTTGTATTTGTGCAAAAACATCCCGCGGTGGCTGAGCACCTTCGAGCAAAACCGGTAGAACTGCCGCGACACATCCGGGAACCCCGCCGCGTCCATGGCATCCGCCACAAAAGCGCCGTCGCGGGGCCAGAGGTAGCTGTAGGTGTCGCGCGAAAACTGCATGATGTCCGAATCGTTCGCCGCGATGATGGCCCCGTCGTTGTCGATCTGGCTGCGAACCAGCAGCAGCGACCGCTTGAACAACTCGTTGACTTTTTGCGAAAGCCCCGCCCCTGTGCCGGGGGATTCATCGCAAGAGCGTCCGCGGGAGTTTCCAAGGGAGTTTCCGGGGGCGGGGGCGGGGGAGGTTCCTGGGGCGGGGGTGATGTCGGTGTGGGACGCGGCCAGCCAGAGCTTCCAGTACGCCTTGGTGCGGTCGATCGAGCCCTGCGGGCTTTCGCGGTGCAAGAACTTGTGGATCGTCTCCATGTCTTTGTAGTTGAACCCCGCGCCGATCACCAGGTAGACCACCCGCATCCCGCCGGGCGGCAGCGTGATCCGCGATGCAATCGTCGAATCCACCGCACCCTGCGCGACCGGGTTGTTGCCGAGCTTGCCGTCCTCGGCGTCCCGCCACGTGCCCTCCGCTCCGCCGAACCCCGCGGTGCCGCAGGCGTATTCGTCGGTCTGCTGTTCGCCGTCGACGTAGAAGCAGGCCATGAGGTAGCGGTTTTTGCGGTAGTGGATGACGCTGCGCAGCTGGGGGTCGTAGTAGGCGGTGTCGCCGACCTTGTTGCCGAACATGTGGAAGTCGTGGTGGTGGAACAACCGGACCTCGCGCTCCTGCTCGGTGAGGTTGGCGACTTCGATGCGGCGGACCAGCACCGGCCGATTGAAGTCCACCACGTCGCTGCACCGCAGTTCGAGCTGGAGTTGCGGGTGCCGCAGGGTGACATCCGTGGCGAGGGTGTCGGGTTGGTATTTGAGTGTGGTGTACCAGCCGTCGTCGGACCAGTAGACGCGGGCCTTACGGCGTTCATCGCCGTCGCCGCCGCCCGGCAGCATCGTCCAGACGCCGAATCGGCAAGGCCCGCCCGCGTGGTTCTCTTGGCCGACGTGGGGGAAATACAGATCTCGAACACGGTAGTGCTGGTCAAAAGTCACCAGCATCTGGCCGTTTCCAACGGGGATATCGCGTGGCATAAGCGGTCTCGTCCCTGAATGTCATCGCCGGGCCATGCAGGAAGCACCGCGGCGGAATCATCCAACAAAAAAGAACAGCCCCAACGAGGCCGTTGGTTTGAGTATACCTCTCCCCAACCGATTCATCGGCACCCCCCGACCATGAACCCAGCCCAATCCGTCAACCGGCCCAGCTTTGCTGTCGAGGACGCCATGCCTCACACCTTGAAGATCGCGCCCAGCTTCTTACCCATCAGCACGCTGGCCCCGACCAGCGTGACGGTGAGCAGGGCCATGCCCCAGACGCCCATCGCGCTGGCGATGTACGGCCCGTCGCCCAGCCGATTAAACAACGTCCAGATCGCTTTGGTGATCGGGTAATGCGGTTCCTTTTCGGCCAGGATCAGCGAGTCGCTGACTTCGAGCATCGCAAAGCTGAAGACGAGGATGCCGCCCGCGATGAGATTGGCCATGATCAACGGCACCACCACCCGGCGGATCGCGGTCATCGGCGAAGCGCCCAAGTTCAGCGCCGCCTCTTCCAGGTCGCCCGACGTCTGTTCGAGGCCCGCCGCGGCGGAGCGCAGGATGTACGGCAGCTTGCGGATGGTGTACGCAATGACGAGGAACATCAGCGGGTTGGGCGCTTGGCCACGCACCGACATCAGGCTGCCCAGCGCATACCAGACCGACGCCGTATCGCCGCCGGCCAGCGTGCCCTGCAGCCACTCGCCGATCTGCGGGAACGGCCAGTTCAGACTCATCGCCACGTATCCAAACGCCATCACCAGCCCCGGCACCGCCAAGGGCAACATGCCCAGCGCATCGAGTAGGACCCCGCCCTTGATCTTGATCCGGGCGGTGAGATACGCGATCGCCAAGCCCAGGATCACACACAGCACCATCGCGGCGGTGGCGTAGATCAGGCTGTTGAGGATCGATTGCATGGCGAGCTGGTGCGACAACGCCCCGGCGAAGTGTTCGCCGGTGAACTGCTGCGGCAAGACCGAGCGGTACCACGTCCCGTCAACCGCCACCGACGAGAAGATCACGCCCAGGTGAGGCAGCACCGCGAGGAACGTGACCCCGCCGAAGAACCCGATGGCGAGCAAGCCTTTGATCCCGGTGAGTCGCTGCGACGCCACGGCCGCGGTCGCTTTGTTTTGCATCGCGTAGGCCCGGCCGCCGAAGGCGAACTTGCCCATGAGGTAAAGCGCCACGGCCACGACGAGCATGACGACGACCAGGGCGTAGGGCCGTGGGTTGGCCTCGATGTCGGTCAAGCCGTAGAAAACCTGAACGGGCGTGACGGTTTTGTACTCGAACATCAGCGGGGTGCCGAGCTCGGTGAAACTCCAGATAAAGACAATCGTCGCCCCGGCAAACACGCCCGGCAAAATCAGCGGCAACGTGCAACGCCAAAACCGCTTGAACCGGCTGGCCCCGAGATTGAGCGCCGCCTCGTCCAGCGACGGATCAAGGTTGGATAACGCCGCCACGATATTCAGATAGAGGATCGGATAGAGGTGCAGCGCCTCCATCACCACCACCGCCCAAAACCGCCCGCCCACGCCCCCACCCAAAAAATCGATGCCCGGCCCATCCGGATCAATCAGCCCGAGGTTGGCCAGAAACGAATTGATCGCCCCGAACCGACCGAGCAACGCCTGCATCCCGATCGCGCCCACAAACGGCGGCAAGATCAACGGCACCAACACCAACGCGCTCACCGCCGCCTTACCCCGAAACTCGTACTTCGCCGCGATCACGCCCATCGGCAGCGTCACCACCAGGCACAACACCGTCGTACACACCGCGATCATCAGCGCGTTGATCAGGCCCTGGCGATACAGCGGGTCGCGCAGCACGCCGACGCCGTCGCCGATGAAATACTTGAGCGTGAACGCCCCGGTCGCTTCGTCCTCAAACCCGCCACGCACCGTCAGGAAAATCGGCCAAAGCAGAAACACCACGAGGATCGAAAGGATCAACCCAAACAAGCAGTAGCGGTAAAATTCGCGCTGCCTGCCGTACATCCGCTTCGGAGAATCAATACTCATGGACGCTAAGATTAACGCCTACCCGCCCTCGGCGAAAGCGTTAATGCTCCGTAAACTTTTTGCCGCAACCACCCCACTGACCATCACGCCCAAGTCGCCGCAAGGCCACTTCCCACGGTGCGAACGGTTGGATGGCTGATTTCAATAACCCAACAGGTCGGACGTCGTCATCCGCTCTTCGATCGATTCGACGTTGCCTTGGGCGTCGAAATTGACGTTGTAGGCGTGCTCGGCGTCGAAGGTGTACTCGAAGAAAAAGCCCAGCGGGTAGCTGGCCGACTGCATGTTGCTGGCGAACTGGGTTTCGTCGAATTTCACGATCGGGCCGTGGCCCACCATGCTCTCGGGGTCGTCTTTGAACGCCGCGTATTTTTTCGGCGCCTTCACCGCCACCACTTGCTGCCACGTCATCCCCGGCTGCACATCCGCCACAAACTGCTGAGCCCCCGCTGCGGGGTCAAAGCCGGCGACCCCCCCAAACTTCACCACCAACGCCACCGCCAAGATGACCAACACCAACAACACCACTAAAACCTTCATCGAGTACCCCTTTCAAATTGATCCGCAAAACCATCGACAGAAGTGCTTTCCTTAACGCTCGAACCGTCATATCTATCTCGTAATAAGCCGTAATATCCTCTCCGAGCAAGGGCGATGTCAAGCCCATTTCATCCGAATTTCACATCCGTACATGAGACTTTAGCGAGAAAATCGCAGTGAATTTCATTTTTCAGCCGAAACCTTCAATCAGGTGATGTAAAATGGTTCAGCGATCAATTTAACAAATGAAAATGCTTGACACGCGGTAGATCCTGAGGTACTTTTAATGCAACAAGCGTGAAACTGTTTCATTTATTACGTCATCTTTTCTGATTCTTAACCGTTTCTTCTCAAGTATTCAAGGCTTCTTCACATGTCCAGCGTTCGCCAAATAGCTCGAGAAGCCGGCGTGTCGATCACCACCGTGTCGCGGGTTCTGAACAACCACCCCCGCGTCAGCCAAAAGGCCCGCGAACGTGTCCTGGCCGCCGCTAACGACGCGCGCTACGTCGCCCCGGTCAGCAAACGCTCGACCTCCAATATCGCCCTGCTTTACACCGGCGAGCTCTCGCTTGGCTCGGCCTTTGACTCGCAGGTCATGTGGGGCATGACCAGCGGCATCGAAGAATACAACTACGACCTCATGGTTCTCGACGCCAAGCGATCGCTCCAGGCCGGCGAAACCTACTCGCAGATGTTCATGCGTAAAGGCGTCCGCGGCGTGGTCGTGCGGACCACCCTGTCCACGCGGCACACCTGCCTCGCCATCGCCGAGGAAGGGTTCCCCGCCGTGGTCGTCGGCGACCGGTTCGAGCACCCCAGCGTCCGCTTCATCTACTCCGATTCGCGCGAGCCCAGCCGTGAAGCCATCGAACACCTGATCGCGCTGGGCCACACCCGCATCGCCATCTGCCTCAACGTCGTCGACGACTCGGATCACGCCGACCGCCTCGCCGGTTACGAGCAAGCCATGACCGACCACGGCCTGCCCATCGACCGCCAACTCATCCTCCGCGCCCCCGCCCACCGCCCCGGCGGCCTGCAGCTCATGCGCCGCGTCGCTTCCATGGCCGACCGCCCCACCGCCATCTTCATCACCGACCCCGCCACCGCCGCGGGCGCATTCAAAGAAGCCCGGACCCTGGGCCTGAGCATCCCCGAAGACCTCTCCATCGTCGGCTTCGACGACGGCGACATGCGTTACGACATCTACCCCGAGATGACCGCCGTCTGCCAAGACACCGGCGCGATCGGCCACGAAGCCCTAACCGCGCTGCACCAAGTGATCGAAAACGGCTCGGGCGATACCCTCCCGGTCCGCAAAGCCCGCCGGGCCTGGCTCGAAGTCCATCAATCCACCGCTCCGCCGCCGTCGGCCGACGAAAGGAGCCGCGGATGATGTGAAGTCGCCCCCGCTTTGGGTTTAAGTAAAGATCGTTTCGCCGCAGCAACGACGAAACGACCGGTAAAGCAAAACACGACTGCCCTGCTTTTACCGCCTCTTATCACTTATCTCCCTGATCATCAACCATTCGTTTAGTTTTAACGCCAATCCTTGTTTACCTTTTGTGCACTGTGCACATCCGTTTGAGTAATCCCCGCCGCTTGTCTTGCGTCGGGGTCACCCCACTTCCCTTTGGAGGATTCGAAAATGAATTTGCTTACCGTCTCAACTCGTTTTGTCGCGGCCGCCGCGATCGCCACCGCCCTGAGCACCACCGCCTCGGCACAAATCGAACTCACCACCAACGGTGACTTCGAAACCGGCGACCTCACCGGCT
>CAYPCC010000131.1:0-8597 GCA_964409095.1 uncultured Phycisphaera sp. | reverse complement strand
GGCGAGTGCGGTGAGGTGGCCCATCTTGCGGCCCGGCCGGGCGTCGGCCTTGCCGTAGAGGTGCAGGTGCAAGCCGTCCGCTTCGATCGCCGACCACGGCGGATCGCCTCCGTCGTCCGGCCAGAGGTCGCCCAGGAGATTCGCCATCGCCGCCGGGCTTTTTCGTTCGATGCGTGCCAGGGGCAATCCGCAGACGGCCCGGACTTGTTGCTCGAATTGGCTGGCGTTGTACGCCTCGATCGTGAGGTGGCCCGAGTTGTGCGGGCGCGGGGCGAGTTCGTTGACGAGCATCTCGCCGCCGCGGGTTTGAAAAAATTCCACGCACAACACGCCGATCACGTCGAGCTGGTTCATGACGTCTTTCGCAATCGCCAAGGCGCTCGATTCAACGCTTGCGGGGGCGCCCGAGGGGACGACCGACACGTCGAGAATATGGTTGCGGTGCGTATTGGCAATCGGCCCGAAGCACTGCACCTCACCCTCCACCGACCGCGCCGCAACGACGCTGACTTCCTGCTCAAAATCGATCAACGCTTCGTACACGCAAGGCACTCGGCCCAGGTCCTCCCAGGCATAGGTCAGGTCGGCGGTGCTGCGGAGGATGCGTTGGCCCTTGCCGTCGTAGCCGCCCCCGGAAGTTTTGAGGACGCCGGGCAGGCCGATGGTTTGGGTGGCTTGGTGCAGATCATCGAGGGTTTTGACCGGGGCGAACGGGGCGACGGGGATGCCGTGCTGGCGGAGCGTGCTTTTTTCACGGATGCGGTCTTGGGCGATGCGCAGGACATTTTCACCGGGGCGGACCGGGGCGTGGGCGGCGCAGGCCTTGGCGGTCGCGGCGGGGACGTTTTCAAACTCGTAGGTCACCACCGCCACCGACGCGGCAAATTGGCCCACCGCGTCGAGGTCGTCATACCCCGCGTTGGTGTGTTGGTCGGCGACCTGCGCGGCGGGGCAATCCGCTTCGGGGCAGAAGACGTGGACGCGGTAGCCCAGCGCGTGGGCGGCGTCGGCAAACATACGTCCGAGCTGCCCGCCGCCGAGTATGCCGAGGGTCGAGCCTAGGGGAATCGGGTTGGCCATCCGCACAGGTTAACGGATCGAAAGTCACAAGACCTTAACCGCCGATCCCACCGATTACCCAGATTTCAAGGCAGGCATGGCTGGTTTTAAAATCTGCGAAATCGGCGCAATCTGCGGTTTGGGCGGTTGCTTATTTCGTCTTCCACACCGGGTCGGCGTGGGATTCGTCGGCCGACTCGAACCAGCGCGTGAGGGTCATTTTTTGGCGGGTGTAGAAGTGGACGCCTTCGGTGCCTTGGATGTGCAGGTCGCCGAAGAAGGACTGGTTCCAGCCGGTGAACGGCAGCCAAGCCATGGGCGCGGGGACGCCGACGTTGACGCCGATCATCCCGGCGTTGAAGTGGCGTTTGAATTGACGGGCGGCGTAGCCCGAGCGGGTGAAGATCGAAGCCCCGTTGCCGTAGGGACACGCTCGGCCGATGGCCAACGCTTCGTCGAGCGAGTCGGCCCGGACCACCGATAACACCGGCCCGAAGATCTCGTTTTTCCACGCCGACATCTCGGTCGTCACGCGGTCGATCACCGACGGGCCCAGCAAGAACCCCCCGGAAGAATCACCCGCTTCGACGCTGCGTCCGTCGAGCGCGACCTCGGCCCCTTCGTCTTTCGCGGTGTCGAGCGCCGCGGCGACGCGCGACCTGTGCTCGGCCGAGATCACCGGCCCCATGCCCGCGGCCTCATTGCCGTCGCTCGGCGCGGTGTGGATGGTCCCGGCGTAATCGACCAGGTGCTCGACCAGCGCATCACCGACGCCGCCGACCGCCAGCGCGACCGACCCGGCCATGCAGCGCTGACCCGCGCAGCCGTACGCCGACGCGGCGAGCGCTTTGACCGACTGGTCGAGGTCGGCGTCCGGCATGATGATCAGGTGGTTTTTCGCGCCGCCCGCGGCTTGGACGCGCTTGCCGTGGGCGCAGCCGGTGGCGTAGACATACTTGGCGATCGCGGTTGACCCGACGAAGGAGATGGCGGCGACGTCTTGGTGGGTGAGCAGCGCATCGACGACGACCTTGTCGCCGTGGATCACGTTGAACACGCCGTCGGGCAGCCCGGCCTCCACCAAGAGCTCACCGAGTCGCACCGCGGACAACGGCACCTTCTCGCTGGGCTTCAAAACAAACGTGTTGCCGCACGCAATCGCGATGGGGAACATCCACATCGGCACCATGTTCGGGAAGTTGTACGGCGTGATCCCGACGCACACGCCGACGGGGTGGCGGTTCGTTTCGCCGTCGACGCTATTGGCGATCTGCGCAAACGTCTGGCCCATCAACATCGTCGGCACGCTCGACGCGAATTCGACCATCTCGAGGCCGCGCTGCACCTCGGCCCGGGACTCGGCGAGCGTCTTGCCGTGCTCGCGGGTGACCAGCGCGGCGAGCTCGTCGAAATGCTTTTCCACGAGTTGCCGATACGCAAACATCACCCGCGCCCGCTCCACCGGCGGCGTCTCGCTCCACGCGGGCAGGGCGGCTTTGGCCGCGGCAACCGCGCGCTCGACCAGCGGCTTATCGCCCAGCGGGGTCTGGGCGATCGGCTGGCCTGTCGAAGGGTTAAACACCGGGGTGTGGCGGTCGGCGGCGATGGTTTCCCATCGGCCGTGGATGAGAACGGGGACATCGATCAGCGAAGCGTGGGGCATGGGTGGGTACCTGGAACGAAATGATCGGACGCCGGGGTCGCGGCGCGAAAATTTCCGGGGGGGGTGAAAAAAAGGCTGGGCAAGCGGGCCGAACATTGCTAGGTTAGGGGATTGTGCCTGCCTTGAGAACTATGGAAATCAAAAGATGACCCGAATTGTCCGCGGTGGCTTGATCCAAGCCACCCTTTGCGAACCCGCCACGTCTCCCGTCGCCAAGGTCAAACAGGCGATGATCGACAAGCACGTCGATCTCATCGCCCAAGCCGCTGAGCAAGGCGTGCAGGTGATCTGCCTCCAGGAGTTGTTCTACGGCCCGTACTTCTGCGCCGAGCAGGACACCAAGTGGTACGACCTGACCGAACGCATCCCGGATGGCCCGACGACCCAGCTCATGATGCAGCTGGCCAAGAAGCACAAGATGGTCATTGTCGTGCCGATCTACGAAGAAGAGATGACCGGCGTGTACTACAACACCGCCGCGGTCATTGATGCCGACGGCTCGTACCTCGGCAAGTTCCGCAAGATCCACATCCCGCACTGCAACCCCGGCTTCTGGGAGAAGTTTTACTTCCGGCCCGGCAATCTGGGCTACCCCGTGTTCGACACCATGGTCGGCAAGGTCGGCGTGTACATCTGCTACGACCGCCACTTCCCCGACGGCGCACGCTGCCTGGGCCTCAACGGTGCCGAGATCGTGTTCAACCCCAGCGCGACCGTCGCGGGCTTGAGTGAATACCTCTGGAAGCTGGAACAACCGGCCCACGCGGTCGCCAACCAATACTTCGTCGGCGCGATCAATCGGCCCGGCACCGAAGCGCCGTGGAACATCGGCGAGTTCTACGGCCAGTCGTACTTCTGCGACCCCCGCGGCCAGTTCATCGCCCAAAGCGACGAACGCACCGAAGACGACATCGTCATCGCCGACATGGACCTGGACCTGATCCGAGAGGTGCGCAATACCTGGCAGTTCTTCCGTGACCGCCGACCCGAAACCTACGGCGCGATCACGGCCCAGTGACGGTTTGGTGGGATTGAACCACAGAGACACCGAGGCGTAGAGCCAAGGCAATCAATAAGACTATTTGTCTTCTCCGTGCCTCTGTGGTTGCTTTAAGGGTTGCTACGCCCTGCCTGAGTGACGAAAATCAATCGCCCATCGGCCTGCTACCCGATGTTTTTGAAATGCCCGATCAACCGGGCGCGGTCCCCATGGCTGAATGTCCCGCCCCCAACTCGACGTTGCTCTACGGCCTCGACGACAAGCCGCCGTTGCCCAAGGCGATGGTCTTGGGTTTGCAACACGTCTTGACCATGTTCGGCTCGACCGTCGCGGTGCCGTTATTGTTTGCCCCGGTGCTGTGGCCGATCCCCGACAATCTGCCGGCAGACTTGGCCGATGCGCTGCGTGACCAGCGCATCATCAACACGGCGATCTTGATTTCTAGCGTGATGCTGTGTTCGGGGATCGCCACGCTGTTGCAATCGACGCTCGGCTCGCGGTTGCCGATCATCCAGGGCGTGTCGTTTTCTTTTCTCGCGGCGTTCTTCGGGATTATTGCGGCGACGCTCGAAGCGCAGCCGATCGATTGGGCCGCGGCGCAAGCCTCGGCTGAACAGTACGCCGCTGCGGTGGCCGCATGGCAAGACAACGGGGCGATGGCGATGCGGAACATCGCGGGGGCCGTGATCGCCGGGGCGGTGATCGAGATGGCGATCGGGTTCAGCGGGTTGATGGGGTTGGTAAGAAAAGTGTTGTCGCCGGTGGTGGTCGGGCCGGTGATTATGTTGATTGGTTTGGCGTTGTACCAGGCGGGGGCGCCGGTCGCGGCGAGCTATTGGCCGGTGTCGATCCTGACAATCGTGCTCATCATTTTGTGTTCGTTCATGTTGGGGTCCTTGAACGTGTTGTTTCGGATGTTCCCGATGCTGATTGCGATCCTCGGGGCGGTGTCGGTGTGTGCGGTGTTGTCGGGGCTGGAGGTGTTTCCGGCGGCGGGGGTGGCGGCGGACGGCGTGGCGATCGATCCACACCCGGCCCGGCCGGACCTGTCGGCGTTTGACCACGCCGACTGGGTCCGCACCGCGGGCGTTGTGTTTCCGTGGGGGCTGCCGAGGTTTGAGACGGCGTTTATCGTCGCGGTGTTGGCGGGCTACCTCGCTTCGATGATCGAAAGTTTTGGCGACTACCACGCGGTCAAACAGATGGCGGCCCCCGGAAATAACAACGGCGATCCGAACCCCGCCGAGATCAGCCGGGGCATCGGGTGCGAAGGGTTGGGGTGTGCGCTCACCGGCGTGTTCGGCGGGTTCAGTTCAACGTCGTATTCGGAAAACGTGGGACTTGTCGGCCTGACCCAAGTCGGCTCGCGCTACGTCGCGCAACTCGGCGCGGTGATGCTGATTTTGCTGGGCATCTTCGGCAAGTTCGGTGCGCTCGCTGCGGCGATCCCGATGCCGGTGGTGGGGGGGTTGTACTGCGCGATGTTCGGGCTGATCGCCGCGGTCGGCGTCCGCCAGTTTGCCCGGGCCGACTTATCGAGCGACCGCAATCTCTTCATCGGCGGGTTCGCGCTGTTTATGGGTTTGAGTTTGCCGTACTACTTCGCCAACGGCGGCAGCGACGCGGTGACGACGCACTTCGCCGGCCTGGCTACTGACGCCACGGCCCAGCGCTGGCGGGCGGTGGCGGACGTGGTCAACGCGGTCGGGAACAACGGCATGGGCGTCGCGGCCATATTGGGTATCACGCTCGACAACCTGATCCCCGGCACCAAGGCCGAGCGCGGGCTCGAGCCCCGGCCGCCCCGCATCCCCTCCACCCTCATCCCCGAGGCCGACGACATCGACGCCGACGAACCCGCGCCCCGTTCAGGCTCAGCCGCTTCCGTGTCCGTGCCCCCCGCCCAAGACACTTCGGTTTTTAATGACCACGACTAAGGTTTACTTATGACCACGCTCAACCCCACCCCCGGAAGCTCCGAACGCCCGCGCACGATCAGCCTCCCGCAGTTCGATCACCAGCCCGCGCCCTACGACGGCCCGAGCCGTGACCAAGTCATCGCGCTGCGCAAGCAGTATCTTTCGCCGGGCCTGCTGACGTATTACGCCGAGCCGATGATGATCGTCGAGGGCAAGATGCAGTACGTCTTCGACGAGACGGGTAAGCGTTACCTCGACGCCTTCGCCGGCATCGTCACCGTCTCGGTCGGCCACTGCCACCCCTCCGTCATCGACAAAGTCAAAGCCCAGACCGACAAACTCCAACACACCACCACGATCTACCTCCACCCCACCATCGCGCAATTTGCGGAGAAGCTCGCCAGCAAGATGCCAAAGTCTTCCGGGGCCAACGGCACTTCCGGGGGGTTAGACAAAACCTACTTCACCAACTCCGGCAGCGAAGCCAACGAAATCGCCATCCTCTCGGCCCGCGAACACACCGGCAACCACGACGTCATCGCCCTCCGCAACGGCTACCACGGCGGCACCGCCGCCACCATGAACCTCACCGCCCACGGCACTTGGCGCTTCAAAAGCAATCAACTTCCGGGGGTCCACCACACCCACCCCGGCTACTGCTACCGCTGCCCCTACAACCTCACCTATCCGTCCTGCGACATGAAGTGCGCCAAGGACATCAAAAACGTCATCGAATACCAAACCTCCGGCGAGATCGCCGCGTTCATCGGCGAACCCATCCAAGGCGTCGGCGGCGCGATCACGCCCCCCCCGGAATTTTTCGAGATTGTTTACGACATCGTGAGAGAACACGGCGGCCTCTGCATCGCCGACGAAGTCCAGGGCGGCTTCGGCCGCACCGGCACCCACTACTGGGCCCACCAAAACTACAACGTCCAGCCCGACATGATCACCATGGCCAAGGGCATCGGTAACGGCGCACCCCTCGCCGCCATGACCACCACCGCCGACATCAGCCAAGTCATGGCTAACCGCATCCACTTCAACACCTACGGCGGCAACCCCGTCTCCGTCACCCAAGGCCTCGCCACCCTCGAAGTCATCGACGAAGAAAACATCCAACAAAACGCCCACGCCGTCGGCACCCACCTCAAAGACGCCCTCGTCGAACTCCAAAACAAACACCCCATCATCGGCGAAGTCCGCGGCATGGGCCTCATGCTCGGCGTCGAACTCGTCAAGGACCGACAAACCAAAACCCCCGCCAAAGCCGAGTGCGTATCAATCGTCGAACACGCCAAAACCCTCGGCCTCCTCCTGGGCAAAGGCGGCCTCCACGGCAACACCATCCGCCTCAAACCCCCCATGTGCATCACCCAAGACGACGCCAACTTCATCGTCGCCGTCTTGGATGAAACGCTGCAACAAGTCAACAAACACTAACGCCAAGACGCCAAAGCGCGGAGACGCCAAGAAAAAAAACTACAAATTCAACTGCCTTTTTTGGCGTCTTGGCGTCTTCGCGTCTTGGCGTTAACTCAATCGGAGTAACCCTCATGCCCACCCTCCAAACCACCGTCGACGGTATCAAATTCCCCAACCCCTTCGTCATCGGCTCCGGCCCCCCCGGAACCAATCAAAAGGTGATCTGTAAGGCTTTTGCGGAAGGCTGGGGCGGCATGATCGCCAAGACCGTCAGCCTCGACGCCTCCAAAGTCATCAACGTTGCCCCCCGCTACGGCAAGCTCACCGGCCAAAACAAAAAAGAAGTCTTCGGCTGGGAAAACATCGAACTCATCTCCACCACCCCCTTCGATCAATGGCTCGACGAGTTCCGCGAAATCAAAAACCAATACCCCGACCACGTCCTCATCGCCTCGATCATGGAGGAATACAACCGCGACGCCTGGTGCGAGATCGTCGAGCGCTGTGAAGCCGCCGGCGTCGACGGCCTCGAGCTCAACTTCTCCTGCCCCCACGGCCTGCCCGAACGCAAAATGGGCGCCGCCATGGGACAAGACCCCGACATCCTCGGCGAAGTCACCTCCTGGGTCATGGACGTCGCCAAAACCCCCGTCTGGGCCAAGATGACCCCCAACATCACCCACATCGAAGACCCCAGCCGCGCCGCCCTCCGCGCCGGTGCCCACGGCATCACCGCCATCAACACCATCCGCTCGGTCATCGGCGTCGACCTCAAAACCCTCCGCCCCATGCCCACCGTCGAGGGCTACTCCACCCCAGGCGGCTACTCCTCCGTCGCCGTCCGACCCATCGCCCTCCGCATGGTCATGGAAATCGCCAACCTCATCGCCGACGAATTCGACGGCCAACGCACCATCTCCGGCATGGGCGGCATCGAGACCGGCGAAGACGCCGCCGAGTTCATCCTCCTCGGCGCCGACACCGTCCAGGTCTGCACCGGCGTCATGAAAATGGGCTACAAAATGGTCCAACCCATGATCGAAGGTCTTTTAGCTTTCATGGACTCCCACGGCTTCGAAACCCTCGACGACTTCAAAGGCAAAGCCTTACCCTACTTCACCACCCACGCCGACCTCGTCGAACGCCAAGCCAAAGCCCAAGCCAAAAAACGCGCCGCCGTCGCCGCCCAAGCCGCCGCGAAAGAGGCCGCAGCTTCCGGGGCTTCCGGGGGACGCGAAGGCATCACCATCGACGACAAATGGGACGGCGACGACTTCGTGCAGCAGTCGGATGATTTGGTGAGCGGGTGAATGAACGAAAATGAACCTTGAAGGCACGAAGATCGCAAAGTCGTAGGGTGCGGTGAGTCTGCGAACCGCACCACATGTTTGGCTGCTTGCGGTGCGGTTCGCAGACTCACCGCGCCCTACTTGCTCGCGAGACGAGACAACATGTTGTAAAGGGGACTGCCCCTTTTTCTTAATTGTCCCGATTTACCCGGTGTTGCGCTTCGGAATTGAATCCGCCCCTT
>CAYPCC010000130.1:7967-8600 GCA_964409095.1 uncultured Phycisphaera sp. | reverse complement strand
GGATGGCGATCGCGGCGGCGATCGTCGGGTTCAAGCAGTTCGGCACGGTGAACCAGTTGTTCCAATACCCCGCGTTCAACCTCGCGGTGGGTGTGGTCATCGCGGTATTGGCGGTGTCGATGCTGGGGGTGTTCACGATCAACCTGCCGCGGGCGGTGTATCAGATCAACCCGACGGGCGACACGGTGGCGGGATCGTTTGGGTTTGGGATCATGACGGCGGTGCTGGCGACTCCGTGCGCAGGGCCGCTCATGGGCGGGGCGGTGGCGTGGGCGACGACGCAGGGCGTGGTGACGGTGCTGGGGGTTTTTGCGGCGTTGGGTTTGGGGATGGCGCTGCCGTACCTGGTGCTGACGCTGTTCCCGGGGCTGGTGAGCAAGCTGCCTCGGGCGGGCGCGGGCAGCGAACTGCTTAAGCAAACCATGGGCATCCTGATGCTCGCGGCGGCGGCGTTCTTCATCGGCGTCGGCGTGGTGTCGCTGACGTCCGACGGGACCGCGGCAAATAGCAAGGGGTATTGGTGGGCGGTGGGCGGCTTGGTCGCGGCGGCGGGGGCGTGGTTGATTTTTCGGGGTTTGGCGAAGGTGTGTTCGACGAGTAAGGGCCGAGCGGGGGTAATGATGTGCGGGGCGG
>CAYPCC010000130.1:0-7957 GCA_964409095.1 uncultured Phycisphaera sp. | reverse complement strand
ACCTGGTGTGGCGAACGGGTGAGTCGTTTCCCCCGGGCGGCTGGGTGGGCACCGAACTGTCGCGGGCCGACGCTGAGGAGCGTGGCGCAGCAGGCGAGGGTATATCGGCGGGGATTCCTTGGGTGTACTACACCCCCGAGCGTCTCGCCGCGCAGCAAGCGGCGGGGCGGGTCATCGTGCTGGACTTCACGGCGGACTGGTGTTTGAACTGCAAGGCCCTCGAAAAAACGGTGCTCGAAAGCGAGCGGGTGACGGCGCTTTTGCGCAGCGAAGGCGTGACGCCGATTAAGGTCGATATCACCTCCAGTCGGAACGTGGACGGCAACAACCTACTCAAGGCGATGGGTCGGGTGACGATCCCGCTGCTGGTGATTTTGGACGCCGAGGGCAACGAGATTTTCAAGGCCGATTTTTACACCATCGACCAGGTCGCCGACGCGATCGAACGGGCCCAAGCGGGCTCGCCCGTCGCGGTACGATGACGCCGTCGTGCTCGCCACAGAAAATTAACACTCGACACTTTTTGCCCGTTCGGCCACAATGTCAGGGATGAGCCTGCACCCCCGCCTCCAACAACTCGGTCTGACCCTGCCCCCCGCCCCCGCGGCCGCCGCCGACTACCGCGTCACCAACGAAAGCCATTTCACGCTGGTCGTCAGCGGCCAACTGCCCAAAACCAACGACGGCACCCTGCTGGCCACCGGTAAAGTCGGCGGGGCGGTCGATCTGGATACCGCGAAAGCCTGTGCCCGCCAGTGCGTGCTCAACGCCCTGTCGGCGATCGAGGCGGAGCTAGGCGGCAACTTCAAACAGCGCTTCCGGCAGGTTGTCCGCGTCGGCGTCTTTGTGGCCAGCACGCCCGACTTCACCGACCAGCACCTCGTGGCCGACGCGGCCAGCGGGCTGCTGCACGAGGTCTTAGGAGCAGCCGGTCGCCACGCCCGGTCGGCGGTCGGCTGCGTGTCGCTGCCGCTGGATGCGCCGGTCGAGGTCGAAATGACCGTCGAACTGTTTGACGACCGCTTCGAGATGGATTGAGCGGAGAAAGCCGCTAGCCGTTTGTACATCTGGCGCCTCGCCAAGGAACAAGGCTTGGATCGCCTGGCTAACGGCCAACGGCTAGCATCTATCTATCGGCTGCTCCCCGCGTCCGGTAAACCCGGCCGAGTCGGGCCGAGGCTTGACGAAAACCGATCCGGGAGAGACACTTACAACTTCCCGCCACCACTCTTCGGCGGCACCGGCTCGCATTGATTTCTCAGGAGTTTGCATATGGCACGCGCACGTTCAGGCGGAGGCACCAGCGGATCGATCTGGGGCTTGGTTCTCTTCGGAGCCGGCTTCTTCATCTCGATGATCCTCGCCATCGTCTTCTACACAAAGGTGGAAGCCGCCGAGCAATCCGCAGCGGCCGCTCAGGCCGAACTGGGCAACGTCATCAGCAGTACCGACAGCAACAACCCCGCCCTCGCCACGCTTACCGCCGAAGGCGCGGGTACGACCGTCGGCAAGCTCTTGACCAACATCGACACGCTCCGCAGCGAGATCAGCGTCCTGCAACGCGACGTGGGCACGCTGACCAATCAGCTCGCCTCCGCCGAGTCGCAACTCGCCACCCAGCAGGCCGCCACGCAGAAAGCCCAGAGCGATCTTCGCCAAGCCGTCGACGCCAAGGAAGCCCAAGCCAAAGACCTCACCGCCCAAGTCACGTCGCTCAACAGCACCATCTCTAACATCTCCGCGGAAAATACCCGCCTCAAATCGCTGATCGATTCGTCTCTGGTGGAAGTCGATAAGACCTACCAGAGTCAGATCGACGAGTGGAAGAAGCGGACCAACGAAGCCCAAGCCGCCGCGAGCGCCAGCGAACGCTCGATTGTCGAACTCAAAGAAACCATCGAAGAAATCCGCGGCAAGCGTCCCGAAACCGTCAACGTCACCCTCGCCGACGCCACGATCGTGGCCCAGATCCCCGACCAGAAGAAGGTCTATCTCGACATCGGCCGCGACGCGAACCTGTCCCTGGGCATGGCGTTCAAAGTCTTTGACGCCGACGACTTAGTCAAGATCGAAGACCCCGATGCCGAGGGCAAAGCCATCGTTGAGGTCATCAACATCAACTCCAACAGCGCCATCGGCCGGATCGTCAGCCGTCAGCCGCGGGCCGTCGTGAACGACGGAGACGTGTTGGTCAACGTGGTCTTCGACCCCAACCGGGTGTTCACATTCCACGTCTTCGGCCAGTTCGACCTCGACTACGACGGCGATATCGACGAAAACGGCGTCAACCAAGTCCGCAGCATAGTCACGCGGTTCAACGGCCGCTTGGCGGATGAGCTTGGGTTCTCCTCGGACTACCTCGTCCTGGGCGTCGAGCCCGAACTGCCGACCCGTCCGGACGACGAGTTGGACCTGATCAAGATGAAAGAGTACCGCACCCAGCTGGAAAACTATCAGGCCTACCAAGACCTGATCGCCAAGGCCACGGAGTTGGGCGTGCCCGTGCTCAACCAAAACCGTTTCCTCGATCTGGTGGGTTACTTCGAGCGTTAATCGTGGGGCGGAGGTGCGTGACACTGCCCTCCCCGCCGCAAGGTTTCTGTTGGCCGGCCTGCGGCATTGGCCACTTCCCGGCGTCCTCAGCGTAACCGCAGGTATTTTGTTTTATGGGACAACGGGGACCGATCTACGAAAAGGTCGAGTACGTCCTCGCCCGCCTGCTCGCCACGGCCGTGACCGGCTTTGAGGTCGAGCAAAGCCAAAAAACCGCCCGCTTCATCGGGGCCCAGTTCGATCGCTTCGACGCCAAACACCGTAATCGCGCCCAGCACAACATCCGACTCTGCTTCCCCGAGTGGACCGACGCTCAAGTCGACTTGTGCGCCAAAAAATCGACCCAGCACCTGATTCAACTCGCCTTCGAGACGCTGCACACCCCGCGGGTACTCAACCGCGATTCCTGGCCCAACCACATCAAGATGGTCAACCTCGGCCCGGCGATCGACCTGCTCAACTCCGACGAGCCCACCATCCTGCTCACCGCCCACCAAGGCAATTGGGAGGTGCTCGGCTATCTCTTGGCCCTCCTGGGCTACGACATGGACACCATCGCCCGGCCGCTGGACAACAACCTCATCAACGACTGGCTGCTGGGCATCCGCGAGAAGCAGGGCATGCGGATTGTCACCAAGTGGGACGCGACCGACCGCATGATCTCAGTCCTCGAACGCGGCGGGGCGCTGGCGTTTACCGCCGACCAGAACGCGGGGGACAAAGGGATCTTCGTGCCGTTCTTCGGCCGGCTGGCGAGCACCTATAAATCCATCGGCCTGCTCGCCATGACCCACCACGCCCCGGTCGTCTGCGGCTACGCCCACCGCATCGCCGAAGACTTCCGCTTCGAGATGGGCATCACCGACATCATCCGCCCCGAGGAATGGCAAGCCCAACCCAACCCGCTCTACTACATCACCGCCCGTTACTGCCGGGCGTTCGAGACCATGGTCCGCGATCGGCCCGAGCAGTTTCTCTGGAGCCACCGCCGATGGAAGAGCCGCCCGCGCCACGAGCGCAACGGCAAGCCGATCCCCAAAGCGTTGCGTGCTAATCTCGAGGAGTTGCCCTGGATGACCGACGAATTGATGCGTCAGCTGGATAATCCTCCGCCGGAGTACACCGCTTGAAGAAGGCTTGGGCTAGGGGTTGGCCGTAAAATGCGGTGCCTCGGCTTGACCGGCGGGGTAAGCTCGCCATAATCCTGCGTCGAGGTACCGGGCCACGACCTTCACAGATTCGATTCCTCCATCGAGTCTCCCGCGGTGCGTCTCCGACGCCCGTCCCGCCCGAAACGTGCTGCTCGCTCGAGCACCCACAGAAAGAAAATGACCATGGTTAACGACCACGAAGAACCCCTGCGCCTCAAAGATAAAAAAATCCTCGTCGTTGACGACGACCCCGAAATCCGCGCCGCGATCGACCACGCCTTGCAGGCCGAGGGTGCCCTTACGCAGATATGCGGGGACGGTAACTCGGCCGTGCGAATCTGCGAAGGCGATCCGCCGGACTTGGTGGTGCTGGACATGATGCTGCCCAAGCGGTCGGGCTTTTTGGTGCTGGAAAAGGTGAAGAAGTTCACCACCGCCCCCCGCGTGATTATGGTGACGGCCAACGAGGGCAAACGTCACCAGCAATACGCCGAGAACCTCCAAGTCGACGGCTACCTGCTCAAGCCCGTCCGACTTGAGCGGCTGATCTCGCTGGCCGAGCAACTGCTCAACGGCGACTGAGTGGGGTCATTCACCGTCACAGATTGCGTTCAATCAATGGTTAGCCCAGCTCGGATGCCTCGAGCGTCCGCTGGGTTATCGTTTATCTTCCGGTGTGCGGGCCGGCCACTTATAATCATGTCGTGACGTCTGAGCGCGATGCGTGGGCCGTTGGGCCGGCCTTTGTTGGGTTCGCTTGTCGTCACGGAGCTTGTCATGACCTCAACGCCGACTTGTGATCGCCTCGTCGTTTGCTGCCGAGCGGCGAGTATGGCCGTACTGATCCCAGCCGGCTTGATCGGCATGACGCCAACCACCGCCGAGGCACGCACCGCGATCGTCCGCACCGACGACGGCAACCTCTTTCGCGGCGAGTTGGTTCAGCAGAACACGGACATCGTCGTGATCAACGTGCAGGGCATCGACGCGACCTTCGACCGAGAAAACATACTCGACGTGGTCCTTGAGGACACGCCCGACGAGGTCTACGAAAAACGGCGAAGCGCTTTGGCCAGGACCGATCTGGCGGGCCGACTCGAACTCGCGCAGGAGATGCGGGACCTCGATTCGCTGCGTCTCGCCAAGTTCGAGTTGGCCAATCTCAACCGCGACTTTCCCGAGCACCCCGCGGTATTGGCGGAGCTCGCTATCGTGGACGCCAAGCAGCGTCTGATGGAAACCCGCACTTCTGCGGACGCCGTCTCGCTCGCTAACCCGCCCAAGCGGTTCGAGCGTCGCGGCGAAACCGAAAGCGACCGTTTCCTTTCTCGCCAGCAGATCAACCTCATCAAGGTGTACGAGATCGATCTCGACGACGAGCCGCGCGTCGAAATCTCGAAGGACACGATTCATTCATTTTTCCAGAAATACGCCGACCACCGTTTGGTCCCCACCGGCCGCCGAGAACGCAGCGCGTTCCGCCGCCTCAAAGGCTATGAGCAACTGGCATTGCTTTTCCGTGTGCAAGCCCGCGACCTGTACGACCAGGTCGAGGTCAAGCAGGAACCCGTGACGCTGTCGAAGTTCCGCCGCAGCGTGAACCCTCAGTATGTCGCCCGCTATTTCGCGCCGCAGTTTGGGCACGGGCAAATCCAGGGGCTTTCGCTCTTTAACCAGCGTCCCGAAGACGAGGCCGAGGCGTACACCAATTTTTATCGCCTCAGCCAGTTCCGCGTCGAGGGGCAGCCGATGATCGACCGGGCCAGCCCCGAGATGTCGCTGCTGCTGCAGTGGGGCCTCGCCCGGGAATCGGCCCGCTACCCCGCGCCCGAGATTGACGGCTGGGAACCGATGTTCCGCAGCACCGACGACTCGGAATTCCGTCGCTACGTCGATTGGATCGATAGCCTGTTCGAAGACGATCTGGACTACGGCTTCGCCGGAACCCCCGAAAAGGCGGACTGAGCCTACGTCCGTTTCGAGGCCCGATCCGATGACGGGGGTGTTGCCTTGGGCCGGGATGAGGTATCGTATGGCGTTCCCGAGACTAACCACTTTCTGACCCCACTGTCTTACCGCTCCAACATCCCGCACGACTCGCGGGTGATTCTCCGCCGACGTGAACGCACGTTTCGTACCGAAAGGGCTTGCCGCGTGACTCGACTTAATCTCTTGATGCTGGCCGGATCGATTTCCCTGACCGGAGCCCTCGCGGGCTGCGACGACCAACCCGCTCAAACCGCCAAGGCGCGCGCTGCGTTGGACGACGCGATCGTCGTGATGGACGAGGCCCAGCAGGGCTTCGTCACCGGCGAGACGGGGGGCGATTACCGCGCGTTCCGCATGGCCCGTTTGGAGGAGGCCCAGACCAAGCTCAAGGCCGTGATCGCCCAAGACGCCGACCGCCTGGCCAAGGCCGGGGCCCACCGGCTGCTGGCGGGCGTGAAGTCCTCGCAGGCCCGCGCCGCGAGCGAAAAAGCCGAGGCCAGCTTCAGCCAGATGGCCAGCCGCACCGCCGGGCTGTTCAACCAGTTGGCCACCGCCCAACGCATCAACGCCCTGATCGTCTCCCGCACCGGCGACGGCGGGGCGATCCTCGGCGCGCTCGACGAAGGCCAGTCCCTCATCCAGCAAAGCAAAGCCGCCGTCAACGCCAGCCTCGCCGAGCTATCGGTCGAGCGGGAAGCCGCGACCCTCAACGCCGAGAAGTTCCACAGCCAAGCGGCCAGCCACCTGACCCGCGCCGAGGAATTCGAGGAACAGTCCCGCGTCGCTCCCAACGGCGAAGTGAAGCAGCAAGTCTTCACCCAGGCCTACTCCGCGCAGATCGACGCGCAGGCGGCGCAGCGGCAAGCTCAGGAACAAGAGATCCGGGCCCAACTCGCCGCTCAGCAAATCGAAGCGCTCCGCACCGAGATCGGCTTGTGGGACCAGATGGCCCAGCAGGTCGCCGACCTCAAGCAGCTTGTCGAGACCGAAGGGGCCGACGCCGCCCGCGACGTCAACACCGCGGGCAGTGACCGAGGTTTGGCCTTGGCCAGTGTGCAAGAGCAGGTCGATCAACTCACCGCGATGTTCAACGATCAGGTTCAGGCCCCCCTCGTCGAGGCCGCGGCGGACATGACCGACGCCGTGGCCCAACTCGATCAGGCCATCGGCCTGACCGACGCCCCCGAGAAGCCGAACCTGCAGTTTGAGCAGGTTGGCGCGAAGGTGGAACTGGTGGGCGTGCTCAGCCGTCACGCGACTTACGCCCAGGACTTCGCCGCCATGCTCACCGCGATCATCGACCACCCCGTCGTGGCGGGCGGCAGCGCCGCGTCGGGTTTCCAAGCCAAGCAGGCCGAGTTCGCTCAGCAGTCGGCCACCCTCAAAGAGCGGGCCCGCGGCGTCATCACCGACGGGCTCACCCAGTCCGAAACCATGGCCGGCGAAGACGCCATCGGCCAAGCTTCCCAAAGCCTCGCCCAAGCGCTACGCACCTACGGCGATCAATTAAACTGATCGAAACCTGTTGGCCACACGATTTCATCGGCGTGAAAATCTAAGCCAAGCCATGTGTTGATAGTGGTTTATGAGAATGAATGAACCGGCACCGAGTTAAACTCGGTGCCGTTTTTTGTGGGTGACTCAGCGTGGGCGAAGTCGAAACGATCAGCCGCCCAGTTGTAACTCGGCCAACGCCATGGAGGTGTCCTGCGAAAAGGCAAACACTTTGTCGAGCCCCGCGGTCAGAAAGACCGACCACACCGCGTTGTTCGGCCCGGCCAAGCGCAGGCTGCGGCCGCTCTCCCCGGCCAATTTTTTGATCTGCAACATCTGCGAGATATTCGAGCTGTTGAGCACCTCCACGCCCGCCAGATCAATCACGACGTGAGGCGGCTCTTTCGCCGAGGCGTACTGTGATTTTAGCACGTCCATGTCCTCGGAAAACGCGGGCTCCTGGGACATCTGGCAGACCCAGATTTGATCGGACCATTTTTGCAGCGGCATGGGTTGTCCTCGGGCCTCGCGGGCCGGGGTGAACACAATCGTGGGGTTACTCGGCGGAAGCGTCGGGGTTTGATGCCGAAGTGTCCGGGGTGTCCGGGGTGTCCGGGGTGTCCGGGGGTTCCGGGGTGTTGCCTGACTGCGCCGCGGAGTTATCGGTATCGTCTTTCACACGGGCCACGCCCACGAGCTTGTCGCCCGCCGCGAGGCTGATCACGCGGACGCCGCTTGAAGCCCGCTTGGTCTGGCGGATCGTTTGGGCG
>CAYPCC010000129.1:6066-8844 GCA_964409095.1 uncultured Phycisphaera sp. | reverse complement strand
TCCAGCCCCAGCCGCCGCGCGAGCGCGATCGCTTCGCACGCGCCCACCAGCGACCCCAGCACCGCCACCTGGTTGCACGCCTTGCACGCCTGCCCGTTGCCGATCTCGCCCACATGCGTCACCGTGCCGCCGACCACCTCCAGCACCGGAAGCACTTCCTCAAAAACTTCCGGTGCCCCGCCGACCATGATCGACAGCGTCCCCGCCTTCGCGCCGGTGTCGCCGCCGCTCACCGGCGCATCCAGCAGCGCGATGCCGTACTCCTTCAGCCGCTCGGCGAACCGCCGCGTCGCCACGGGCGAGATCGTCGAGTGGTCCACGGCGATCAGCCCGCGTTTCTCGTCGGCACCCGCCGCGACGCCCATCACCGAGAACAGCACCTGCTCCACGTCGGCCGTGTCGGTGAGGTTGAGGAACACGATGTCGCTTCGGCCGGCGACCTCCGCCGCCGAGGCGCACGCCGTCGCGCCCGCCGTCATCAACGGAGCCATCTTCTCGGGGCTGCGGTTCCACACCGACAGCGCGTAGCCCGCCTTGAGCAGGTTCGCCGCCATCGCCGAGCCCATGATGCCCAGGCCGACGTACCCGAGCTTCGGTTTGCGTTCACTCATGCCGCCATCGTCGCAGAAATTCTCGTGCGCAGCCGGATCGCGACGCATCCCGGCTACAGCGCGATGCCCACGCCCGGATCATCTCGGTGCAGCACCTGCACCAGTGGCCCCGTCGAATCGCTCGGATCAAACGGCACCGACAGCAGCGCGTGCACCACCTCATCCAGCCGCAGCGCCCGCCGGCCGTTGACCATCGCCATGCGGAACAGCACGCCCGGATCGACACCGTCACGCCGGTAGAGGAAGCGCATCTGCGGCAACACGCTCTGCGGCTGCGGCTCGTCGGGGGGCTGACACACGATCGAATCCGTCCCCAGGCACACGTTGATGCCCGCGGCAAGCATGTCGCGGTAGCGGTGGTTCGCGTGGCCGAAGTACGCCGACGCGACCGGGCAGTACGCCACGCTCGTGCCCGTCTCGGCCAGAAGACAAAGGTCGTCGTCATCGACGTAGTTGCCGTGCGCCACCAGCCAGCGCGTCTTCCGCAAGTACGGCTCCATCCAACGCACCGGCGACAAGCCCCGGCCGTAGAACGACGCGAACGCCTCGTCCCACTTGCCCAGCGACTTGAGCAAATCAAGGAACGGCCCGTCGCCGTGCGCGACGAAGCGCGCTTCCTCCAACGTCTCGGCAAGGTGCGTACACACCGGCACGCCCATCGTGCCTGCCTCGCTCGCCGCGGCGTAGAGCGACGGGCCTGCGGAGTAGGGGGCGTGGGGCGAAAGGCCCAGTCGATCCACGCTCATCGCGCCATCGGCCTGTTGGCGACGCAGCGTGATCCGCCGACGTGATTCGACGATGGCCAGCGCCTCGTGATCCCAGGGCGCACCCAGGCCAACCAACTCACGAAACGCGACGTGCTGCTTGCCGAAGGTTCGCCGATGCAATTCCGACGGGTCGTCCCAGTGGGTGATGTCGCCGAAGCCTTCGACGCCCTGGGCACAAACCTGTTCGGCGACGAAGCGTTCGCGGCCGGCCCAATCGCCGGACGCGGTTTCGGCCCGGATCGATCGCAGCCAACCGAGGAACGAGCCTTCGTACGGCCGTGGCCCCAGGGCAGAAAGTTCGAGGTGGCTGTGCGCGTTGATCAGGCCGGGCATCAGCAGCGTGTGGTCGCCCAGGCGCTTGACCTCGCACGACGGGTAGCGCGCCAGCACCGCGTCGGGCCGTCCCCACGCGACCGCCCGACCACGGTGATGCACGCTGCTGCGTTGGGCGGCGATCGCGCCGGGGCGGTGGGTCACGCCGTCGGGGTCCAGCACCGCCCCGGCGAGGTACACCCGCGTGATGGGGTTGAAGTCGTTCTCGATCGGGTGGGTGGTCGTGGCGAAACTCATGCGGCCGCACATTATCGGTCGATGCACGCGACAGCGGCGAGACCGGCGGGCGGGGGGCCGGCCTTGCCTTGTCCCGTCACCCCGACCGGGCCTCTGCTAAACTCGCCGATTGCCGGCCGACCGGCCGATCAGGAACGCTCGACCCCACTCCTTCCTTCGGAGAACTGTGATGCCCATTGCGTCCACCCGCCTGCTCCTCCCCGCCGCGCTGCTGCTTGCGACCACGCTGGGCACCGGCTGCGTCAGCCAGCTCGAGGCCGACAAGGCCCGCGACAAGTACCGCGCTTCCGAGGAGATGGTGCTGGATCTGCGGCAGCAGCTCGAGGAGAAGGAAGAAGAGCTGGCGATGCTGCGTGGCCGAACCAACCCCAACCCCGCGATGCAAAGCCGGATCGACGCGCTCGAGGCACAAGTCGCGTCGCTGCAGGCCTCGCTGGACGACGCGCGGGGCGCGCTGCGCAACGCCGCGGGCGCGCCGCTGCCGGCGATCCTCGCCAGCGAACTCCAACGCCTCGCCGAGGCCAACCCCGACCTCATGACCTTCGACGCCGCCTCGGGCATGATCCGCTTCCGCAGCGACGTCACCTTCGCCCTGGGCAAGACCGACGTGCGCGACGGCGCGAAGAACCTGCTCAACCAGTTGGCGGGCGTACTCAACAGCCCCGCCGCCTCGGGCTACGAAGTCCGTGTCGTCGGCCACACCGACAACGTGCCGGTCCGCAACGCCGCCAACGTGCAGAAATACGAAGACAACTGGGGGATGTCGGCGTTTCGGGCGATCAGCGTGATGCGCGTGCTCAATGGCGCGGGCGTCCCGGCGTCGCGGATGT
>CAYPCC010000129.1:0-6056 GCA_964409095.1 uncultured Phycisphaera sp. | reverse complement strand
GTCCATCGCCGGCTACGGCGAACACCAGCCCGTGGTCGCCAACGGCCAGAGCGGCGCCGAAGCCAACCGCCGCGTCGAGCTGTACCTCGTGCCCAGCACCACGCCCGTCGCCGCCACGCCCGCCCCGCCCAGTCAGCCCGGCCGGGTCGAAGCGATGCCCGCGCCCGCGCCGGCCGAGGACGACAGCCCGGCGCTGTTCAAATAACCCGGATGAACTCCGGGTCCGACGCGACCCGGGACGGTTGCCGACCAGGCCGGTCGGCCGGGTCAATCCAGCGGCGTGATGCCGTGCCGGATGGCGAATTTGGTCAGCTCGGCGATCGACGTGATGCCGAGCTTTTCCATGAGATTGGCCCGGAAGGCGTGCACGGTCTTGTCCGAAAGATTGAGCTTGAAGGCGATCTCCTTGACGCTCATCCCATCGGCGAGCAACTGCAACGTCTGCCGTTCCCGCGGCGACAGCGACGTGTACCGCGGCGTACCCTCGCCGCCCTCGCCGGCGAGGTAGCGCTCGACCACGCCCCCGGCCACCGACGGGCTGATGTACGTCTGGTCGGCCAGCACCGCGCGGATCGCGCGGTGAAGCTCGTCCGCACCGGCCGACTTCAACACAAAACCCCTCGCCCCGCAGCGCAGCGACTCGGCGACAAACTCCGATTCGTCGTGCATCGACAGAACGATCACCGCCGCCCGCGACCCGCCGTCGCGCACGATCTGCCGCGTGGCCTCGATGCCGTTCATCCCGGGCATCGTGATGTCCATCACGATCACGTCCGGCTCGAACGCGGCCGAGACCGTCACCGCCTCGTAGCCGTTCACCGCCCGTTGGATCTCCGGCTTCTCCGGCAGCCGCTCCAGCAAGGCCGACAGCCCTTCCGCGACGAGCCGATGGTCATCCACGATCAGAATCTTCACGCTGCACCACCTCCACAAAAAACAACCCCCACGTCAACCAATCGCTGCGGACCGGCCGCCCTCCGTTGCCGCAGTCTAGACGGGATCGGTGCACGCTAAAGTCGTGTTCCCATTAGGGTTTACGAGAGGTTCGCTCCGGACTAATACCAAATCGAGGGGGTTCCACGCAATGAGCGTGAGCGTCGGGGCCTCGAAGAAAAAGTCACCCCCGACTCGGTGAAGGGGGGGAGTCACCGGAGCCGGGGGCAACGAACATCTGCCGCCGGCCATTTCCGGCCGGCCCAGACGAACACAGGTTGAGCAGTCAAGCCTTGCTCATGATCGACCGACTTTGCCCAACACTCCATACATCATGTCGTGGCCGTACCCGTTTGTCGATGATAATCGGCCCTTAAAGATTCGGGAAAATTTCTTGGCTGCCGTGACGGACGGCAGGAGCGTCGGAAGTTCGCCGAGACACGTCGTTGCGATCAGACGCTCCACGGCTTATCCACCGGCTCGAATGCGATAGATTGAAAACCTTCCGTGCCGATGGCCCACCCGCCTGGCTTCCGCGTCGCAGACCCGCCCCTTCCCCCGAGCCGCCCCATGACCCCGCAACGCCCCCTCCGCGTCACCGTCTGGCACGAATACCGCCACGACAACCCCAAATCCAAAAACCCCAACGCCACCTGCATCAAGCTCTACCCCAACGGCATGCACGCCGCCATGCAATCCGCCATCGAGGAACACCTCCAGGACGCCGCCCACGGCCACTACCGCGGCGTCCAAGTCACCACCGCCACCCTCGACCAATCCCCCGACCACGGCCTCACGGATGACCTCCTCGCCCAAACCGACGTCCTCACCTGGTGGGGACACTGCGCCCACGGCGACGTCCAGGACACCTGGGCCCAAAAAGTCGCCCAACGCGTCCGCGAGGGCATGGGCCTGGTCGTCCTCCACTCCGGGCACTACGCCAAGCCCTTCAAACTCCTCATGGGTACCAACTGCCACCTCAAGTGGCGCGAGGCCGCCGAAAAAGAACGACTCTGGAACGTCTCCCCCGGCCACCCCATCACCGCCGGCCTCGCACACGACTACATCGAACTGCCCCAAACCGAAATGTACGGCGAGCACTTCGACATCCCCACCCCCGACGAACTCGTCTTCGTCTCCTGGTTCGAAGGCGGCGAAGTCTTCCGCTCCGGATGCGTCTGGAAACGCGGGGCCGGCAAAATCTTCTACTTCCGGCCCGGCCACGAAACCTTCCCCATCTACCACCACCCCGACGTCCGCCGCGTCTTGGCCAACGGCGTCCAATACGTCGCCCCACCCTTAGGCGCCCAGCAACCCCTCAAGCTCGACTGGAAAGGCTCGGCCGGCAACGTCGTCGTTCCCACCGTCCCCGGCGGCGTCACGCCCTACCGCGAAGGCTCGCCCAACATCAAGACGCCCCTCTCGCCCATCGCCGCCGACCACCACGCCGACGCCGCGCTCCACGACCACTAAACCCTCACCGCAACGCAAACCCGACATGAAACTTCATCCCATCACGCTGGGCCTTGCCCCCTCGTTCGGCTTCGGCGACCGCCTGGGCCTGGCGACGCCCGGCCACCTCGCCGCGCTCCGGCAGGCCGGCGGCGAGGTGCGCGGCATTTTCGCGCAGCAGTCCATCCGCGAAATGGCCCGCACTCAACGCACCGCCACCCAGGTGATGCAGGCCGCGACCGACGCCCTCCAGGCCGCCCGCTACGACCAACCCTGGGGCGCCGACGCCGACCACCTCAAGACCCCCGACGATGTGGACATCACCGCCGCCGCCGGCTTCGTGTTCTTCACCATCGACCCGTCCGAACACGTCGACCAACGCGCCGACACCTACGACCCCGCCACCCTCGAAGCCAAATACACCCCCACGCCCTGGGTCGAAACCTACCTCGGCCAAACCATCGCCATCCCCCACGGCCCGACGCTCACCTTCGACACGCTCACCCTTCAGCGCTGCGCCGTCAAATACGGCAAGGCCATCGAACACGCCCGCACCCTCGCCGACCACATCCACCACACCGCCGCGAAACTCAACCAGCCCTACGAAATCGAAGTCAGCGTCGACGAAACCGACCAGCCCACCACCCTCGCCGAGCACTACCTCGTCGCCGACCAACTACTCCGCGGCCACGCCGACCTGCCCGGCCAACCACTGAGCGATAAGCTCGTCTCCCTCGCGCCACGCTTCATCGGCGATCTTGAAAAAGGCGTCGATTACCTCGGCGATGTCGCCCGGCTCGAAGCCTCGCTCAAGGACCACGCCGCCATCGCCGCGCACCTCGGGCCCTACAAGCTCTCGCTGCACTCCGGCTCGGACAAACTCTCGATGTACCCCGCGCTGGGCCGGGCCACCGCCGGGAAGTTCCACGTCAAGACCGCCGGCACCAGCTACCTCGAAGCCCTCCGCGTCGTGGCGCTACACCACCCCGAACTCTTCCGCCGCGTCATCACCTTCTCCCGCGCCCGCTACGACGCCGACAAAGCGACGTACCACGTCCACGCCACGCTGGATTCCGCGCCCCCGCCCGAAGCACAGCCCAACGACCACGCGCTCATGGCCCAATACCTCGGGCACTGGGCCGACGTGCCGCAAAACGCGGGCTTTACGCAACCGGGCCGGCAAATCCTCCACTGCACCTTCGGCTCGGTCATGACCGACCCCGCCCTCGCCCCCGACATCCGACAAGTCCTCATCGAGCACGCCGACACCTACGTCCGCGTCCTCACCGACCACTTCACCCGGCACCTCCACGCCCTACGCGCCGGCTGAACGATCTCGAACCGGCCGCGCCCGTCAGCGAGCCGGTCAACCCACCAGCGCCAAGCGCGCGCACCCTCTGCGCGAGGGCTCCCACGCGACGATTGACCGGCTCGCCGCCGCCGATATTCGCAAAACAAAGAACGCCCACCGACGCGGCCAACCGTGACGCGCGGCGGGGTCGGCCCGGAGGCGCGTACCCCGTTTTGCTCACGGCCCGACGCCCCGACCTTCCGGGCGATTCCCCGCGGCCCCTTGGCACCCGGGCGGCCGCGGATCGGCGCTCGGCCGACTTCCACGCCCCTGCCCGTCGCCCTAGGCCGCATTCGCGCCCGGCGTCCACGACGCCGTCGGCCTCCCGCCGATGCTCCGAAGCCCCAGCCTAGACACAGCCCGCCCGCCGCGGCCCATCCGTGCGCAAGGCCGTCCCAACACCCGCCGCGCTACACCCCCACGGCCAAGAGGACGCGGGTGAAAATTGAATACAAGTCTGAACACTTACACCATCACGCCTCCGGCCCGTACGCGGCACCGGCCACCGAACCGCCACGCCCCACCTTTCGCGCCAAAACCGCCGAAATGTCCGGAACGCAGCGGCTTCCCGCGCTAGCCCGGCCCGGCCGCGCTATGGCGTTCAAGCGAATTTTCCCCACGCATCACCGATTTCAATTGACTTCCATTTGCTTTCAAGTAGGCTTGAATACGAATTGTATTCCTACGGGTTGGTACCGGGTACCGGCCCGTATCTGGCGTTTCGCGCTTCGTCCGCTTGCGTTTCCACCTTTTTCTTCGAGGAGTCTGCTCATGAGAAATCGTTTTGCCCCGGCCTGTTTCATCGTCTCGGCCGCCGTGGCCGGCCCGGCCCTGGCCACGCCGGTCGCCCTGGTCAACCCCAACTTCGACGTTGCCGGGGACAGCGACTTCGTCACCGACGGATCGGTCACCAACGGCGTCACCGGGTATGTCGGCACCATCGACCTGTTTGGCGACTTTGCGTTCTACGGCAGCAACTTCAACGGGGGCTTTGTGATCACTGACGCCGCCAGCAATCCCAGCGGCTCCAACCTGCTGATCCGCAACGCACGCGTCACGACCGAGCCCGCCGCCCGTGTGTCGGTGGCGGCCGGCGACACCGCGACGTTCACGTTCGACGGCGTCCTCGAAAGCGCCGGGACGGGCATCCTCGCCGCGATCGACTTCTTCGACAGCACCGGCTCGACGCTCGCTTCCGCGTCGGACACCTTCACGCTCGGCAACGCCACCGGCATCGCCAATCAGCAACTGGGGCTGTCCGTGACCGGCGTGGCCCCCGCGGGTGCGGCGTCGCTGGGCCTGCGCGTCGAGGGGACCGACGGCGTGCAGACCTTCCGTGTGGACAACTTCCGCCTGGACGTCGTGCCCATCCCCGAGCCCGCCGCGCTGACGCTGGCCCTGATGGGCGGCGCGGCGCTGCTGGGTCGGCGACGCCGGGCCGTGGCCTGATCGGTTGCCGCGGGCGGTGCCCGCGACGCGGCGCCATCACGGCCAATCCTGCCTTACTCGACATGCTCCGATGTTGCATCGGGGCATGTTTTTTTTGCGTGTTCATCCGCGCCGGCACCGGCTCGGGGCGACGAACCCGGATGTGTCCGGGTTTCCGGGGTTTCCGGGGTTTGGCGGGGTGTGGTACGGTTCGGGGGTTGTTGGATTTTGCTGGCCCGCTCCGGGGGGAGTTGCTTATGAACGATTCGCATCGTGTGGCGGCGCATCGGCGGACGCGGGCGGACCACGCCCAGGAGACGGCCGAGGACTATGTGGAGGCGGTGGCCGAGCTGCTGGACAAGCGGGGTCAGTGCCGGGTGGTGGATTTGGCGGGGCGGTTCGGGACCAGCCATGTGACGACGCTGCGGATTGTGCGACGGCTGGAGGGCGAGGGGTTGCTCACGACGCAGCCGTATCGGCCGATTGAGCTGACGCCCAAGGGCCGGCGACTGGCGCGGTCGTGCCGGGCGCGTCACGAGCTGGTGCACCGGTTTTTGTTGTCGCTGGGGGTGGGCGAGAAGGTCGCGGCGGTGGATGCCGAGGGGATCGAGCACCATCTCAGCAAGGAGACGCTCCGGCGGATGTCGGCGTTTCTGACGGGTTGAGGGAAAGACCCCGGGCGGGCGGTCGGTGGCGAGCGCGACGGGAAACGTAGCGTATGCTACATTTTGGGTGCGTCGGGCGGGTGGGTTGTTGCGGGTTGCCTTGTCTTTTGGAGCAGGGTCATGTGGAAGCGGATGTTGTCGGCGGGGTTGGCGAGCGTGCTGGGCGTGCTGGTTTGGGGCGTGGGTTGCGCGGAGGTGTCGGAGCCTGCGGCAGCGGGGCCGGGGCC
>CAYPCC010000128.1:0-8896 GCA_964409095.1 uncultured Phycisphaera sp. | reverse complement strand
GTCATCGACGACGATGTCGGTCTTGGCGGTGCAGACCGTGCGTGAAGGCCACCTCCCGCCCCGCCGCGTGTTGGCGGTGATGCTCGGGGCCGACGTCGGGTTGACGGTCATGGTCCTACTGATCGCGTTGCGACTCGACCGCTACTCGGCGGCGTTTTCCGCGGTGGGGGTAATCCTGTTCCAATTCACACGCGCCCGGCGTAGCCGAGGCCTGGGCCAACTGTTGCTGAGCCTGGGTTTTATCTTCATGGGGATCTCGACGATCTCGGCGACCGCCTCGGCCGTGTCGCCCGAGGGCGACCTGATCGACCTGCTGACCATCGCGTCGCATTACCCGTTTCTCTTGGCCGCCATCGCGGCGATCCTGGCGATTTCGTTGCAATCCTCCACCGCCGCGATCGGGCTGGGCATGGGCCTCGCCGCCGCGGACCTGGGCGACCTTAACCCGATGTCGCTGGCGGTCCCGGTGGTCATCGATCGGGGCCAACGTCGGCACGGGCGTCACCCTCACCATCATCGCCGGGGCACTGCCCGCGGCGCGGCGGCTGGCGTTGGGCAACCTGCTGTTCAAAACCGCCACCGCCATCGGGTTGCTCTTGATCACCCCCACCGTGGTCGCCGGCATCGACGCCCTGCCGCTGGGCCTCGACCGCAAGATCGCCTTCACCCACAGCGGATTCAACCTCGCCATGGCGCTGCTCTTCCTGCCGCTGATCAATCCGGTCTACCGCTTGGTGCGTCGGCTCGTCCCCGAGCCCGCCGCGGACGCCCAAGCCGCCTTCGGCCCGCAATACCTCAATAACGCGCACATCGACGGCCTCGCCATCGCCACCGGCCAATCGCGCCAAGAAATCATGCGCGTCTCCGCCATCGTCAGCGGCATGCTCGACGACCTCTGGCGGGCCCTGAGCAAGCGTGACCCACAGCTGGCCCAGTCCGTGCAGGAACGCGACACCAAATTGACCTGCTAGACCGCGAGATCAAACGCTATCTCGCCCGCATCGCCGGGGAAGACGCCGACTCCGCCACCTCCGCCGAGGTCATGGCCCAGCTGCGTTACACCAACGAACTCGAAACCATCGGCGACATCATCGACCGCAACCTCGCCGAGCTCGTCGTCAAACGCGCCCAGACCGACATTTGGTTCTCCGACGCGGGCTGGGCCGAGCTCGATGGCTTCTACAAAAAAGTCGCCGAGAACCTGCTCATCGCCGAGACCGCCTTCGCCACCCGCGACCACCTGCTCGCCCAACGCCTGCTCCGCCACAAGCAAGCGCTCGGCGAAGAAGAACGCCGACTCCGCGACCGCCACTTCACCCGCCTCCGCCAAGGCCAAACCCAGTCCCACGAATCCAGCGCCGTCCACTTGGACATCCTCACCCACCTCAAACGCATCAACAGCTGCGTCACCCACGTTGCCTACGCGATCGTCCAAAGCCACCCCGACGCGGCCTGATCTCGCGCATCACGCCCTCCAAAGCGGAGCGATCGCCCGCCGCTGGCCGATAGGACTCCTCACCATGAGGCGACTCGGCCCCATCCCGCGCATGCTTCTGCTATTTACCCTGCTGCTGGGCGTGATTTTCCCCGTCCACGCTGGCCGGCTCACCCTCGACCGCCCCGGCGACCGCGAGTTCATCCGCGACACCGCCGGCCTCCTGCCGCCGGGCCTCGCCCGCCAACTCCACCAGCGCTGCGACACCCTGCTCAACGACACCAACGTCCCGGTCTTTGTCGTGACCGTCGAGTCCATGGCCGCCTTCGGCGGGGCCGACCTCACCATCGAATCCTTCGCCCGTACCCTCTTTGACGACTGGGGCGACACCCACCCGCTGGAACAGCGACAGAACTGGACCCGCGGCATCCTGTTGGTCGTCTCCATCCAAGACCGTGCCGCCCGGATCGAGCTCGGCCGAGCGTGGGCGGGCAGCAAAGACACCGCCTGCCGCCGGATCATGGACGAACACCTCTTGCCCGCGTTTCGGGCTGGGGATTATGCGGCGGGGATCACCGCAGGGATCACCGCGCTGGACAAGATGGCCCGCGGCGAAGCGGTGCCCGCCCGGCCGGTGTCGATGAATGCGTATCTCTTGTGGGCGGGCTTCGCGGGGTTGTCGGTGTTCACCGCGGTGTCGCTGTTTCGCCGGGGCCGTTCGGGGTGGGCGTGGGTGTTTTGGTCGGCGTTGTTCGTGACCCTCGGCGCGCTGCTCTATCTGCTGTCGCGCAGCGGCGGTAATTCCGGCCCAAGCGGCAGCGGGGGTTGGTCTTCTTCCGGGGGGGGCGGCGCGAGTGGGAGGTGGTGAGCGATGGCTGATCTGAATCGATATTTCGACGCGCAGGACGTGCAGCGGGTCAATGCGACCTTGGCCGAGGCCGAGGCGGAGACGTCGGCGGAGATCGTTTGCGTGGTGGCCGCATCGTCGGGCCGATACGATCGGGGCGAGGACTTATTTGGGTTATTCGTTGGGCTGATCGCGGCGGCGGCGGCGTGGTTGTTCTTGCCGGACGCCGTGCCGGGCGGCGACACGTGGGCGGGTTTCACCCCGGCGGCGAAGATCGCGTTCATGGCCGTCGCCGTCGTCGCGGGATTTGTCGCCGGGGCCGCGTGGGCGTCCCACGCTTGGGCGCTGCGTCGGCCGTTTGTCCCCAAGGCCGAGCAAAAAGCCAACGTGAACCGTGCCGCGTACGCCGCTTTTTTCGACCAATCGCTGCACCGCACGGCCGGGGGCACGGGGCTGCTGATTTATCTGTCGATGGACGAGCGGCGAGCGGTGATCCTCGCCGACGACGCGGTGCTCAAAGCGCTGGGCCAACCCACGCTCGACACGCTCTGCCGCGACCTCACCGCCCTCTTGGCCGACACCGACCCGGCCGAAGCGCTCTGCCAAACCCTCCGCCGCGCGGGCGACGCACTCGCCGCCCTCCCGCCCGTTCCGGACGCGGACCCCAACGAAAAACTACCCCATGAGTTGGTCCTCATGGGGTAGGGGTGAACGGGCGATTGATCGTGCGCGGGGCAAGCCCGCAACTCCATGCGACTTAGCAGCAGTCCGTGCCGTAGCACTCGCTGGGCTGGGTGGTCGCGTCGTAGTCTTGGCCTTTGGTTTCGCGGGGGTGGCGTTTAACGCTCCGTGAGCAGTCGAACGGCTTGGCGTCTTCCAACGGGATGTCATTGAGCGGCTGGATCGGGATCAGGTGGCCGGCGTACGGGCTTTCGGGCCGCGTCAACAAGTTAAACGTCTTGTCGCACACCGCGATACGCTCGCCGCGATTGAAGACGTGCCCGTCATCATCGCGGACTTGGCTCCAGGGCCCGGCATACACCACCGATTGGTTACGCTCGAAGCAAGGCCCCTGCTTACCCTTGTACGCCCGCACCGTCATCGAGCGGAACTCGACGCCATCGATGGTCTGCCAAGGAGTTTCTTCGCGTTTGAGGATTTCGACGCCGTGGAAACCCGTATCCACAAACATCTTGACGAACAGGTCTTCGCGGAACGCGCCGCTGATGCAACCCGACCACAGGTCGCCGTCGTCCATGATTTTTTGCGTCGGGTCTTCGTCGCACACGATGTCGCTGATCACGCACCGCCCGCCCTTTTTTAGCACCCGGAACATCTCGGCAAACAGCTGCTTCTTCTGCTCGGTGGCGACAAGATTCAGCACGCAGTTGCTGACAATCACGTCGATGCTGTCGGATTCGACCAGCGGCTCTTCGCGCCGCAGGCGAGCGCAATGGGCCTCGTAATGGGCCACGCCCGCCACGTCGGTGATCGGGTTGGCGTCGAGGAAGGCCTGGGCCTTATGCCACGACAGGCCCAGGTCTTGGATACGGCCTTTGCGGAACTCGACGTTGGCGTGGCCGATCTTCTGAGCCATCTGGTCCTTGTATTTTTCCGCCAGCGCGATCATCGTGTCGTTCATGTCCACGCCGATGACCCGGCCCCGGGCTCCGACTTTTTGCGAGAGGATGTAGCAGATTTTTCCGCCGCCGCTGCCGAGGTCGAGCGCGACTTCGCCTTCGCCGACGAACTCGGACGGGTCGCCGCAGCCGTAGTCTTTTTCGATGATTTCCTGGGGCAGGATTTTGAGGTATTTCGGGTCGTAGCTGGTCGGGCAGCACAGGGCCGCTTCGACGGCCTGAGCCCCGGCGGCATAGCGGGTGACGACTTCGTTTTCAACGTCGTAGGGCTGGTCGTTCCCGTTCGCGGGCATGCAGCAGGCTTGTCCCGAAGCGGTGCTGGGGGCGGCGGGAGCGTCGGTCGCAGGTTTATTCACAAGTACTTTCCGAAAAAAAGGAGATTCAAGCAGACATCGCGTACGGGATGAGCCGCACGGCCTGCCATTCTATTCCTTACGCAGACGGGGCGGGGGGCAGGTGCGGGCGGAGGAGAAAATCATGCGCCGCCGCCCCCGCCAGCCCGCCGAGCAGCGGGGCGAGGATGTAGACGGTGAAGAACCCGTTGCGGGGGCCGGGGATGGCGATCTCGCCCCAGCCGGCCAAAAACGCGAACACCCGCGGCCCGAAGTCGCGGGCCGGGTTGAACCCGCCCTGGGTCAGCACCGCGATCAGGCAGATCAGCACCGTGATCACCAGCCCGATCGGGAACGCCACCGCCCGAGCCAAGGGGGCGTGGCGGTTGCGCGGGTCGATGAGGATGAAAATGAAAAACACCAGCAGCCCCGTCCCCAACGCCTCGGCGGCGAAGGCCTGGAAGTGGCTGACCAACGCGAACGCCTCGGCATCGGTGCCGAAGTCGGGGTTGGGGAAGTATTCGCCGTAGGCCATCGCCGAGCGTTGACTGCCGGGTTCGCCGCGGGTCAGGCCTTGGGCCACTTCGAAGCGGGCGATCCAGTTGTGGAACAAGCCGTAGAGCGTGGCCGCGGCCGTGAACGCCCCGAGGAACTGCGCCGCGACGTAGGGCCCGACATGCTTCCAATGAAATCCACGGAACACCGCAAACGCCAGCGTCACCGCCGGGTTGAGGTGGGCCCCGCTGATCGAAGCGGTCGCGTAGATCGCCAAGCCCACCGCGATGCCCCACGCCACCGCGATCTGGCCCAGCCCCGCGAACGCCCCGGTGAACACCGCGACGTGGACCACGCCCGTGCCGAACAGCACCAACAAAAACGTCCCGATCGCCTCGGCGATCATGCGGCCAGCAAGATGAAGCTCGGCGTGCTGCGTCATAGCCCCGCAAGAATGACAGATTCCCCACCGACCCGCCACGGCTGAACGGCTCGCTCACACAATCCAAACAATCAGGCCCGGCCGACGCCGGTATCAACCCCGCATGCCTTGGATGTACTGCCGGGTTTCATCTTCGCGTGGGTCGTTGAAAATCTGTTCGGTCGGGGCGGCCTCGATCATCGCCCCCGCCCCGTTGCGGACCCAGAAGACCGCGGTGTTGTCGGCGATCCGCTTGGCCTGGGCGAGGTTGTGCGTGACCACGACCATCGTCAACGGCTGCTCGTCTGTTTCATCCCGGCCGCAACAACCGCCACGCAACTTGAGGATTAAGTCTTCGATCACGCCGCTGGCAATCGGGTCGAGGGCGCTGCACGGCTCATCCAGCAGCAGCACCTTCGGCTTGAGCACCAACGCCCGAGCGATGCACAGCCGCTGTTGCTGTCCACCGGAAAGCGAGAGGGCCGAGGCGTTAAGCCGGTCCTTGACCTCGTCCCATAACCCCACATCACGCAGCACCCGCTCGGCCGCAGCATCGCGGTCGGCCCGCTTCCGCATGCCGTGTTCTTTCATCGGCATCGTCAGGTTTTTCTTGATCGACATCGCAAACGGATTGGGCTTCTGAAAAATCATCCCCACCGCCCGGCGTAGCGCCACGGGGTCGCACTGTTTTTCGTGGATGTCGGTCTCGCCGATCCGCACCGCCCCGGTCACCGTGCAGCCCGGCACCAGGTCGGTCATGCGGTTGAGGCTGGCCAAGAAGCTGGACTTGCCGCAGCCCGACGGGCCGATGATCGCGGTGACTCGGCCACGCTTGATTTGAAGTTCCACATCCCGCACCGCGGTGCGGCCGTCGTAATGCACCGACAAGCAGCAACTACGGATTAACGTCTCGGGCTCAACCAACTCGGCGACCGGAGCTTGCGCAAGGTGCAACGAAATACGATTGGAGCGTGTCATACGTTCACCACCGAGCCTTTGAGGAACCGTGTGCCCACCAGCGACGCCACGAGATTAATGAACAGTAGCAGCCCCACGAGAACCAACGCCGAAGCGTAAGCGTTGCCATCCCCGCCCGGCACGTTCATGGATAAGTCAAAAATATGAATCGACAACGACCGCCCCGAATCCCGCAAACTCTCGGGCATCCGATCGACATACCCGCTGGTGAAAATCAACGCCGCGGTCTCCGCTCCCGCCCGCCCGATACCCAGCACCAGCCCCACCAAAATCCCCGGCATCGCGCCAGGGATCAACACCTTCCACAGCGTCGTCGTCCGCGACATCGCCAACGCCGCCGCGGCGCTGCGTTGGTTACCTGGGATCGAGCGAAACCCCACCTCGGCCGACCGGATAAAAATCGGTAGCACCATGCACGCCAACGTCAACCCCCCCGACAAGATCGAAAACCCCAGCCCCAGCACCTGGCAAAAAAACACGTTCCCAAACAACCCGAACACGATCGACGGCACCCCCGCCAACACATCCAAACTCCACCGCACCGCTTTCGCCAGCCCACTCGTTCGCCGGGCGAACTCGCTCAGCAGCACCGCCGTTGCCAGCCCGATCGGCACCGACACCGCCACACACACCGCCAGAATCAATCCCGTCGACACGATCATCGGCCCGATCCCGCCCGCTCGACCTGCGTCCAACGAAGCCTGAGTCAAAAACGACCACGACACCCGGCCGATCCCGCCGACCACCAGATCGCCCACGATCCACACGAACACGCCCACCACCAACAACGCCGCCGACCACACGACCGCCGCCGCCAAACGATCTGCCGTCCGCGATCGTGGATTCATAGACTCAAGCATCGTTGCCCCCGTTCGTGATGGCGGCTTCACCGCGTAATGGTCCCCGGCTAAACCACTCCGCCGCCGCGACCAAGCCCACGATCACGCCCACCAAAATCAGCCCCGTTACGAACAACGCCGCCCGGTGCGTGCCGAAGGCGTAACCCATTTCCAGCGCGATGTTGGCCGTGAGCGTCCGCACCGGATCGAACAAACCTCCGGGACTTAATCCGGGAAATTGCACGACGTTGCCGCACACCATCAGCACCGCCATCGTCTCGCCGATCGCCCGACCCGCCGCGAGCAGACACGCCGTGGCGATCCCCCCTCGTGCCCCCGGCAGCACCACCCGGCGGATCGTCGACCACCGCCCCATCGCCAACGCCGCCGCGCCGCTCACTACGCTCCTTGGCACGTTCGCAATCGCCGCTTCACTCAAGAGCGCCACCGTCGGCAACACCATCACCGCCAAGATCAACACCCCCGCCAACATACTCGCCCCCGGCGGCTGCCACTTCCCGATCATCGGCACCAACACCACCAACCCCCAAAACCCGTAAACCACCGAAGGGATCCCCGCCAACAACTCCAACACCCGCCGGTAAACCACCGCCAACTTCCGGGGGGCGTACCACGAACAAAACAACGCCGACGCCACGCCCATCGGCAACGCCAACACCATCGCCCCGATCATCACCAAAAGCGACGCTACCACCATCGGTAGCACATTGAACTTCCCCTCGATCGGGTGCCAGGACGGATCACCCACAAAACCGCGAACGCCAATCTCCCCGCCGGGCTTGATCGCCGGCCAAGCCTCGACACACAAAAAACCCACGATAAGCACCACAATCGACCCCGACGCGATCGCGCAGAGCCGAAGCACCGCCAGAAGTAATCCGTCCTTAACGCGGTGCGACAAACGACTGCCCCTCAATCAAATCGTCCACCGAGGACGACAACGCAAACTCGATCAACGCGTCGACCAACGGCGAGGTCGGGGCCTTCGTGATTAACACCAACGGCCGACCCAACGGAAACGTGCCCGCCTTGACCGTATCGGTACTCGCTGCGACGCCGTCGAACGGCAATAGCTTCAACGACGTGCCACGCTGCGATTCGTATTCGGCTGTGCCGACCGACAGATACGCGATCGCGTTGGGGTTGCCCGCGATTAGTTTGACGCATTCCTGGTTTTCCCCCGCCACGAGCGTCGGCTGAATGTCCGACGGCTTGATCCCGAAAAAATTCGTGACCAGTTCCAATTCCGATCGGCCCTCGGCACGGTTGATCACGGTGATGCTCTTGTCACCCCCGGCATCCCCGGAAGCCCCGGAAGCCCCGCCGACCTCGGACCAGCTTGTGATCTGCCCGGTGTAGATACCCAGCAACTGCTCGTTGGTCAACGCAGCGACGGGGTTGTCGGCATGGACCACGAACGCCACGCCGTCGTGGGCGAGGATGTGGGTGGTGACACCGTCGGTTTCACTGGGTTTGAGCGCGCGTGACGACATGCCGATGTCGGCCAGTCCGCTGTGGGCGTCGGCGATCCCGCGGGACGAACCCCCGGTCTGAACGTCGATCCGGACGCCCGGATGCATCACTTCAAACCGCTTGCCGATCTCTCCGACCAGCGGCGCTACCGTGCTCGACCCAGTCAAAGTCAGCTTGCCCGATAAGACGTCTGCCCCGGCTTCCGGCGAAGACTCGCCGCAACCCGACAAACCTATCACGGCCACACTCAACAGAAATAATCCAAATCTCATCATCATTCTTCTCGTCGATCGCGGAATCTAACCCGCCAAGTCAACCCACGACGGCACCTAGAAATTCCCGCGTAGCCAGAAGCAACGATGATAGATGATTCACTTGTCATAGAGGGAGTTGCAAAGACCCCCGTCCGCCACTT
>CAYPCC010000127.1:0-8901 GCA_964409095.1 uncultured Phycisphaera sp. | reverse complement strand
GATCAGTAGGACCATGACCGTCAACCCGACGTCGGCCCCGAGCATCACCGCCAAGACCGACATCGTCGTCGATGACGGCGCGATCACCGCAACGCCCATCCCCGCAAGAAACGCTTTGATCCGGCTGCCCGCAAACCGCTGCATCACTGGGCCCAGGCGGTCGCCCAGCAGCCGGTCCAGGGCCTTGCGCAAAAAACGCACCCCAAACAAAATCAACGCCACCCCACCGGCGATATTGAGAAATAACAGCATCGATGACTTTCCAAATCCTCTGGTTGCAGACCAGCGCAGCGAGCCACCCTAACAAAAAATGAGCATTTCGTTTGGATTGTTAGAAATGTAAAGATTGCCGGGATTGCACGACAACAGGCCGCGGCCAGCGGTACGCCTCGTCAAATCGTTTGGCGATCGGTCGAAGGATCACGCCACGCTGAATGTTCGCGGTGTGAGCCCATTAAAAAAAGCGACCGAGAGATCGTCTCGATGCGGCGCGTTTCGTCGGTCCAGCGAATTATTTAAACCGCGCGCTCAGCCATGCGGAGATCGCGGTGTCGTAGGCGGCGGTGCGGGTGAACGCGGCGGCGGCGAGATGTTGGCGCAGGGCCAGGGTCGTGCCGCCGTCGTTTTGCTCCAGCGCGTTGCTGACGAGGTCGTACTGCTTAGGGTCGGTCACGATGGTGACGTAGCGGTGGTTTTTCGCGGCCGAGCGCACCATGGACGGGCCGCCGATGTCGATCTGCTCGATCACTTCCGGTGTGCTCACTTCGGGGTCGGCCACGGTGCGTTCAAACGGATAAAGGTTCACCACGACCAGGTCGATCGGGGTGATGTCGTGGTCTTTGAGCGACGCGGCGTGGGCGAGGTCATCGCGCAGGGCCAGGAGGCCGCCGTGGACTTTGGGGTGCAGGGTTTTGACCCGGCCGTCCATCATCTCGGGGAAGCCGGTGACTTCTTCGATCCCGATGACGTTGAGCCCGGCCTCGGCTAAAGATCTTTTCGTGCCACCCGTCGAGATGAGCTTGACGCCCAGTTCATGCAACCGACGGGCAAACGGGATCAGATCGGTCTTGTCGGAGACCGAGAGCAGAGCGGTCTTGATGGGGATCACGTTGTCCATGGAAGCTGCTGACGTTCGAGGCGGGGGAGTGATACTCGGGCGAGGGGGATGCGGGTGAAAGCGGGATCAGGGCTGCGGATCGATGCGCATGAATTCGCCGCCGGGGGTGACGATGAGGAGGCTGCCGGCCGGGCCGTTGAGCACGAGTTGGATCTCACGGGTGGGCACGGTTTGGAGGACGATGCCGGTGGCGGGGTCGATTTTGCTCAGGGCTTTTTCGGCGCGGGCGATGACTCGGCCTTGCGATGAGGTGATGGGTTGGAAGGTCTCGACGGTTTTCCAGATGGGCTGGCCGGTTTTGGCGTCGATAGCCGACAGGCCGACGCCCGGCTCGACGAGGTAGATGACATCGTCGATCACCGCGGGCGTTTGGGTCAGCGGCACTTCGGAGCGGTAGGCGGGCCAGCTTTCGCGGCCGGTGTTGGCTTGGAGGCTGTAGAGGGATTGGTCTTCGCTGGCGACGACGACGTTAAATCGGCTCAGAACGGGGTCGGCGGTAATCGAGCCGTAGGCTGCGCCACGCCAGCGGAGTTCACCGGACTTGGCGGCGAGCATGACGTAGTTGCCGTCGTCGTCGGCGGCGAAGACGGTGTCGCCGTCGAGCACGGGGCTGGAGGTGATGCGGCTTTTGAGGGCGTAGGTCCATTTGCGGAATCCGTTATCCACGTCGAAGCCGTAGAGCTTGCCGTTGATCGATCCGAAGATGGCGATGTCGTCCACGAGGATGGGCGTCATGCTGACCGGCAAGGGCAGGTCGTATACATCGACGATTTCGCCGTTGCGACGCAGCAGTTTGAAGAGTCGGCGGGTGGAGTTGATATAGACGTAGCGGTCGTCGCCCATCGGGCCGTAGAACTCCTCGGACCGGTCGCCGAGCACGATTTTCCACGCCAGCGATCCGTCACGAAGGCTCATCGCGGTGACCACGTTGTCGGGGGCTTCGACGGTGACGACGAGGTCGTCGAGGATTTTGACCGCCGCGATGGATTGGCCACGAGCCGGCTCGACCGAGCGAGCCCAGCGGTGGCTATAGCCGAACTGCTGGGCGTAGCCGGGCTCCACCGGGAGCCCGGTGCGGAACTCTGCACCGGGGGGGACCAGGCCGCTGTCGGTTTTCTTCGCGGCGGTGCAGCCGAGGAAGGTCAGGGACACGGCCAACAAGATTAAACACCGGCAAGGGTTCATACACAGTCACTCCGAGACGAGGGGCGGGAAAGCAAGTATCAATCAGGGCCGGGGCTGGGTCAAGCGATGCGTCACTTTGGGGACACCCGGGACAGCCGATCCCGCGGCGATTGAACCAGATTAAAAACCGCCGTTTGCGCTTAGCGGACGAGGCTAAAAGCGCAAACGGCGGGGAATCGGGAGGGGCGGACGGTGTGACGGATGGGCTTAGGCCAACGCGCTGCGTTTGTCGGCGATGGTTTGGATGAGTTGTTTGTGGGGGTCGGCAAACTTCGCGGTGCCCTCGGCCATGAGCTGGTCTTCCATGTTTTGGATGTCGACCTTGGCGGCGAACTCGTCGAGGATGGCTTGGCTGGGCAGGGTGCGGGAGGTGGGCTCGTAGGTCCGGCCGATCTCGTCGAGGGCGGCGTTGGTGGCGGGGGGGTTGGTCTGAATGTCGGACCCCGCGAGGGCATCGACGTAGAAGTCCTTGGGCAGCTCGGGCTTCTTGGTGCCGGTGGAGGCGAAGATCATTTCCTGGTCGAGCTTGAGGGCTTTGTCGGCCCAGAACTTGTGGTTCTCGATGCCGATGAGTTTGGCGTTGAGGATGCCGACGTGGCCTTGGAGTTCGCTCGAGAGTTCGGGGAGTTGTTTTTCGGTGTAGACATCGACGCGGGAGACGAAGATAGAGTAGACGCTCTTGAATTCGTCGAGCTTGCCGTAGCGTTGGCGACCTTTCCAGACCGCGTCGCGGGCGGCGACGTACTGGCGTTCGCTGAAGATCAGGGTGACGTTGAGCGTGATGCCCGCGGCCGCGAGCTCTTCGAGCGCGCCCAGGCCCGCAGGCGTCGCGGGGACTTTGATCATGCGGTTGCAGTGGCCTTGGTTCCATTTCTTGCCGAGCTCGACGTACTTGGCCGAGCGCTCGGCGACGGAGAGGGGGTTGGCGGTGTCTTCGAGCAGGGGGTCGAGCTCGAAGCTGATCCAGCCGTCGTTCCCGGCGGAGTCTTTCCAGATGCCGTCGAATTCCTTTTGGGCTTCGACGACCAGGTGATCGGTCATGGCCCAAGTGAGGGCTTCGTCGTCGAGGCCTTGCTCGATGAAGGCGTTGATTTTGTCGTCGAATCGGCCGGAGGCGACGAGGTCGGCGATGATGCTGGGATTGGACGTACAGCCGGTGACGCCCGCGGCTTTGTTCTTGATGACCTCTTCGGGATCGACCGAGTCGAGCCAAACGCGGGTGCCGGAGTCGATGAGCGAGCGGAGGCCGGTGGTCATGGAAAGGTCCTTCGGGGTAGCGGGTGAACGGGGGATAACCTGATCGAAAAGACTCAGTTTACCCGTTTTGTGTTAGTCATTGGTGACGCCCCGGGGGCCGCGGCGTCGGGGGGCGAGGGGCGGGCAGAGGCCCACCGCTGCCAGCCGCGGTCGAGCCAGTCGAGAAACTCAACAGCGCCGACGGCTTGTTCGAGGCGGGCCAGCTCCCGGCCCTCGGCGTCGGTGACGAGCAGCGTCGGCAGATACAACACGCGGTAACGCTGGCCCAAGGCGTCCTGCTGCGGGCTGGGGTTGGTCAGATCGACGCTGTAAGCATCGAAGCGTTCGTGGATCGCGTCGGCCACGCGGGCCTTGGCGAAGACTTGGGCCTTCATGGTTTCGCAGGGGCCACACCAGTCGGTGGTGAAGCGGATCAGCCGGGGGCGGGGCGAGGTTTGGCCGTTGACCCACGCGGGGGTTTCATCGGCGGCGGAATGGGCCACGGGGACCACGCGGTTGGCGTCGAGTTGGATGGTTCCCCACGCCACTTGGTCGGTGGCCAGCGCGGTGCGGGCGAGATCGATCGTCAGCGCCAGCCCAAGGCCGACCAAGACCACCAGCCCCCAGCGCACGATCCGTCGTCCGCGTCGCGGCGAAGTCTTTGCGTATGAAGCAATGGGCGGGGTATCCATACCGATACAACGCCAACCCCGCCGACATTGTTCCCGGCAAACGGCCGAACCCCGGCGAATCCGTCGCAGAAATCATTTACAGGTTTGCGTTGGCCACGAGCAGCGCGATCATCATGAGTAGCGCCACGATCCAGCCGGACAACGCCAGCCAGAACGCGGGCTGAGCGGTGAGGGATTCTTCTTCGGGAAAGGCGTTGACGTCGGCGTCCGTGCCCGCGGCGAGGCTGGCCAAGGCACCGACATCGAACACCTTGCGCGCCTGCATCGGCACTTCGCCGCGCTGGATGGATTGCAGGTCTTCGAGCAGGTCGGCGGCGGAGGCGTAGCGCTTGGTGCGGTCCTTGGCCATGCAGACTTCGATGACTTCGGAGATGCCGCTGGAGAGTTCTTTGTTGAGGTGGTCCGGGGGGATCAGGGCGTTTTTGAGGTGCTTGTGCATCACCGTGGACGGGTTGGCCCCGTCGAAGGGGACCTGGCCGGTGACCATGTGGTAGAGCGTTGCGCCGAGGGAGTAGATGTCGGCGCGGGCGTCGACATCGACCTCGCCGCGGATCTGTTCGGGGCTGATGTAGTAGGGCGTGCCGTAGGCTTTGCCGGCCTCGGCCTCGGCGGCTTCGACGTCGGACAGCGCCCGGGCCAAGCCCATGTCGGCCAGCTTCGAGCCGTTGCCCTTGTCGGCCATCATGATGTTTTTGGGTTTGACGTCGCGGTGGATGAAGCCTTGCTTGTGGGCGTGGTCGAGTGCTTTGGCGCACTCGATGCCGATACGGACCGCGTCTTCTTCGGAGTACACCCCTTTTTCGGTGATGTCGTCAAAGACGGTTCGGCCGTCGACGAACTCCATGACGAAGTAGTGGTATTCGCCGCTCTTGCCGACGTCGAACGCCTGCACGATGTTGGGGTGGTTGAGCTTGGCGGCGGCTTTGCCCTCGGCGTAAAACCGGGCGACGAAGTCGGGGTTATTGGTGAACTTTTGCGGCAGCACCTTGATGGCGACCATGCGGTCCAGCGAGATCTGTTTCGCCAAGAACACCCGGGCCATCGCCCCGGCCCCGAGCTGCTTGATAATTTGGTAGCCGGGGATTTGCGCCCCGGCCCGCTGCTCTTCGAGCTCGGGCTTGAGCCGATCGATTTGTTTTTGCGTGACCAGGCCCTCGGCGACCAGCAGGTGCGCCAGGCTGGCTTGCTGGGGGTCGTTGACCTTGCCCGCGATCGACGAGCCGGACTTGACCCGCTCCATCAGACGCGTGACGTCTTGCTGGGCGGCGAGGCCTTTTTCGACCACCAGTCGGCCGACCGTCGAGTCGAGATTATTTTGCGTCAGTTCCACCGCGAGAAGTCCGTGGTCTTAGATGAATGTTCAATCGAAGCGAGCGTTTTTCTGATCTCACGCTAGCCGGTAGAAGTGTACCCGTATTGCGTCGGCTCGGCATCAAGAACGTCGCGGTCGGAGGGTCTAGTGGCCCCCGCAGCCCGTAGACGGCCTGACGATTCCGATAACGGGCTACTCACCGGCCTTTCCACGTTCCCTTTGTTATCGAACACCGCCCGCTTAAACTTGACCGCTGTCTTTCCCCAAAGCCCGTCACGGCCTGAGGTAAACGCCTAAGCTAGTGCGAATGCTGCTGCTTTCCCCCCACGACGGCGAGATCCACGCCACCCTCACCCAGCGCTTGGCGCAAGTCGAAGCACGCTTCGGGGCCGAGCTGCTCAGCGATCTGCCCAACGTCAACACCTTGGCCGAGCACGTCGAACGCTACCGCGGCAAGATGCTTCGCCCGACGCTGGTGATCGCCTCGGCCATGGCGGCCTACCCCGACCGCGACGCCGACGCCGGGTTTCAAGACCAAATCACCACCGTCGCCACCGTCGCCGAGATGGTGCATATGGCCACGCTGGTCCACGACGACATCCTCGACGAGGCCGAGATGCGCCGCCGCGGGGCGACGATCAATCACCTGCGCGGCAACGAGGCGGCCGTGATGCTCGGCGACTACCTCATCAGCCACGCCTACCACCTCTGCAGCGCGATCCCGCTGCCCGCCGCGTCCCGCGCCATCGCCGCGGCGACCAACACCGTCTGCGAAGGCGAGCTCCTGCAACTGCACCACCGTGACGACTGGGCGTTGGGCGAACGGACGTATTTTGAGATCATTCGGCGGAAGACCGCGAGCTTGTGCGGCACCTGCTGTCGCATGCCCGCCGTGCTCGCCACCGGCCAAGTCGACGGCGGCGGGGGGGAAGTGGCGCAGACCCTCTTTGGCTTTGGTGAAAAGCTGGGCGTGGCGTTTCAGATTGTCGACGATGTGCTGGACCTCACCGGGAACGCCGAGGAAGTCGGCAAGACGCTCGGCCGCGACTTGGCCAAAGGCAAGCTGACCCTGCCGTTGATCCGCCACCTGTCCACGGCCGACCCGGCCGAGCGAGACGCATTGATTGCCGACCTCGACCACGGCGCTGACGATCCGGCGGTAGCTCGTCTGCGAGAGCAGATCGCGGCGGGCGACGGTCTGGACTACGCCCGGCAGTGGGCCGAGCGCCTCGTCGCCGACGCCAAGCAATCCATTCAAGACTATCTCGAACCGACCGCGGCCCGTCAGCTGCTCTTGGATATGGCCGACGCGGTGTTGTCCCGGCGGTTCTGAATCGTTCCCAGGGCCCCCGCCCGTCGCGGTGAGGTCAAGACGCGGTCAGGGGGTGGCACGGGATGGAGCGACCGATAATAAAAATGGTGGTTTAGCCCATCTTTCGGGATGAAACGAACTATCATAATGGTGGCGATAGTTCGGCCGATGTCCGATGGAAGAGTGTCGGTGGATAGACCAGTGGGCCGAGTTATTTTCCCCGCCGGGGCGGATCACACGCCATGAGCGACTCGAAGAAAAAAGTTTTGATCTTTGCGGGCCACGCGGCGTCCGAGGTGCCGGTGGCCCAGATGCTCGGCGAGCACTTCGACGTGGCCGTGATCGAGTCGATCGACGAAGCGCTCGCGTCGCTGCGCCGTGAAGATTTCCATGCGGTCTTCGCGGACGTCGGCGATTTCCTGCCGCTCGAACGGGCTCTGGTGGGCGACAAGTCCAGCGTCGTACTCAACACCATCGGCGAGGGCGTGTGCATCGTGGACGCCGACGGCCGGATGAGCTGGTCCAACAAACGGATGCGCGGGTTCAATCCCGAAACCACCGAACACACCAAACGCATCTGTCGCCAGGCGCTGCAGATTTTTAAATCCCAAGTCGGCGTTGGGGGCGAGAACTCGCAGCGCCGGTCCAAGAAGTTCACCTTCCAAGACAAAGAAGCATACTTCGAGATGATCTGCTCGCCGGTGATCAACGACGACGGCATCGTCGAACAGGTCGTCGCGGTGGTGTGGGACGCCAGCAGCGGCAAACGGCTGCAGACCAAGATCGACGCGATCGACGCCTCGGGCCGGGAACTGGCGCGGATTCAGGGCGACGCGGTGGCGACCAAAACGCCCGCCGAACGGCTCATACTGCTGCAAGAAAAAATCATCAAGTACTCCAAAGACCTGATGCACTTTGATCACTTTGCTATCCGCCTGCTCGACAAGCGGACCAACAAGCTCGAAGTCGTGATCGCCGAGGGCCTGCCCCCCGAAGCTCTGGAAATCGACCTCTACGCCCAGCCCGAGGGCAACGGTATCTCCGGCTACGTCGGCGCGACCGGCCGATCCTACATCTGCCACGACGTCGAAAAAGACCCGCGCTATGTGCTGGGCCTGCAACACTCCAAGAGCTCGCTGACCGTGCCGCTCATGCTGTTTGACGAAGTCATCGGTATCTACAACGTCGAGTCCGAACAGGTCGGCACGTTCAACGAAGACGACCGCCAGTTCGTCGAAATCTTCGGCCGGTATGTCGCGATGGCGCTCAACATCCTCGACCTGCTCGTCGTCGAACGCTTCACCACCAGCACCACCATCACCGACAGCGTCGTCCACGAAATCAACGCCCCGCTCGACGCGATCGTCACCGAAGCCCAGACGCTGATGGAAGAATACATCGGCGATGACGCGATGCGCAAGCGACTCAGCACCGTCTTGTCGAGCGTCGAGTCGATCCGCGACTCGATCAAAAACGTCAAGGCAGGCCCCGCCGCGGTCATCGGCTGCGACAAGGTCGAGGATAACCAAGTCGATCCGCTGCTCCACGGCAAACGCATCCTCATCGCCGACGACGAACCCAATATCCGCAAGACCGTCAAAGAAGTTCTGTCCAAGTTCGGCTGCGTCTGCTCCACCGCCAAAGACGGCTACGAGGCCTGCACCCTGCTCGACCAAGACCCGTTCGATCTGGTCATCTCCGACATCAAGATGCCGTATCGCAACGGCTACGAAATCTACGCCTCGGCCCAGCGCGCCCGCGAAGGCATGCCCGTCGTCCTCATGACCGGCTTCGGCTACGACCCCCACCACTCGATCGTGCGGGCGTCGCAAGAGGGTTTGTCCACGGTGCTGTTCAAGCCGTTCAAGGTGGGTCAGTTCTTGGAAGAGGTCCGCAAAGCCCTCGACCCGCAAACGCAGGACGCCGCGACGGCAGAATGATGTCTTGAAGTTGCCCAATAGCCGGGACCTGTGAAGTCCCGGCTTTGGTTCCCCGCCATCGCACCGAGGCAAGGGTTCGCTATCGTGTACCGATGCCCCGCACCGCC
>CAYPCC010000126.1:0-8904 GCA_964409095.1 uncultured Phycisphaera sp. | reverse complement strand
TGCCGGTTTCGGGGTAGCCGGCGCCGACGGCGGCGTGGAAGGTGCCGCCGATTTTTTCGTCGAACAACGTGTTCTTGCTGTATTCGGTGATCTGGTAGTTGGTGCCGATGGCGATCTCGCCCATGTTGCGAGCGCCCTCGTCCTGGTCGAGCATGGCGAGGAGGAAGTCGAGGCCTTTGGAGGCTTTCGCGTCGACGACGCGGCCCTTCTCAAAGGTGAGTTCGATGTCGTGGACCTCGCGGCCGTGGTGCACGGCGGGGAAGGAGTATTTGACGACGCCCTGCACGCCGCCGGGCGCGGGGGAGTTGTTGCCCGCGGCGAGGTTGGGGCCGGTGAAGACTTCGCCGTCGGGGAAGTTTTCGTGGCCGTCGCAGTTGATCCAGGTCATGCCTTCGACATCGACATGGAGGTCGGTGCCGGCGGCGGTTTGGAAATGCAGGTGTTTTTTGCCGGTGAGATAGTCGACGATTTTTTGTTGGCGGGCGCTGATCGCTTGCCACACCGCGACGGGATCGTCGGCACCCAAGTGCCCGGCGTTAAACACGAAGTCTTCGTACTGGGCGATCGACATCTCGGCATCCTGGGCGGAGGCGAGCGTGGGGTATTGCGTGCCGGCCCATTTGAGGTCGCCGGCGGCGGCGCGTTCGAAAAAGATTTTGTTGAGTGGTTTACGCGCCGCCGACGATAAGCCTTGCTTCCGGGGGTCCACGCGGGAGAGCGACTTAGTGTTGGTGTCGGCCCATAGGCCGATGGACACGTCGATGGTTTTCATCTCGGCCTCGGCGAGGGGGTTGACGTATTGGAGCTGGTCGTCGTTGGCGTGTTCGTAGAAGAGGTCGGTGCAGCTGCCGGGGCTCAGGCGGACCATGGGGTGGCCGCCGGCGAGGAGGACTTGCTCGTAGACCGCCTCGATCAGCGGCAGGCCGACGGGGTCGCCGGCGATGCGCACGAGCTGGCCGGGCTGGACGCCGGTGCTGTAGTGGACGAGGACTTTGGCCAGGGCGGTGATTCGGGGGTCGCGCATGGCGATAAGTTTACGCGATCGGGGGCGGACAAATCCGAACGATGGGTTTCACGGAATACGTCAGCCGCGGTGGCCCCGGATCAGTGACCCAGGGCTAAATTGGGGGGGCCACGGGTATACTGGCGGCATGATCCAGGGTGATGAGGATGAGGCGTTGATCGACGCGGCGGACGTGCCGTTTGGGGCGGCGCTGGAGGGGCCGCTGATCGAAGGGTGCGGGGGTCGGCTGTCGAAGATCAATTGGTTTCGGACGGTGTGGCAGCGCGGCGGGGCGTTGACGGGGTATGCAACGTTTACGGACGACGCGGGGACGGGCCATCCGGTGGTGGTGAAGCTGCCGGTGCCGCCGCGGGAACGGCGGTGGCTGGTGGCGTTGCAACCCCCCGCGATGCCGAGCTTGGAGCGTGGCGACGAATCGTTCGGATTTGCTCGCCTCACAGATTCTTACGGGGGCGGAGCTTCCGGGGGCGGAGCTTCCGGGGGCGGAGTTTCCGGGGGGGTGGTGCCTGGGGTGTTCGCGCACGGAGAGGCGGTGGGCGGGTACGACTTTGCGTGGGTGGTGATGGAGCGGCTGCCGTTTGGGCCGTTGGATGCGAAGTGGGAGGGTCGGGAGTTCGACTTGATGGTGAACGCGGCGGTGAGGTTTTACACGGCGACGGCCCAGACGCCGATCGATCCGGCGTGGAGCGTGCGCAAGCGGGATTGGCCGGCGATTTTGGCGGCGGGCCGAAAGCAGGTGCAGGCCCGCGGGTGTGCCGAGCCGCAGCGTTGGAAGGCGGCGCTCAAACGGGCGGCCAAGAAACTCGACGGGTGGGTCGAGACGTGGGATGCACGGGCGGGAGACGATTGGTGTCACGGCGATCTGCACTTGGGTAACGCGATGTCGCGGGTCCCGCACGACGCTTCGATGGGAGAAGCGGGCGGGGTTGAGGCTTCTGGGGGGGCGGCGCTGATTGATTTGGCGGAGGTGCGTATCGGGCATTGGGTGGAGGACGCGGTGTATCTGGAGCATTTGTTTTGGTCGCAGCCGCATCGGCTGCACGGCCGAAAGCTGGTATCGATGATGGCGCGGGAGCGTAAAGCGCGGGGGTTGACGACGGGCGAGGATTGGCCGGAGCTATCGCAGGTGAAGCGGGCGCTGCTTGCGTTGGCGACGGCGACGAAGTTTCACGAGGTCGGCCGGGGTCACGCCGCGGCGGCGCTGGGGGTATTGGAGCGGGAGGTTTGAGACTTGGCGATGGGGTGAACGAGAGATCGGGGGCGATGGGGAAATGAGCGGGTCAAACCGGCGGCGGGTTGGGATCGTACAATCGGGGTGATGCCCGAGAACGAGCCGATTGATTTCATCCAAGATTTACCGTCAAGGCTGTCGGTGGCGATCGGGCGGCTGGCGCTGAGCGCCGGGCGTTATCCGGGCCGAAAGTACGTCGGTGCGATGCACCGGCGGGTGTCGCGGGAACGGGGTGGGCGGCGGGTTCGGGTGCATCGGCCCAACGAGGTGAAGCTCGATGCGTGGTTTTCGCCGCGGCTTGAAGGCACGAAAAAACGGCTGCCGATCGTGATTTCGCACGGGCTGATGGAAACCAAGGAACGGCATTTCAAGACCGCGTGGAAGATGAACGCGCGGGGGCACGACGTGCTGCTCTTCGATCACCGCGTGCACGGCCGATCGACCGGGCGGCGGCTGACGTTCGGCGTTGAAGAAAAGCACGACCTCAGTGCCGTGATCGACGCGGCGATCAACCGGGGGCTGATCGGCGACTGCGGCGGCGCGGAAAAGTACCGCGGCAAAGTCATCACCATGGGCTTCAGTCTCGGCGGCGGCACGGTGCTGCAACACGCCGCGATCGACAAGCGGGTCGCGGGGGTGGTCGCGCTCGCGCCGTTCGGCGACTTCCGCAGCGCGGTCGAGAGTTTCCGCCAGAAGCTCACGCCCTGGCTCACCGAGAAGTGGGTGCAGGATGGATTCAGCGCCGCTTCGCTGGAAGCGGGATTTAAGATGGACGAGGCGTCGGCGATCAATGCGCTCAAAGACATCGATGTGCCGGTGTTGTTGGCCGAGGGGGGCAAAGACCCGTTCTTGCCGGGCGTCGATCATGTGCACAAGCTCGCGGCATCCGGCTCGGCGGGGCTGCCGGGCAGCGTGACGATCGTGCGGATCGACGAGGCGACGCACAACACGCTGGTGCATAAAAACTGGCCGAAGCTCGACCGCGCGGTCGCGCGGTTTTGCCGGAAGGTGTCCGCAGACTCAGAAGCGCAAGCGGCGGAAGCGGACAAGGCGGGGACCGCAGATTCCGCCGATTTCGCTGATTAAAACCAAGAAGCGAAACCTCAAGACGCGCTCTGAATCAGCGTTAATCTGCGAAATCGGGGGCTACGCTTTGGTGTCTTGAAGACTCCGGCGCGGACTAAACGTAAACCCGCGGCAGGTGCGAACCCAGCCGGCAGAGCAACTCGTAGCCATGCGAATCCGCCAGCTTGGCGAGCTTGTGCAGCGCGTTGGGCGCGACCGGATCATTGCTGTAGACCTCGACCTCAACGCCACGCAAGACTTGTTCGTCGTTATCCTCGTTGATCAACTTGGCGACATCGGTCAGGTCGATGCTGATCTGGTCCATGTTCACCCGGCCCAGCACTTCGCAGGCGTGCCACGCCTCTCGAAAACGCACGCGGACCCGAGCGCAGCGTTCGTTCGTCGATGACAACGCCAGCGGGTAGCCGTCGCCGTAACCGACGGGCACGAGGCCGAGGACCGACTTGCGTTTGAGCGTAAACGTCGCGCCGTAGCCGACTTTGGCGTGGCGGGGGTACACGCCGACCTGCACGACCCGGCTGACCCAGCGCACGCTCGGCGACCATTGCAGGCCCGGCTCGATCGCGGGCTCGCCGACCAAGTCGTGTTCGCCGTAGCCGTAGAGACCCAGGCCCGGGCGTACCAGCGTGCGGTGATACGTCGGGCTGCGCAGCACGCCGTAGGAATTGGCGAGGTGGATCAGCGCATCTTCGGGGATCTCGTCCTCGTGTTGTTTGAGTAACGCGTCAAAAATGTCGAGTTGTTTTTGCGCCCGCTTGGCGTCGCCGCTAGCGGTGGCGAGGTGCGACATGACCCCGGCGAGACGGGTGTACGGCCGCGACTGCATCGACGCCAACACCTCGGCAAACTGCGTCGGCGAGAGTCCCGACCGCGACATGCCCGTATCGACAAACAGATGCACCGGCAGCTTGATGCCGAACGTCCGGCCGAGCTGGTCCAACTGCTCCAACTGCTCGGGGTCGTGGATCGTCAAATGCAATCGCTCGGCCACCGCGGGCCGATACAACCCGTCGGTCCGCGCCAAATGCCGCAGCGGATACAGCAGCAACATCGGCGTCGTCACCGCCCCGGCGCTCAGCTGCTCCGCCTCATCGGGGCTGTACACCGCGAGCATCCCGCAGCCCGCCTTGGTCAACCGGTGAGCGATCGTCACCGCGCCCAACCCGTAGGCGTTCTTCTTCACCACTCCGCAGATCGTCGTCTCGGGTCCAACCAACCGGCGGACCGTGGCGACGTTGCGCTCGATCGCCGACAGGTCGATCTCGATCCGGCTGAGCGGCGCAGTGGTTTGTTCTTGGTTGAGCGTACTCACGCCGTCATCTTAGCGAGGCGGGGAATCGCAAGGTTTTACCCCCGATATTTGTGATCCCCCCTGCTCACCCCTAGAATCCTCGACATACCGACGTTGTACGACGACGTCATTGATACCCCCTGCCGTTCGACGCGGAATCCAATGTCGGCCGGCCCACCCCGCCCCCGCCCCCGCCCCCCGGACCCCGGAAACTTTTCCGCTCCGGTCGGGCATGTGACACAAAGCCCCAACCGACATGAGCGACGCCACCGAACTCGAAAAAAACAGCAAGCACGACCTCTTCGACAAATCCATCACCTTCGCCGACCTCGGGCTCTCCGAAAACGTCGTCACCGGCCTCACCGCCACCGGATTCGAGCACCCCACCGGCATCCAAGCCGCGCTGATCCCCCCGATCATGGCTGGCAAAGACGTCATCGGCCAAGCTAAAACCGGCACGGGTAAAACCGCGGCCTTCGGCCTGCCCATCCTCTCGCTCTGCGACCCCGATATCCGCGGTCAGGCCCTCGTCCTCGCGCCCACCCGCGAGCTCGCCGCCCAGGTCGCCGGCGAACTCGACCAGCTCGGGCGCGCCACCGGCATCCGCACCTCGGTCATCATCGGCGGCGAGTCGATGAAGGCCCAGCAAAAATCCATGGAACAAGGCGGCCACCTCATCGTCGGCACGCCCGGCCGAGTGATGGACCTCCACGCCCGCGGCCAACTCGATTTCAACCACATCCGCTATATGGTCCTCGACGAAGTAGATCGGATGCTCGACATCGGATTCCTCGACGACATCCGCAAGATCCTCAAAAACATCCCCGCCCCCATCGAAAAAACCCCCGCCGAGGGCGGCCGACAAACCATCTTCGTTTCCGCCACGATGGACGTGCAGATCGAACGCCTCGCCCGGTCGTTCATGAAGCCCGACTCGGAAAAGATCACCACCGTCTTCGGCTCGCTCACCGTGGCGATGGTCGATCAGAAATACCTGCCGGTCGAGCCTTGGGACAAACGCGCGCTCTTGCTCAAACTCCTGCTCAACGAAAAGCCCGACACCACGGTCGTGTTCTGCAAAACCAAAGCGACCTGCCGCAAGGTCGCTGAGTACCTCGGCAGCAAAGACCTCAACGTCAGCGAACTCCACGGCGACCTCCACCAATCCAAACGCAACAAGGTTATGGACGCCTTCCGCAAAGAAAAAATCGATGTGCTGGTCGCCAGCGATCTCGCCGCCCGCGGGTTGGATGTGGACCACATCACCCACGTCATCAACTACGACCTGCCCGAAGACCCCGAGATTTATATCCACCGCATCGGCCGCACGGCCCGCGCTGGCCGCCGGGGCCACGCCTGGACTTTTGTCACCCCCGAGCAGGGCCAGATGCTCACCGAGGTCGAGATGATGGCCGGGGCCGAGATCACGAAGATGGACTATCCCGCCTTCAAGCCCGGCCCGATCCCCCAGGGCGTCCTCGAAGAGCGCGCCACCGGCGTGAAGCGACGCGACAAACCCCGCGACCTCGCCGACCGCACCGCCGCCGGCGTCATCGACCCGGCTGCCGGCTACACCGAGGCCGAGCTCAAAGCCATGTTCCCGGATGGCAAGATCCCCAAGACCTTGCCGCCGAAGAACCTCGGCGCGAAGTTCAAACGCCGCGGGCGCTGATCCCTACAACCCGCACGACCGTTACCACTAGACGCGCCGTTCGGTTTGCGACGGCAGCGTCCGCCGGGAGTTATCCCGCAAAGGGAAACCGGCATGAAGCCCCCGGGGCCGTCGTCCGATGGTGTAGGACGAGGTTCAAGGATTCATGCAAGCACTCGACCGCGCCTTAGCGACTTTGGAAAAGAGCACCGGCTTTAGCCGGGCGTTCGAGGACATCGTCGTGCGCCGCGGGGGTTGGCCCAACCGTTGGCTGACGCCGACGCAGATCAATGATGAACTGACGGCCCGGGGCTTTTGGAGCGGCGGCCGCAAGGCGGTCCACATCGAGAGCCGGGTGCGGCTGATCAAGCGGTACTTGGATGCACTCATCGACGGGCCGCCGGCCGCGATCGCGTCCGACCCCGAGGCGTCGCAACTCGGCGACAGCACGGTCAACGGCCTGCTCAATGCCTCGAGTTCCCTGGTCGGCGAAGTACCCAAGCCCCACGCCCGCCGGGCGGGCGACACCCACAGCGCGTGGAAGCGTTTTGATGGGCAGTACAAACACAACCCCAAGCACAAGCTGATCGAGTACCGCGGGGCGCAGATGGGCCGATCCTTTGACCGGCGGACTTACCTGCGGGTGGCGACGAAAAACCTGGATTGTCAGTACGGCCCGGTGCTCAACCTGTCGCAAGCGGGGCTGATGTTTTGCATGGTGGATGAGAAGCCGGGCATGGTCGCGGGCAGCCGAGGCTTTCTGCGGATCAACCACGGCACGACGTCGCTGCGCGTGAAAGTCAAGGTCGTCTGGATGTCGCCGACGCCGTACGGCACGCGGGTGGGCGTGGACTTCCGCGGGCTGACGAAGGACGACGAGAAAACCATCGCGAAGCTGATTCTGGAGGCGGGGGACCCGGAGGATGATTCGTTTGATCGGCGGCGGTGAGGCGTTGAACAATTTAGCCCCGGGTCAGTGACCGGGGTGGTTTGCAAAACACTTTTGATCAATGCCATTCGTTTACCGCGGCACCCTGGGTCAATGACCCAGGGCTACAGTTACTACCGCACGCAGACGAGTTGGCGTTTGAGGGCGGGGTAGACCTTGACGACGAGCTTTTGGGCGTGGGCGACGAGGTCGTCGTTGTTGTCGAATTTGATGAGGGCTTCGAGGCGGTCGAGGGCCTTGGCTTGGCCGAGGGATTCGAGGTAGGCGACGGCGGCGGTGGCGTCGGCGGTGAGGTGGGCGACGACGACGTGGCGGAGCAGGTGCGTGGTGAGGGTGAGGGTGAAGCCCGCGTCGAGGGCGAGCATCTGGTCGTGCGTGTCGGTGGCGAGTCGGAGGTAGGTGCGCGGCGGCTGGGTGGCGTCGGCGTCGGCGTCGGCGTCGGGCGCGAGGTCGCCGGCGTAGAGCTTGTCGAGCAGGCGAGTCGTCGCGTTGGAGCGGCAATAGCTCGCCACGCGGATCGGCGAGGGCAGGCGCTCGTTTTCCGGCAGGCGACGCACCCAATTCAGATATGTTTTCGTCTCGGCGTCGTCACGTAACGACTCGGCCAAGTTACCCAAGCGAAGCATTTCGGCGACGTAGAGGTCGGTGTCGATCAGGCCCCGGCCCGACACGAGGACGTTGAGCTGAGCCATGACCCCCGGAAGGCTATCGACGCCCAGGAGAGACGAGACGACGGCGCTGCCGTGCATCACGAGTTTCATGTCGGCCTCGGCGGTGGCGTCGTGGTCGGCGAGGGTGATGAGCAACCGGCGGAGGTCTTGTTCACCCGTGGGGTGATTGAGCGCTAAGCCGCAAGCGGCTTGATGGCGGAGGGTGTCGCGGACGAAGCCCAGGAAACGGTCTTCGAGGGCGTGGAGGTTGAAGTGGTCGGGGATGCCTTCGCCGAAGTCGCGGTCGATGACGCGGCCGGCGGCGGAGCGGACGGCGGTGAGCACGGCCGTACCCATCTCGCGGCGGACCGCAGCGTGGCTGGATGATTCGTGGGCGGTCAGGGCGGCGAAGTTGTCGCGTAGCCGGGCGTCGAGCACGGCGAGACGCTGGGCGAGTTCATCGCGGGCCGGGGTGACTTGCGCTAAGGCGTCGGCGGTTTGTTTTTCGCGGGCGGCGCGGAGGTGGGTCACGGCGGTCTGGACGCGCTTGGCGGTGAGTTCGACGCCGGTGACGCGGAAGATGTCCTCGGCCATGGCGGCGTAGTTGACGCGCTCGATGTCGGGGCCGGGCCGGAGACATCGGTCGAGGATGGTGTCGAGGTTGGTCTTGCCTTCGTGGGACACGACCGCCGAGAGCCAGGCGAGGACGGCCCGGGCGGAGTCTTGGACGTTTTTACGGACGCGGCCGACTTCGTCGTCGATGCGGGTGATTGGCCGGGTGGAGGGTTCAGCGACACCCCTTGCGGCAGAGTCATTGCCGTGGTCATTTCCGGGGGCGGGGGCGGGGGTGGTGGCGTCGAGGATAGTGCCATCGACGAAGACGGTCCGCCAGCGTTGGCGGGGGTCGTCCAACGCGCCCGCTTCGCCGCGGGAGGCAGTTCCGGGGGCGGCGCTTCGGGCGGCGCTTCGGGCGGCGCTTCGGGTGGCGCTTCCGGGGGCGCTTCCGGGGGGCGGGGTGTCGA
>CAYPCC010000125.1:0-8951 GCA_964409095.1 uncultured Phycisphaera sp. | reverse complement strand
GCACTTCTTCTGGTTCTACTCGCACCCCGCGGTTTACATCATGATCCTGCCGGGCTTGGGTGTGATCTCCGAGATCATCTCGGTGCATAGCCGTAAGCATATTTTTGGTTACAAGTTCATCGCGGCCTCGTCGCTGGCGATCGCGCTGTTCGGCTTCATCGTCTGGGGCCACCACATGTTCACCTCCGGCCAGTCGGCCCTGGTCAACTCGGTGTTCAGCTTGCTGACGATGTCCGTCGCCATCCCCTCGGCGATCAAGGTCTTCAACTACCTGGCCACGATGTACGGCGGCAAGATCCGCCTCGACACGCCCATGCTTTATGCCCTGGGCTTCATCTGGCTGTTCACCATCGGCGGCCTCACCGGCCTGCCGTTGGCCGCCCTCTCCACCGACATCCACTACCACGACACCTACTTCGTCGTCGCCCACTTCCATTACGTGATGGTCGGCTCGACGCTGTTCGCCTTCCTCGCGGGCATGTATCACTGGTGGCCGAAGATGTTCGGCAAGATGTACAACGAGAAGTGGGGCCGCATCGGGGCCGTGATGACCTTCGTCGGCTTCAACGCCACGTTCTTCATCCAGTTCATCGCCGGCTCGCAAGGCATGCCCCGCCGCTACGCCGACTACGACGACCAGTACTTCTTCTACCACGCCTTCTCGACGCTCGGCTCGTACGTCCTGACCATCGGCCTGTTCATCATCCTCTTCAACTGGATCCACTCGCTCCGCAAAGGCGCGAAAGCCCCAGCCAACCCGTGGGGCGGCAACAGCCTCGAATGGCACACCCCCAGCCCGCCGCCGCACGCCAACTTTGAAGACGGCCACGAGCCCGAAGGCGTCGACCCCTACGACTACCACGGCTGGGAATACGACGAGTCCATCGACGGCTACGTCAAAAAAGAAGGCTACGTCCCCGAACCCGCTCACTAAAACCAAACCCCCACAAATCCCACGCCTCACCGGGCGTGGGATTCTTTGCCGGGCCCATGATCGGGCCGGCCCACAACCCAGACCGCTCGCCCGACATGCCGGGGACGATCTGATATTTTGAGTTTCCTACGCCGGCCCCGCCGCGCGACGAACCCCCCGCCGACCCCGGCCCGAGACACCATGAGCGACCACGCCCACGACCACGATCATCCCGCCCACCTCGCCCACCACTTCGAGACCTCTGAACAACAGATGGAATCCGGCAAGCTGGGTATGTGGGTCTTCCTCGCCACCGAAATCTTGATGTTCGGCGGCCTGTTCTGTGCCTACTCGGTCTACCGCGGCAACCACCCCGAAGTCTTCCTCTTCGCCCACCAATACCTCGACACGTTCTGGGGCGCGGTCAACACCGCCGTGCTCCTCGCCTCGTCGTTCACGATGGCCTGGGGCGTCCGTGCGGCTCAACTCGGCCAAACGAAACTGCTGGTGAGCTTGCTCTGCCTGACCCTGCTCGGCGGGGCGGGGTTTATGGTCATTAAGTCCGTGGAATACCAAGGCAAATATTCCCACGACATCTGGGTCGGCGGCATCAACGGCTTCTACCAAAAAGAAGGCCAACTCGTCAACGAGGAAGGCAAAGGCAACGCCCTGCACTACCTCGACACCAAACACGCCAAGAAATACGGCACCGCCGCGGGCCACGGCGAAGACCAAGCCCACGGCGGCGAAGACGCCCACGCCGCCGAAGGCGACGCCCAGCATCACGAAGCCGACGCCGTTGTCGCTGAGGCGACGCCCGCCGCGCCGCCCATCGTCGAAGTCTCGACCATCGCCCGCCCCGTCGCCGCCAGCGCCGGGTTGATCCCCAGCCTCGCCGCCAACCCCCTGCCTCTCATCCAAGGCCCCGAAGCCTTCACCACCGGCATCGGGGCCCGCCAGATCGCCCACGGCGGCAGCCACTACCCCGAGTTCGACGAACTCGCCCCCCTCGACGCCAACGCCACCCACATCTTCTTCCAGATCTACTTCATGATGACCGGCCTCCACGGCATCCACGTCCTTATCGGCATGGGACTCATCGGCTGGATCACCTACCGCTCGGGCGGCCCCACCGTCAAAGCCCTCGTCGGCCCCGTCGCCTCCGTCGGGCTGGCCCTCTACCTCGTGTTCCTCGGCACCCTCGTGGGCTTCCCGATCTGGCTGTACGCCTCCATCGGCCTCTGCGTCGTCGCGGCCATGGTCAGCGGGGCGCTCAATTTCCTCAAGCTCGCCGACCTAGGCGGCCCCGCGTTCAGCCCCGAGTACTACACCCCCGTCGATCTCGTCGGCCTCTACTGGCACTTGGTCGACCTCATCTGGATCTTCCTGTTCCCGCTGCTGTACCTGATCCACTAAAACCTACTCCGTCCTTCCGACCTCAAACTTCCAAACTCAAAGACATCACCATGTCCGACACCACCACCACTACCACGCCCCACGAAATCACGCACCACGAGCATCACGACGATCATGCTCATTCCGGGGGGCATCATGCCGTGCCGATGAAGCTGCTCGTCGGCGTCTTTGCGGTCCTGATGTTTCTGACCCTCGTCACCGTCGGCGTCACGTCGTTCGACTTCGGCTACCAGATGAACCTCGTCGTCGCCATGGCCATCGCGCTGGTTAAGGCCGCTTTCGTCGGCCTCTACTTCATGCACCTGCGCTGGGACGCGCCGCTCAACGGCTTCATCCTCGTCGCCTCGCTGCTGTTTGTCACCCTCTTCATCACCATTACCCTGATGGACTCGGGCCAATACGCCACCTTCCAGGAAGCCGCCGCCATCCGCAACGCCGCGCCCTGATCCCTTTGGCGTGCGGGCTTCAGGACGCATAAGCCCCGCCCCGCCAACATCTCACCCGATTCCTCCGCCCGCTTCACTGCGGGTTTTTTATTTCTGCCGGGCCGCCGAGTTGGCCCCGACGCGCTGGCCGCCTAAAGTTTCATATCGTGAGCGAAACCTACCCCCCCACCGCCGCCCCGCCGCTGCCCTCCTCCGGGGCGACGATCTTCTCCAGCCCCAGCCAACGCCCGCCCCGCGGCACCGGCGAGTTCGGGATGTACCTGTTCCTCGCGGCGCTGGCGATGCTCTTCGTCTCCTCGATGATCGGCTACGTCATCGTCCGCCTCACCAAAACCCGCACCATCTACCAGCCCGGCTCGACCACCGAGATCGCCTACGGCCCCACCGCGCCGCCCTTCGGCACCATGGACCTGCCCGTCCTCGGCCTGCTGCTCTCCACCGCCGTCATCCTCGCCTCCAGCGTCACCATGCACCTGGCGATCAAAAACGTCCGCCGCGAACGCCAAGCCAAATTCCGCGCCTCGCTCATCGCCACCCTCGTCCTCTCGATCCTGTTTTGCGTCACGCAGGCCCCCGCGATGTGGAGCCTGCTCACCGCCCACGACGCCCAGAACATCAGCAACACGATGTACGGCATGGTGTTCTTCCTTGTGCTCGTCCACGCCCTGCACGTCATCGGCGGCATCGTCCCCCTCGCCGTCACCACCTACCGCGCCGGCCAAGGGCGATACGACCACGAACACTACAGCCCCGTGAAATTCGTTGGCATGTACTGGCACTTCCTCGATGGCGTCTGGCTGTTCATGTTCGCCGTGCTCCTCGTGGTGCGCTAACCCCCCCGGAAATTGACGACTCCAATGCGCGAGGCTCGGGCACTTGGGGGCCCGTGTGCGTTTCATTTTTCCAGTCCCCAAACTCACCACGGCTCATCCCGCACGATCTGCGGCTCGATGAGCGGCCCCCAATACTGCGGGTAGACCAGATAAAAATCCTGCAGCCGCTCGGCCAACGGGTTGCCGCCGCGCAGCGGGTCCAGCCGACGGTCGTAGTCGGCGTAGAACGTCTCGCGCACCGCCGACGACGGCGTCTGGCTGGGGATCGTGACCGTGCCGCGGGTGCTACGGGGGCTGGCGCGGATCGGCTGCGTGACCCCCGAGCGGTCGTCGTACCACTGGTCGGCCTCGATGACGTAGTTCATAAACCGCCAATCGGTGTCCATCACCGTGTGCCGATGCGGGATCGAGCCGGGCAGTAGCCGATCCCACAGTTCCGAACCCGTGGGCGAGCTCACAAAAAACCGCATGGATCGGCCGCGCGGAAACTCCTGGAAATACTGGTTCGACAACGCCCCGGCCCCCGTCGATTCGTTGGACGCCGCCCGCTCCAAGGCGTCGCTCGCTTCGATCGGGAAAAAATCCGAAGGCTCAAAACTAAGCGTCGGGTCGTCCCCCGCGAAAAACAATTCCCGCAGCGGCCGGGTGCTCGCGCTGGCCGTCACCCCCGTCGAAGGCCCCGGCGCTTTGGCCGCCCCCCGCCACGACTCGTACCGGTCCACCATCATGCCCCGCTGCATCCGCTCCATCGCAAACCCGAAATACACCACCAGGCTCAGGACAAACATGATCAGCGGCAGCACCAGCAGCGCCTCGATCATCGCCGCGCCGCGGGCGCGAGTGCGGGGGTTGGGGGTTGGGGGTTGGGGGTTGGGGGGGGGACCACCACGACCGTCCAACGCCGTCTCGGAGGTTGGCGGCGCAGCGATCAGGGCAGCGGTTGATGCGCCAAGCCGCGAATGACGCTGATCCGCAGCAGCGTGCTTCCCTAAATCCAAAACCCTGAATCCTAAAGCCAAAATCACTCCTCCTCCAGCATCAGGTCCATGAGCGGCTTGGTCGCTTGCAGATACGACGTGACCGCCGCGACGTCGTCGTCGTCGAGCCAAGGCATCTGCTCCAACCCTTGCGGGTCTTCGAGGGCTTGCATCCAGTCGTCCAGCCCGTCGATCGGCGTGAGTTGGGCGTGCCACATCGCGGTCCACAAGTCCCACGAGTGGTTGTTGAACACCTGCGCCTGCGCGACCGCGACCATCGTTTGGTCTGGCCGATCGTCGTCGAATTTTCCGGGCCAGAACGACGCTTCTTTGGGTTGGTGCGCGATGCCAAAAAGTTTGAGGGCGTTTTGAGTTTCCACCTCGTCGGGGGCGAAGTCGCCGACGGTGAAGTTCACCGGGCCGGGCATCGCGCCGCGTTCCTGGTTGGTGAAGTTGTAGGGGTTACGGATGTCGACCTCTTCGCCGACGTTGATGCCCAGCCAGACGAGGTAGTTGAGGTATTGGGTGTCGCCTTCCTCGAACTCGGGGTCATCCGACTGCGGCAGTTCTTCCCGCCAGACGTGATCGGATATTTTCAGGAGCGCCGTGGCACCCGCCGTCGGCGGAGCCAGCGTGTTGCTGTCGGCCCGGTGCAGGCCCCAGTTGATCAACTCGGGTTCGCTGAACGTGCCCAGGGTGGATTTGATGCGGCGAAACTCCAATCCCAAGTAGAGGCCGTAGACGATCCGTGGTGTGCCGGCGTCTTGGATGGCCTCGGCGGCGCGGTAGTCGGTGATCCACTGGGGGTCGTAGACGACCTGGTTGAAGCTGGCGGTGCCGGGGAAGAGGGCGTTGATTTTTTGGTTGGCCGCGAACGTGATGCGGTCGCCCCATAAACTCGGGGCCAACGGCGCTTGTTCGTCCAACACCGTCGGCGGGACCGGGGCTTTGTAAAACGAATTCCGCGTTGACCGCCGCCGCCCGTCGCGGTCGCGCTCGCTCGCGGCGGCGAGGCTGGAGATTTGCGAGAGTAGTTGTTCGTAGGTGCCGGTGGTGAGGTACGTTTCGACGTTGGCCCTTTCGAACTGCCGGGTGCGTGGCGGGACGATCCAGCCCAGCGCGTTCGAGGCGTGCCGAGCGTCTTCGTCGAGGCTGGTGAATTCTTCGCCGCTGATCTGGCCCCATCGTCGCTGGCCGAACAACACATCAAACGGCCCGCGGTTGAACTGCGGATCGTTCTGGCCCTCGGGCAATTGCCCCTGGGCCACGGCCGACTCGAAGTCATCGAACGCCCCTTCTTCCCAAGGCACATCCGGCAGCCAGGGCAGCAGCAACCCGCCGGCCGACTTGCCGCCTTCGCGTTGCGAAATTTGCGCACCGCGATACGCGCTTTGCTGCGTGAAGACGCCGAGGTTGTCCATGGTCGAGCGGTTGAGGTCGGCCAGCGCCTCGATCGCCTGCCACAGTTCGCCCCGGCTGCCGCTTTCGGATTGGTAAAACGTCATGCGGGCCAAGTCGTAAGAGCCGTCGTTGAGCAGCTCGTTGATGGGCGTGAGGAACTCGACCTGCCGAACAAAGTTGGGCTCGACGACTTGGGCGATTTCGCGCTCGACCCAGTCATCGTCGCCGTAGCCCGAGCGACTTTGGCGGTCGAGGGCTTGGAGGATCGCGGTCTGGTCTTCGAGGGTGTGGCCGATGGCGAGCGGCACGGCATCCAACACGCCCGCCAGCGCGATCAGCCGGGCCATCTCGACGTTGTTGCTGGCGACGGTGTTGAAGGAACGGGCCATCCACCGCCCGCCGGAGAGCGCGGCGTTGTCCGCGGCGTTTTGGGTTTCGACGCGCTTGGCGACGTGGTGGCCGACGTTGAAAATATAAAACACCAGCGCCGCGAGCAGCACCAACGCCAGCAGCGTGATCACCATGATCGCCCCGCGTGAGGCGGGTCGCGCCGCCGGACCGACGCCCACTCGTCGCGGGTGCTGATTCATTGTTCACGCTCCACGACCGGCAGCTCCGGCAGGTTGACGTCGTAGCCTTCGAGGGTCATGGTGCTGGTGGCGCTGACGTTGGAGTAGGCGGTTTCGCCGCCGGCGGTCGCGTGGGTGCCGTCGGCGAAGACGGCCGAGGCGTAGGGGATCGACAGGTGCAGGCGGTGGCGGACGCCGATCGTGACCGGGTCTTTGGGGCCGTAGCCCACGGAGTTGCTGCCCGGGGCGCCGGTGAGTTTGTCCAGCTCGGCCCCGCCGCCGTCGGTGACGCGGGTGACGTAGAGGTCCAGGTTGGTGTGGGCGAGCGCATACGCCAACCGCTCGCCAGCTAACCCGGTGACCCAAGGCGGCGGGGTCTGGCCGGCGTCTCGGAAGTACGCCGCCAAGCCCGCCTCGAACGCGGCGGGGTCGCCGCCGCCGGCGGTGTCGAGTCGGCCCGACACCGGGGCCAGCGCAAAGGCCGCGGCCCGCTCGACGCGGTCGTAGGCGGGGTCGTTACTGTCGGAGAGTCCGCCGCCGCCGCCGAACGTGCCGCTGGGCGCTTCGACGATGGCCGCCCGCGTGGCGACGAACGCGGCGTAGTGCACAAACAGGTTCCCCGAAAACGCCAGCACCGTCTGCAGCAAGATCAGACACACCGCCAGCGACGGCACAAACACCAACACAAACTCCAGCGTCGCCGTGCCTTCTTCGCCCCGGAATTGTTCGCGTAGCGTCGGGCGTGCGGTCATCGTCCCGCATCGGCTTGGCCGGGTTTGTTGCCGCAGCATCCAACCCGCCCGCAGCGTCACGGCCAACACCACCACCCCCACCCCCGCGATCACCGCGCACCGCAACCCCAGGTCGCTCGACATCGCCGACGACCACCAAGGGCCAAAGCCCAACAGCACACCATTCAAGCCGGGGGAAAACATCATGGGCGGGACCACCAGTTTACCCCGGCCCCGCCGGATCACCCAGCCCCAAGGCCGCGGTTTTTTGTGGGTTGATTCGGCATGCGCCCGGCCGGGCGCAGCATCCGTCGGGCTTTGGCGTACCCGCCTGCAACACCCCCGCCCCCCGCCGGATCACCCCTCATGCGCCACCTCATCCCGCCTCGCCACCTCACCGCCCCGCTCGCCGTGACCGTTGCCGTGCTCGCGGTGTTGCTCGGACTGACGCTGAGCCTCACCTAAACCCGCAAGCCCGAGCGGGGGGTTTGCCGGGGGTTTCCGGGGGGGGGGGTTCCGGGGGTCAGCCCGACACCAGGGCGTCGAGCGCCACCACCTCCGCCTCGATCAGCCGGCCGCCCGCGGGGACCATCACCTTCGTGCCGGGCTTGTGTCGGCCCCACCGCACCACCGCCATGCCGATCCCCGCCTGACCCCGCAGCGGCGACGCGGTCGAACTCGTGACCCCGCCAATAATCTTCTCCTTCTCGCCCGGCTCGATCACCTGCGCCCCAGCGACCCCCGGAAGCTCCAACTCCGCCCCCGGAGACTCGTCGGTGACGCGCAAACCCACCAGCATCTTTTTGGGATGGCCCAAGCTCTTCATCCGGGCGACGACCTCTTGGCCGAGGTAGCAGCCCTTGGTGAAGCTCACCGCGCCGTCGATCCCGCAAGGCCCGGGCACCTCGGCGGGCAGGGAGTTGCGCCCGAAATCGATGTGGTACCGCGGCACGCCCTCTTCGATCCGCACCGTGTTGAACGCCGACCACCCCACCGGCCGACCACGCATCGACGCCCGCCGCCGCTCGGCAAACGCCGCATCGACCTGGGCGCCGATCTCGTAACCCGACTTCACCAACAGCGCTCCGTACGTCTCCATCGCATGTTCGCTCGGCACCGCCAGCCGGACGCCGAGCACGCCGCCCAGGTCCCAGCGGGTGGCCGAGCAGTGCGCCGTCGCGCCGCCGTTCATCGGCAGGTCAATGACATGATGCGTGCCGGGCAACGCGCCAATCTGCGCGACCCGCTCAGCCTCGCCGTCCGCGGCGACGGCCCCCAGTAGACGTATCGCCGCCGGCCCGAGCAACCACAGAAACGTACGCTTGTCGGTCCAATCCTCGACCGTCACGTCCTCGGTGAACAGCCGCGACTCGATCAAGTCCTTGACCCACGGCAGGTCAAACACGTCCATCTCCAGCCACGTCGATTCGTCGCCGTGGTGCACCATCATGTCGGCCGCGATCTGGCCCTTCTCATCCAGCTGAAACGCCCGCACGGTCTGGCCGCCCTCGAGCTTGTTGATGTCCTGCGTGCACAGCCGGTGCAGATAGTCTTTTACGTCCGCCCCGGTCAGGTGCAGGATCGCCCGCTGGGGCAGGTGCATGACGCCCACGCGCTGCCGGATCGCCGCGTACTCCGCCTCAAAACCCCCGCCCCCCCCGCCCC
>CAYPCC010000124.1:6707-8991 GCA_964409095.1 uncultured Phycisphaera sp. | reverse complement strand
TTCAGGACTTCGCCGACTTCCTCACCGACATCTTCGGCCTCGACGCCACCGCCATTCCCGCCGCGGGCGTGGCCGTCACCGGCGGCGTGCTCAGCCTCACCGGCAACATCGGCCGCGCCAACGGCATCAACTTCGGCGACACCAACCTCATCGTCAACCAAGGCACCGCGCCCTCCACCCCGCTCCAACTCACCACCAGCCAGCAGGCCGACGGCGAATCGACCCTGACCACGTTCGCCGCCTTCGACTCGCTGGGCAACCCGCTCACCGTCAACCTCGTCACCACCCTGACCACCAAGGACGCCAACGGCACGCAGTGGACCTTCAGCGCGACCGCCGAGGACGACACCGATCTCAACACCTTCTTGGGCACCGGCACCGCCAACTTCGATACCGAGGGCCAACTCATCGGCCTCAACGACGCGGGCATCACCATCGACCGTACCGACACCGGGGCCGAGAACCCGCTGCAGATCGCCTTGGCGTTCACCGATCCGTTCGGCTCGGTGACGGCGCTGGTCGATCAGTCCACCGAGCTACGCACGCTGTCGCAAGACGGCTTCCCCATCGGCAGCCTCGAAGACTTCGATATCAGCCTCGACGGCGTGATCACCGGGTCGTTCACCAACGGCCTCCGCCGCTCGCTCGGTAAAGTCCCGATCGCTACCTTCGCCAACAACAACGGCCTGCGACAAGTTGGTGGCTCGCTCTACGAGGCCGAGAACAACTCGGGAACCGCCGCGATCGTCTCGGCGGGCGTCGCCGGGGCGGGCAGCGTGGTGTCTCGGGCGTTGGAATTGTCCAATGTCGAGCTCTCCGAAGAATTCGTCAACCTGATCACCGCGTCCACCGGCTTCTCGGCCAGCTCACGGGTCATCACCACCAGCGACGACCTGATCCAGGAACTGCTGTCGCTGGTGAGGTAGACATTAGCCGCTAGTCGCTAGCCTTTGGCCATTAGCAGAGTGAACTTGACGTCCTGATCGATTTTATGGTTTCTGGCTAACGGCCAGCGGCTAACGGCTAGAGGCTATGCATGATCACCGTCACCCGCCTCAACGGCAAACAATTCGTCATCAACGCCGAGTTGATCCGCACCGTCGAGTCCAACCCCGACACGACCATCACGTTGATCAACGGCGACCACTTCATCGTCACCGAGCCGATGCAGCGGGTCGTGGAGTTGACCATCGATTACGGCCGAACCCTGCGGCGGCTCAACCCGCCGTCGTGAACGCAGGTCAGCAGATTTCAAGTGGTAAGCAATCAAGAGCAAACGCCGCAACCCGAAACGAGGCTTCCTCTTTCTCAATCTCTGAGCGGGCGACGGCCGATAAACCACTGTCTCTCGCTACGGAACGGCGGAGCCAAGGAAAGTCATGGATTTAGGCTTACTTTTCGGATTTCTGGGCACCTGGGCGTTGGTCTGCTGGGCGTTGTTTACCAGCGCGAAGGGCAACCTGGGTATGTACATCGACATCCCGTCGGTGGTCATCGTGGTCGGGGCGTCGCTGACGATCGTATTTTTCTGCTTCCCCGCGGCCAATGTCAAAGGCCTGATCGCGGCATCGAAAAAGGCGTTTTTCTGGAAGTCGTCGTCGATTGAGAAGCTCATCGAAGACATGGTCAGCTACGCCGAGATCGCCCGCCGCGACGGCATCCTCAGCCTCGAAGCGACCTGCAAAGAGATCGAAGACCCGTTCGTCGTCCAAGGCATCCAGATGGCCGTCGATGGCACGGACCCCGAACTGATCGAGCAGATCATGCTCAACGACCTCGACACCCTCGTCGAGCGGCACGAAATCAGCAAAGGCCTCTGGGAAGCGATCAATAAATACGCCCCAGCGATGGGCATGATCGGCACGCTCGTCGGCCTCGTGGCGATGCTCGCCGACTTGTCGGACCCCAGCGCGATCGGGGCGGGCCTCGCGGTCGCGCTGCTGACCACGATGTACGGCGCGATGGTCAGCAACATGCTCGCCGGGCCGATGGCCGACCGTTTGGGGCGGCGCTCGGCCGAGGAAGTGATGTACAAAACCATCATCGTCAAGGGCGTGATGTCGATCCAAAGCGGCGACAACCCCCGCGTGGTCGAGCAGAAGCTGCGGACGTTCCTCCCGCCGTCGATGCGGCCCGCGGCGGACGAAGACGCGGCGTAAAGCCGAGGTATGGCTATCCCTCGGCCTTGAATTGAAGCTATGTCCAGCAAGTGCAAAAAATGTCCGCCCGCCGGTGCCCCCGAGTGGATGACGACCTACGGCGACATGATGACGCTGCTGCTGTG
>CAYPCC010000124.1:0-6697 GCA_964409095.1 uncultured Phycisphaera sp. | reverse complement strand
CAGTTTCAGGCCGTCGTCGAACACATCCAGGAAGCCTTCGGCATGATGGGCGGCGGCGGCAAGATCCCCATCACCGACGACCCGGCCCTCTCGCTGATCGAACGCCTCGACGCCCTGCGTCTGAAGCAGGAAAAAGTCCCCAACCGCAGCAACACCAAAGACCCCGGCCAAGAGGGCCGTGAGCCGCAGGTCACCAAGGTCCGCGAGGGCATGATGATTACCACCGGCGGCCGAATAACCTTCGAGCCCGGATCAGCCGATCTATCAGAAGAAGCGAAGGAATCGCTCCGCCAGCTCGCCGAGGTGTTCAAGGGCTGGGAAAACTTGGTCGAGTTGCGCGGCCACGCCGCGTCGCTGGAGATGCCCGAGGGCGGCAACGGCACTTATTCGGACCTTTGGCACCTCAGCCACGCCCGAGCCAAGTCGGTCTTCGACTACCTCACGCAGGAACTCGAGATCGACCCCGCCCGGTTCCGCTTGACCGCCAACGCCGACCGCGAGCCGCTCGATGCCCGGGCCGCCGACACGGACGACGCCGAGAAGAACCGCCGGGTCGAGGTGTTGGTCAGCGAGTCGTTGAAACAAGATTTCACCGAACCCGAGACCGGTAGCCGAAGCTAATACCACCCAGACGTTCCGTTTTTAGGATTCGAGAAAACCAACCATGGCCGACGCAACCCCCGATGCCGCTGCCGCAGGCGGCGAAAAACCCAAGAAAAGCCTCCCGCTGATGCCCATCATCGCGGTCGCGGCCGTGTTGCTGGTCGAAGCCGCGGTGATCGTAGCGCTGTTCATGTTCAGCGGCGGCCCGAGCGAAGTGAAAGCCGAGCCGGGCGTGGCCGACGAATTGGCGTTGGGCGAAGCGCCCGCCGAGGTCTTGGTGTTGGCCGGCAAGTTCCAAAACACCAAGTCCGGCCGCAGCTTCATGTACGACACCGAGATCTACATCGTTACGAAGCAAAAAAACTTCGACACCATGACCGAGCGCAAAGAGGCGATGCAGGCGACCATCACCAAAGACATCACCACGATCTTCCGCCGGGCCGAGCCATCGCACCTGCGCGAACAAGAGCTCGCCACCCTGACCCGCCAAGTCAGCGCCGCCCTCGAAAACCGCTTCGGCAAAGACGAGAACGACGAGCCCTACATCGACGAAGTGCTGATCACCAAGTGCATGGAATTTGCTTCGGACTATTAATGGATGACGACGGCCTCGAATGAGGTCAGTTCATTTAATCATTAGATCACCACCCCGCCGTTCAACCCTATGGCCGACGACCCCGCTCAATCCGATCCCATGGCTGACTTGGCCGACGACGACTTCATCGCCCAGATGCTCGCTGAAGCGCAGTCTTCGGTCGATGAGATCAGTGACGCGGTGGGTACCGAAGTGCTTAGTGAGACCGATCGCGGCATCGACCTGCTCGGCGATGTCGAGCTCGATGTTTCCATCGAGCTCGGCCGCACGGAGATGCTCGTCGAAGACGTCCTCAAGCTGCAATCCGGTAGTGTGGTAGAGTTAGATAAGTTGGCTGGCGACCCGGTCGATGTTTTTGTGAATGGCCGACTCGTCGCCCGCGGCGAAGTGCTGGTGCTCAACGATAACTTCTGCATCCGCGTCAGCGAGATCGTCGCGGATCTTGAGGAGCAGGCCGCGGCCGTGAAGCACGACCACCACGCCGCGGAAGAAACCGCCGAAGAAAAAGCCGAGCGTGAAATGCTCGAAGCGATGAACGCCGCCAACGACGGCTAACCCCCGGAAGTCACCCGAACCGATTCGATAACCCGTGTGCGCTCGACCCAGGCAGGATGCCGACCGAGCGACAAAACACACGGCCCCGCTCACGCACCCCGGCCAGGAGGGCCAAGTGCAACGCAACGTCCGCCGCAACTTGTGCATGGGCTTGACCGCGCTGACGTTCTGCGCCGTGGTGCCGACGCTGTCATGGTCGCAAACGGCGACGCCACCCGCCGAGGCGGAGCGTCGGTTGGCCGAGCTTGCCGGGCGGTATGAGGGGGATGCGACACAAGAAGATGCTGGACGGTCCGCGAGTCTGGAATCAACCGACGCCGAGTCGGCCGCGATCGAAGACACGCCGCTGGGTTTGGCGGTCGGCGCCGCGGCGGACGACGCCGAGTTCACCGCGCCGCGGGGCTGGGCGTTGTCGACGCTAGCGGCGCTGGGCGTGGTGATCGGGCTGATTTTTGGAGCGCGCTGGTTGTACACCAAGATGGGCGGGGCGGTCGTCGCCCGGCCGTCGCTGGTCGTTGAAGTGCTATCCCGCACGCCCGTCGCCCCGAAAAACCATGTGTTGCTACTGCGCGTGGGTCAGCGCGTGCTGATCGTCGGCGATTCGTCTTCGGGGCTCAACACGCTCGCCGACGTGACCGACCCCGAAGAGGTCGCGTCGCTCTTGCAATCGGTCAGTAGTCACAGCGAACGCAGCGTCAGCAAGAGTTTTAGCGCGATGGTGGGCCGGTTCAACGGCGACTACGACGCCGACGACCGCCTCGCCCTCGAAGGCGGCGACTCCAGCGAGGTTCATCTCGACCGCACCCGCAATTCGCTGTCGGGCCTGAGTTCCAAGCTCCGCACGCTCGGCAGCAAAGGGGGTGCGGCGTGAAGCGGTGGATTTGTCTCGTCGCCTTGATGTACGCCCTAGCCCTGATCGGCACCGCCGCTTGGGCTCAGGAAAACGCGCCGGGCCCCGGAAATCCGCCCGCAAGTACTGCCGGGGGCGATGCGACGCCCCTCGACCCGTTCAATCCGATCAGCATCCTCGAAAACGCCGACAACGCGCTGCCGCTCAACGGCCAACGCGGTGGCGTCGATGGAATCGGCGGCGGAAGCCAAACGGTCGATGGCGGGCTGAGCGCTTCGCTATCCATTGTGTTGCTGCTGACGGTCCTGTCGCTGGCCCCGGCGATACTGGTCATGTGTACCAGCTTTACGCGGATCATTGTGGTGTTGGCGTTGCTGCGGCAGGCCGTGGGCACGCAGGCGTTGCCGCCGTCGCAGGTGTTGGTGGGGTTGTCGTTGTTTATGACGGTGTTGATCATGATGCCCACGTTCGAGCGGATCAACACCGAGGCGCTCCAGCCGCTGCAAGCGGGACAAATTGATCAGCTGCAGGCATGGGAACGCACCAAGCAGCCGCTGCGTGACTTCATGTTTGACCAGATCGACTACGCCAACAACTGGGACGGCGTGTACATGTTCATGGAATACCGCGGGCAGGACACGTCCAACCCCGAAGAGCTCCGCCGCAAAGACGTGGACATGATCACGCTGGTACCCGCGTTTATTTTAAGCGAGCTCAAAGTGGCGTTTTTGATGGGCTTTCGGCTTTACCTGCCGTTCCTAGTGATCGACATGGTGGTGAGCAGCGTGCTGATTTCGATGGGCATGATGATGCTGCCGCCGATCTTTATCTCGCTGCCGTTCAAATTGCTATTGTTTGTGTTAGTGGACGGCTGGCGTTTGGTCGCGGGGAATTTGCTGAACAGTTTTTATGTGCCGGGGGTGACGACGTAGGAGTAACGAGTGATCAGTTAACAGTGAACAGTGCCAATCCAAACTGTTCACTGAACACTGTGAACTGTTCGCTAAATCATTATGCCTTTCGATCAAGCCATCCAACTCGTGCGTGAGACGTTAACGCTCATGCTTTTCCTCTCGGCCCCGATCCTGATCGTCGCGCTGGCGGTCGGCTTGGTCATCAGCGTGATCCAGGCGGCGACCCAGTTGCAGGAGCAGACGCTGAGCTTTGTCCCCAAGATTTTGGGCATGGGCGCGGTGGCGATTGTCACCGCGCCGTGGATGTTCATGAAAATCATGGACTTCTCTGCCCGGATGTTCGGCGGGTTCTAGCGTGGGCGGAGTTGATATGAAAAACTTTACGCAAAGACGCCAAGCCGCCAATATGCCAAGGAAGGCAAAAGGCTTTTTTGTATTTGCTAAGTCGTCGTGGTCTAGAGCCGGCTTCGCGCCGCCAGAATCACGTTCATTGCGTCTCAGTTTTCTTGGCGTTTTGGCGTCTTGGCTTCTTGGCGTAAAACTGAGAGGTTGCGGCGCATGATCAACCTCAGCCCCATCCTCGATCACCTGCCCGCGTGGCTGATGGTGCTGTTTCGATTAACGGGTATTTTTCTCTTGGCCCCGATGTTTGGCAGCCAGACGATTCCGCGGACGGTCAAGGCGTTTATGGTCCTGACGCTGTCGCTGTGCGTGTACCCGATGTTGATGGCCAAGGGCCACACCGCCGCCGCGTCGCTCACGGGCATCATCGGCCCGAACGAGGCGGGGCTGCTCACGCTGTCGCTGTGGAATCTGCTGCCGATCATCGCGGTGGAATTATTGCTGGGTTATGTCATCGGCTACTGCGCGTCGCTGCCGCTCATCGCCATGCAGATCGGCGGGCAAGTGATCGACCAACAGATGGGCATCGCTGCGGGCGGCGTGTTTAACCCTGATCTTGATGCCGAGGCGGGCGTGATGGGCCAGCTCTACTTCATGGCTGGCCTGGCGGTCTTCCTGATCATCGGCGGCCACCACGCGATCCTGCTCGCCCTCGTCGGCAGCTTCGAGGTCATCCCCATCAGCGGATTTGGGACCACCGGGGTGGACATGGACACCTCGCTGGGCTTGGTGATCGGCCTGCTCAACGTGATGTTCGAGATGGCGCTGAAGATCGCGATGCCGCTGCTTTGCATCTTGTTTCTGCTGCGGGTGGCGATGGGCTTCATCGGGCGAACCGTGCCGCAGATGAATATCCTGAGCGTGGGGTTTATTTTCTATATTTTGGCGGGCATGGTGGTCTTGGTGGTGGGTTCGCGCACGACGCTGGAGGTCTTCCGGGGGACGATGCAAGAAACTCTTCAACAACTCTTGTCCATCTTTACGATGTAGTAGTTACAGTACGCAATTCAATCGCCAAAGCAGGATGCTGCGGCAAACCGAGAGGCTAGGATGGCCGAGACCGGGCGAGACAAAACCGAACAGGCGACGCCGCGCCGTAAAAACGAGGCGCGCAACGACGGCAACCTCGCCAAGAGCCAGGACCTCACTGCCGCCATCATGCTGCTCGCGGCGATCGTGGGCCTGCAGCTATTCGGCCTCCGCGTGTTCTCGAACATGCGCAACACCGTGCAGACGATGTTGAGCGGCGCTCATACGGCTAACCCCGCCCGCATCGACGACCTCGGGGCGATCAGTGCGTATTCGCTCAGGGCGATGGTGGCGATGCTTGCGCCGCTGCTCTTACTCATCATGGCCGCGGGGCTGGTCGCGGTGGTCGGCCAAGTCGGCTTCCTGATCACCGGCAAGCCCCTCATCCCCGACCCCAAAAAACTCAACCCCATCAAGGGCATCCAGCAGATGTTCAGCGCCCGCTCGGCGGTGCGTCTTGTCCTGAGCGTCGGCAAATTTGTCCTGATCGGCGCGGTCGCGGGGTACGTCATTTACCGCGATATGCAGAAGATCCTCCAGCTCGCCGAGCTGGCGGTGGTCCAATCGTTTCTCGCCAGCGCCGAGATGGTGTTCGAGTTGGCGATGATCCTCGCGGCCCTATTGATCGTCTTGGCGATCCTCGATTACTGGTACCAGAAGTTCCAGCACAGCAAAGACCTGATGATGACCAAAGAGCAGGTCAAGCAAGAAATGAAAGACATGGACGGCGACCCGCTGGTCAAACAACGCCGCGCCCGCGTCGCCCGCCAACTGGCGATGCAGCGCATGGCCCAGGCCGTGCCCAACGCCGACGTCATCGTCACCAACCCCACGCACTACGCCATCGCGCTCAAGTACGACAAGAACGATATGCAGGCCCCCAAGGTCATCGCCAAGGGGGCCGACTTCATGGCCCTGCGCATCCGGCAGATTGCGGTGCTCAACGGCATCCCGCTGGTCGAACGTAAACCTTTGGCCCGCGCGCTCTACGCCGGGGTCGAAGTCGGCCAAGAAATCCCGCAAGACCACTACGCCGCCGTCGCCGAAATCCTTGCTTATGTTTACCGCCTGGGCGGTAAGAAAGTCGCTTAATCAGAAATACCTAACTCGGATCAAGGCCGGGATGCGCACGGATAGCAAAAAACAGAGCCCGCTTGCAAAACCCAATTATTGATTCCCGCCTAATCGTCTTCATCCGCGCGCATCCGATTCATCCGAGTTAATTTCGTATTTTTAAATCCATGGCCGACCTCACCACCAACTCATCTTTGCCCGCTTGGCTCAACCGGCTCGACCGGTATCGGGCGTTGTTGGTCCCGGTCGCGGTGATCGGGTTGGTCGCGGTGATCGTGGTGCCGTTGCCGCCGTTTGTCATGGACATGATGATCGCGGCGAACATCGCACTGGCCGCGTTGATCTTGATGACGACGATCTTCGTGAAGTCGCCGTTAGAGTTTTCAGTGTTCCCGGCCCTGCTTTTGGGCACGACGCTGTTCCGATTGGTGCTCAACATCGCCACGACCCGACTGATCCTTGCCGCAGATGTGTCCACGCCCAGCGAGGCTACGGCCGTGGCGGGCAAAGTGATCCAAGCCTTTAGCGAGTTCGTTTCGGGCTCGTCGATCGTCGTCGGGGCGATCTTGTTCATCATCTTGATCATCGTGCAGTTTGTGGTCATCACCAAAGGTGCCACGCGGATTTCCGAGGTTGCCGCCCGGTTCACGCTGGACGCGATGCCGGGCAAGCAGA
>CAYPCC010000123.1:0-9012 GCA_964409095.1 uncultured Phycisphaera sp. | reverse complement strand
TTGTACGCCAACAACTCGGCCGGCGTTTCGGTGGTCGCCGCCAACCGATCAAACAGCCGTTCGATCACGCCGGGCTCGGCCACGTCGTCCCCTTGGGTCAGATTCAGCAGTTCGCCAAAGACCCGAGCACGCTCCACCCGCCACGCCTCGGCGTCCTGCTCACGCTGCCGCGTGTCGTGAGCCAAAGCACGCAGCGCCAGATCGACGCCTTCGTCGGCGGCCTCGGCCTGACCCGCATTGATCGCCAGCATCGCCATGTTCAACCCCGGGTCGGGGGCATACGGCTGGGCCAAGGCCCGGCGTTGAAGCGTCGCATAGGCGGTCGACCACGGCAGGTACCCGCTGAGCCGTTGACCCGAACTGACGACCCAGGCTTCTGGCATCGCCAAGACGCTCCCGGTGAAGGGAAGTTGGTGTTCAGCGACACGTTTGCCGGTGTCCAGATCGATTTCTTCCAGCGCGGCGGTGTCGCGCGCCACCAACGCCGTGCCCGGTGTGAGCGAGACCCGTGGCGAGACGCCTTCGACGTTGCGTGGCATGATCGCGGTCGACCACCGGGGCTCAAGCGTGTCCCCGGCGAGACGCGAGAGCGATCCGCCGATCACCAGCACATCACCCCCGGGCAGCGGCTTCACCTCGTAAGCATTCGCAAAAGGCGATTGCGACGAGAATGCTTCGAGCACTTCGCCGGTCTGCGGGTCGAGCAACAAGCCCCGCGCCTGGTTCACCCGCATCGGCACGATAAGCCCGGCCGCAGCGACTTGGGGGCGAGATACATCCGAAAACGGAATCATGAATCCTTGAGGCTGGCCCCGCTCATCCACGCGCTGCTCCAGCAAGACCCGCACCCAGCGGACGCTGCCGGTCCGCGCCTCGACCGCGGCCACCGCGCCGAGGTTGTCGCAGAGGTAGATCACGTCGTCGGTCAAGGTCATGCTCGACATCGCGGGCAACGCGTTGCGGCTGTTGGGGCCGGCCGTGCTGGCGAGGTGTCGCCGCCAACGCAGGTCGCCGGTGTTCGCGTCGAGCGAAAACAGATAGGAATCCTGGAAGCTGGACGCTTGGCTGCGTCGGGCCATGACGATGACCTGATCGCCGCTGGCGACGGGCGTGCCGTGGAACGCGGCGCGTTCAAGGCTCGCATCGAGTTGGCCGGGGGTGACGGTCCAATGCAGGTCGCCCGTCTCGCGGTCCAACGCGACGAGCTGCGTGGGGACGATGGATTCGTTGAGGCGTCGGCCCTGCCAAGGCACCGCGAATCCCATCACCGCATACGCCTGATCGCCGTGCACAAGCACTTCACGCCGATCTTGAATCACCCGGCCCACTCCAAACGCCAAGCCGTTGGCGGCCGCTGCAGATTCGTCTTCGCGGGCCAAGCGATAGTCCCAACGCAGCCGGCCGGAGATGCCGTCGATCGCGTAGATGCGCTGGTTATCGTTGATCAGCAGCAGCGCCCCCGATGCGACGGGGATGAGTTCGCTGGATTCACCTGCCGCGCTCTGGGCAACACGAGCCGGGGCGACCACCATCCGCCCCTCGGTGGCCGGCTCAATGCGGACTTGCCACAACGGTCGATCCAACGGCGGGCGCGGCGCGGATGAGAGTAAATCGTTCGACAGGGTTGCGGGGCTGCGGAGGCTGCCGAGCGTGGACGAAAACGCTTCAAGATCGTCAGCGTCCATCACCGAGTTCAACGCGGCGAGCGAGTTTTCCACGGCGGACGTTTCGCCGTTCATGGCCGCGGCCCACCCACGGAGTTCGTGGTAGCGGCGGGCGTCTTGGGTGTCGTCAATCAATCCTTCGATCGGCCGCAAGGTCGTTTGCGCTGCGACGGCGTCGCCGCGCTCGAGGTAAAGCCCCGCCAACAACAGCGAGCCATCGAACCCTGCGCCGGTCAGACCGAAACGGTCGATCGCGGCCAGCAAACGCGCCTCGCGCTCTGCGGGTGGCCCGGCCAAGGCTCCGGCCACAACCCGCTCCGCCTCGGCGTCGTAGCGGCTGCGGTAGGCCCGCAACAGCGCTGGTTCGTCGAGCAGGCGTTGCCGGACCCATCGCCGGGCGTCGGTGTAGCCGGTGGCGTCGGTCGGCATCAGTTTGTCGGGGTAGTCTTCGACGATCTGCTGGAGCTTCTGGGCGGATTCGCCGGGTCGGCCTTGGGCCAGCAGGTCGTCAGACTCCTCGGCGAGCTGCATCGCGGCGGGGGAGTCTTCGAGATACACCGCTCCCCAGCTTCGCACAGGCCCGGCCAACACCAGCACCAGCCCGACCAACGCGGCCGACACATGGATTCTTAGCCGCAGCGCAGAACATTTGACCATGCCAGATTGTAGCCGTTGGGGCCGACGGTTACTGCGGGCAAGGCGAGCCGAGGGATCGATCGCGGCGGGGTTGTCCGGGCCGCGCTTGCGAACGCGTGTAGAGGCCATCGCGGAATTGCTATTATGCAAAATCGTCGTCACCCCCGGCACAACCCCGATGGCACCTGTTACCGACTTGGAAAAGACCATGCCCGCTTCTTCGCCCGCCTCCTCGGCCTCTCCTTCTTCGCGTCTCTCGGCCCCCCACGTCGCCATCGTCGGCGCGACCGGAGCCGTGGGCGAAGAGTTTCTGCGGGTGCTCAAGCAACGCAACTTCCCCATCGGCAAACTCACCCTGCTCGCCAGCGCCCGCAGCGCGGGCAAGACTTTGATGTTCGGCGACACCGAAATCACCTGCCAGGAACTCACCGAAGATAGTTTCAAAGGCGTCGATCTCGCGCTGTTCTCCGCGGGCGGCTCGATCAGCAAGACCCTCGGCCCCGTCGCCGTCGAGGCGGGCGCGGTGGTCGTCGACAACTCCTCGGCCTTCCGCATGACCGCCGGAATCCCGCTGGTCATCCCCGAAGTCAATCCCCAGGCCATCACGGCGGCAAAGATTGGTTTAGGCGCGGACCAACTTCCGGGGATCATCGCCAACCCCAACTGCTCGACGATCATCATGCTCGTCGCGGTCAACCCGCTGCACCGGGCGGTGCCGGTGAAGCGGATGGTGGTCAGCACCTACCAGGCCGCCAGCGGCGCGGGGGCCGCGGCGATGCGCGAACTCGAACAACAAACCCGCGAAGCGCTGGACCCTTCCGGGGGCGGCGAAGTCAAGACCAAAGAGATCTTCCCCTTCCAATACGCCTTCAACCTCTTCAGCCACAACTCCCCGATGCAGCCCAACGGCTACAACCAGGAAGAACTGAAGATGGTACACGAGACACACAAAATCCTGTCGCAAGAAAACGATGCGCAGAAGATGGCGATCACCGCGACCTGCATCCGCGTCCCGGTCATGCGCGCCCACGCCGAGAGCATCAACCTCACGTTCGACGGCACGATGACCGAGCAAGAGGCCCGCGACCTCCTCGCCGCTGCGCCGGGTGTCTCGCTCATCGACGACCGCGCGAACAACCGCTTCCCCACCCCGCTCGACGCCCAGCACCAGGACGACTGCTACGTCGGCCGCATCCGCCGCGACCTCAGCCAACCCGCCCCCGGAGGTCGGCCCGTCGGCCTCGACCTGTTCGTCTGTGGCGACCAAGTCCGCAAAGGGGCCGCGCTCAACGCGGTGCAGATCGCCGAGCTGCTCGTGAAGTAGGGTTTCTAGACAAGATATTTGCAACGGAGCGAGTATCCCGTCCCGTATTATGTGGGGATGAAAAAGCGTTACAAGTTTGTCCTCATTCCGTTGGGCGTGTTGGTTACGTTACTCGTCGCGGGCCTGCTGTTTGCCGATTGGCACGGGAAGCTGGTGTTGGAGCGTGAGATCGACGCCGTGGTCGCCCAAGGCGGATTTCGTGATTTTTCATCGTTTGCGTTGCCGGGGCTTGCGGATGACGAAAACGCTGCGACGCTGTGGATCGAGTCGGCGGTGATGGGCTGGGGCGAATCGACCGTGGAATCTCGCGCTTATGGCCCCGACGAAACCGATGAGCAAACGTCGGCCCTGTACGATCCCGCCGCGGCAGAACCCGACGTGCTGCGTCAGGCGATCAAAGCCCGGCGGCCCGCAATCGAAGTGGCGTGGACTGCGGCGAAACTTTCGGCGGTGCGTTGGCCGATCGATTACGAAGATCCGCTATCGTGGCTTAATGAAGACTACTTGGGCCAGACGCGCCAAGTCGGACGCTTGCTCGCGGCCGATGCGTGGTTTGCTCTTTCGGAAGGCGACTTTGAACGGGCAGAGAAGAGCTTGCTGGCGATCCTCGCCGTGTCGGACGACGTCGCGGTGCCGCCGATCTTAATCAGCGCGTTGGTTTCGTTCTCATTAGATGCGTTGGCGATCGGCATTATCGACGATTTCGATGTCCGTCTTGCTCAGCACATGCCACGCCTCGCGGCGGCATTCGATGATCGTGATTATCTCAAACGCATCGCGGACGGTACCATGGGCGAAATCCCCTACGGCTTGGCTTACGTCCAGCCGGGCCATGCCGACACGGCTCATTTGGCACGTTGGCCGATGCGAATCTGGGTGCGTTATGACATTGCCAACTACGTCAGGATCATGAACCAAACGGGGCAGTTCGTCGGCGAGCCGTACCACCAAATTCAAACCCAACTTGATGCTTTAGATCAACCTACCGGTTTTCCTTACTTGCTCTCGGGTATTTTTTGCCAGCAATGGGTTCGGCGACAAAGACCGCGAGCTTGATTCAAACGAGGCGCGACTTGATGCTCTTGGCTGATTCTTTGGCGGCGGTGGAACCTGAACTGCGGACCGAGACTTGGCGAGAAAATCTTGCGTTACCCGTCGAACCGTTGACCGGCCAGCCGATGCGGATTCGGATCGCGGATGATGGGGGTTTGGTGTTGTGGAGTGTGGCGGCGGAAGACCCGGGTATGGGCAGCGGCCGGGTCGAGGTGGTGTGGCAAAACGAGACCGAGGCGTTGCCGCCGGAGCTTGGGATTTTTGCTGACGATTGGGCGGTGGACTGACGAGTGGTCCGTCCGCCATATAAGATGAAGGAATGGCCCCCACCGTGACCCGATTGATCTTGTCGTTTGCGTTGGTGATTGCGACGCCGACGCTGTTTTTTATGGCGTTGTTCGTGGGCTTTGAACTATTCGACGATTGGATCGACCAGCTCTTCGGCTATGACGAAGAGCTGTTTTTTGTGCCGGTGACGTTGGTGTGCGTGGCGTTTTTTGGGGTGGGGTGGTGGCTGATTTGGCGGGGCGAGGTGCGGTGGGTCAACGGCCGGGCGGGCCGGACGTGGGGCGTGCTTGCGGGGACGTTGGCGGCGTCGGGCGTGGTGGGGATGGGGATTGCTTTGGTGGTGCCGTACGAGAGCGAGATTTTTGGGTCCTTGTTTGGCGGGCTGGTTTGGATCGTGCTGTGGCTGTTCGGCACCGCCTGGGCGTGGCGAGAAACCAAAGTAGAGCGGGCGGGGCGGTTGGCCGCGATGGGAGTCGAGGCGCTGCCTTGCCCCTCATGCGGCTACAACCTGTCGGGGCTGCGCGAAAGCAAGTGCCCCGAATGCGGAGCGGCGTTTACGCTGGACCAGCTGTTTGCGGCGGTCGATGAGCAGCGTCGGCCCATGGCGGGGGGATGATGGGTTACAGCGAAAGCCGAGGGGTAGCCATCCCTCGGCCTTGGGTGAAACAGGGTTGGATGAAACGACGAATTACGCGGCAGATTTTTTGGGCCGCGGCGTGAAGACGCGGACGCAGTTGCGGCCGCCTTCTTTGGCGGCGTAGACGCCTTTGTCGCTGGCCTTGATCATGATTTCGGCGCTTGAGAAGGTGTTGCCTTCGTGGCAGGCGACGCCGATGGACGCGGTAACCCCCAGGACGGTGCCATCGGCTTTAGTGATCTTGCAATCGGCTTCCACGGTGGCCCGGATGTGTTCGGCGAATTTCGCGCCGTCGAGGCGGTTCGTGTCGGGGCAGATGATCGAGTATTCCTCGCCGCCGTAGCGAAACACCCGGCCGCGTCCTTTGACCGTTGACTCCAGGACCTTGGCAAATTTTACCAAGACTTCGTCGCCGATGGCGTGGCCGTGGGTATCGTTAAAGACTTTGAACTTGTCGATGTCCATGAAGAGGATGGTCACGGGCGCTTCGGACGTGGCGGCTTTGAATTGTTCGACGACGTATTCGTCGAACGCCCGGCGGTTAGAGCTGCCGGTGAGTTGGTCGGTGTAGGCTTTGTCTTCGAGTTTAGAGTTTTCGAGTTGCAGGTCCGCCGCTTGTTTCTGGAGTTGGGTGGATTGCTGGTGGGCCTGCATCGTGATGTTCAGCAGCGCTTCGTTGGCGGTGGCGAGGATGTCATCGACGTTGCCCAGTCCGCCGGTGGGCAGGTCAAAGAGCCGCTGCATCTCTTTGGTCTGCTTATGGATGTCTTTGAGCAAAGCCTCGCAGTCGTCTTCGGGGATCTTGCACCACTCGACGGCCTTGTCTTTGTAAGCTTCGAGCGCCGCGCCCGAATCTTCCTCGGGCAGCACAAAAACGTCGGCGACCAAGTTGCCCAGCGCGACACACTGCACGACTTGCCGGGCGTCGATCGCCGAGGCGGCGGGGTCGTGGTGGAAACGGATCGCGTTGGATAGCAGCTTGGGCAGGCTCCACGATTCGGCGAGTTTGGCACCGACTTCGGGGTGGGTCAGGTCGAGTACGTCCTGTTCCATCTGCAGGAGTTTGCTGTGCGTGTTTTTCGTTTTGGCGATGAGGATGTTGTACTCGTTGCCCAGCGTCTGGTTCATGGTCAGCATGCCCAGGTCTTGGAGCAGGCCGCCGAGGAAGGCTTCTTCTTGTTGGACGACGCCCGCCTTTTGGGCGAGGGCTTTGGACGCGGTCGCGGTGAAGAGCGAGCGTTTCCAGAACTCCATGTGATCGAAGCCCTCGCCGCCTTGGTCGGCAAGGTTGTTGACGAGGCTGAAACCCAGAGCGAGGGTCTTGACGCTGTTGAGCCCGAGTACGACCAGCGCGTGGCTGATCGTGGAGATCGAGTAGGCTTGGCCGTAGAAGCTGGAGTTCACGGTCTTGAGGATCTTGCTCGACAGCGCCGGGTCCATCTTGATGGTGTCGGCGATCTGTTTGATGTCCACGTTTTTCTGCTGGACCAATTCGATCACCTCGAGGGCGATCGTCGGCAGGCTGGGCAGCCGGGGCGACTGCAGGACGCGTTCGAGGAGTTGCTCGTTCATGGAAATTATTTTGACTTCCCGCCCCGGGGCAGACCGGACCCGATGGATAGCCGAAGCGAAACCGATGCGCCTGCGGCGATGCCTGAGACCTGAACGCATATGCGGTCAGACCATGACACTCGCTTAGTATTTCGGATGAATTCGACAGGCACTTGAGATAAACGGTGGGGTTAAGAATGCGGAATCGCGGCGGCCATAATAAAAAAGCCCGCCATTATCGGCGGGCCTTGGAGGTTCAGGTTGATCGGGTCGGTCGGCGTTAAATCGGATCAGGTGCTCTCCGCCCCCGCCTCGGCGGGTTCTTCGGTGCTTTCGCCTTCGTTAGCCGAGGCTTCTTTTTTGACGGCGGGCTTATCTTCACCGATGAATTTGAGGTGATCCTTCTCGTCTTCGCGGGTGACCTTGATGACTTGGCCGTCGTGGAAATCATCCTTGAGGATGCCTTCGGCCAGCGGGTCTTCCACATACTTGCTGATGGCACGACGCAGCGGACGAGCGCCGAAGTCGGGGTTGTAGCCCTTATCGATCAGGAAGTCTTTGGCGGCACGATCCAAGTCGAGTTCCATGCCGCGTTCGGCCAGACGCTTGAACACCTTGTTGAGTTCGTAATCGACGACGGTGTGCAGGTCTTCCTTGTTCAGCGGACGGAAGACGACGATCTCGTCGAGCCGGTTGATAAACTCGGGGCGGAAGTAGCGTTCGATCTCGCTTTGCAGGGTCTTCTTGATCTTGTCGTAGTCGGCCTCGGCGTCGGTTTTGCCGAAGCCGAAGCTAGCTTTATTTTTGATCAGGTCGGCCCCGACGTTGCTGGTCAGGATCATGATGACGTTGCGGAAATCGACGTGCCGGCCGAACGAGTCGGTCAGCTGACCTTCTTCCATCACCTGCAGCAGCATGTTGAACACATCGGGGTGGGCCTTCTCGATTTCATCGAGCAGGACCACGGAATACGGCCGACGTCGGATTTGCTCGGTGAGCTGACCGCCTTCTTCGTAGCCGACGTAGCCGGGAGGGGCTCCGATCAGGCGGCTGACGTTGTGCTTCTCCATGTACTCGGACATGTCGATGCGGATGAGCGCGTCCTGATCGCCGAACATAAACTCGGCCAACGCTTTAGCGAGCAGGGTTTTGCCGACGCCCGACGGGCCAACGAACATGAACGAACCCACGGGCAGGCGTTGGTCGCGCAGCCCGGCCCGCGAGACACGGATGGCTTTGGAGACGATCTTGACCGCTTCGTCTTGGGAGACGACGGTTTTGTGAAGCTCCTCTTCGAGTTGGAGCAGACGCTGCGACTCGGCTTTTTCGAGACGGGTCAGTGGCACGCCGGTCATCTTGGAGACGACCTCGGCGATGACTTCTTCGTCCACGACGCCGTCCACTTCTTTTGCTTTTGCGCGCCAATCGCGCTGGATCTGCTCTTTTTCACGACGCAGCGACTCGGCTTTGTCGCGCAGCTCTGCGGCTTTCTCGTAGTCGGCGGCCTTGACCGCTTCGTCCTTTTCGATCGACAGACGCTCGATCTGCTCCTCGATGTCGGCGAGGTTCGGGGGCTTGCTCATCGACTTGAGGCGGATACGAGCACCCGCCTCGTCGATCACGTCGATCGACTTGTCCGGTTGCACGCGAGCGCTGATGTAGCGGTCTGACATCTCGACGGCGGCTTCGACCGCTTTGTCGGTGATCTTCACGCGGTGGTGGGCTTCGTACTTATCGCGGATGCCTTTGATGATTTCGACGGTGTCGGCCTTGTTCGGCGGCTCGACCATGATGGTTTGGAACCGGCGTTCGAGGGCACCGTCTTTCTCGATGTATTTGCGGTATTCATCGAGCGTGGT
>CAYPCC010000122.1:0-9019 GCA_964409095.1 uncultured Phycisphaera sp. | reverse complement strand
GCGGGCTGGTGCGGCACGCGCTGGAAAACAAACGGCCCCGGCTGCGGCCGCGGGACGTGTGGGGCGTGCTGCTGGGCTGGGGGTTCTGGTCGCTGGCGGTGCTGCTCGTAATCGGAGCGCGGCGGGAGACGGGCGCGGCGGCAGTGGCGAGCACGGTCTGGATCGGCCCGGCGGCGGCGATCGCGGGGTTTTTGCTCGCAAGCGGCTGGGTCATGCGGGAGCGGCCCGGCGACCGGCCGCCGCGGTTTTTCTCGATCTTAGGGATGACCCCCGCCCGGCGGTTCCGCCGGCTGAGTGTGGGCTGGTTGGTGGTCTACGACGCGGCGTGGTTGTGGTCATTAGGGTTGTGGTGGCAAGGGTTTACCGTCGTCGGCTTGCTGGCGTTGGTGGTGCTGGCCGCCCGCGAGGCGCACGATAAGCAGCCCTCCTCAGTTTGATTTATCGACGAACTCACCGCCCGCTAACGGGGGCTTAACAATCCCAACCTATTTTCCGTGCTTCGAATGGGTTGCACGATGTAACCTGACCCTCCTCACCTTCCCCAAATTGTTTTAGAGAGACCTGCTATGAAAATGACACCGACACTCGCCACTCTTGCCGCGGCCGTGTGCCTCGTCAACCCCGCCATTGGTCAGACCGTTAAAGTTGACGGCTCTTCGACGGTGTACCCCATCACCGCCGCTGTCGCCGAAGAGTTCAAGTCTTCGACGGGCATCGACGTGTCCATCGGTGTTTCAGGCTCCGGCGGCGGCTTCAGCAAGTTCGCTGCTGGTGAAACCGACATCTCTAATGCCTCGCGTCAGATCAAAGCCAACGAAGCCAAATCCGCCAACGAAGCGGGCATCGAGTTCGTGGAAATCCCGGTTGCGTACGACGGCCTGAGCGTCGTCGTCCACCCCGCCAACTCGTGGGCCGACGAAATCACTTTGGATCAAATCCGTAAGATTTTCCTGGATACCAGCGTCAAGACTTGGAAAGACGCGGACCCGTCGTGGCCCAACACCACGATTAAGATTTACTGCCCCGGCGAAGCCTCGGGCACCTACGATTATTTCGCTGAAGTGACCCAGGGTAAAAAAGACAAATCGACCGGAAAGCATGAATACGGCGAGATGCGTGACGACATGTCTCGCTCCGAAGACGACCACATCCTGGTCAACGGTGTTGCCGGCGATCCCGGTGCCATCGGCTACTTCGGTGTGGCTTACTATGAAGAAAGCAAAGACAAGCTCAAGGCTCTCAAGGTCATCAACGGTGAAGGCAAAGCGGTCGGTCCCACGCCATCCAGCATCGAAGACGGCTCTTACGAGCCATTCAGCCGGCCTTTGTTCATCTACGCCAACGCCGATTCGCTCAAGCGTCCCGAAGTGCTGAGCTTCGTTGAGTTCTACCTCGACGAAGTTCCTGAGCTCTGCGAAGAAGTCGGCTATGTCCGTCTGCCCAGCTCGGTCTACGCCGCCACCAAGCGCAACCTACTCGAAGGTAAAACCGGCAGCATGTATCTCGACGCTGACTACGAAATCAAAAGCGGCTCGGTTGTCGAAATGTTCAAATAATTCTGATATATCTGCGGCTTTTGCGCCGTAGATGCTGCAGGATGACTGCTCGTGTTAAAGGATGCGTCTCTTAACGGCGACGCTCCTTTTTAACCCCCAACGCCGATTATTGTCATGACCAGCCTGACCACCCATACCGTGCCCGCTGAACGAAAAATTTCGCTCGGCAAGCCTCGATCCGCAAGCCTGCGACGCTTCTGGGAAGGTGTGATCCTCGGCCTCCTGGTGGTGTGTGGCTTGTTCACGGTCTCGATAACCGGTCTGATTCTTTTCGTGCTCTTGAGTGAAACCATCGTGTTTTTCACCAAAGAAATGCACGACCTGCAAAATTTCACGGTCACGGTCAGTCTCAGGGATTTCTTCGGCAGCCTCCATTGGGCCCCCACTTCGACGGGCAACCGCAGCTTCGGGGTCTGGTCGCTGGTGGTGGGCACGCTGCAAGTGGCGGTGATCGGCATGATCGTGGCTTTGCCTTTGGGCATCATCACCGCCATTTGGCTCAGCGAATACGCTACGCCCAAGGTTCGCAACATCATGAAGCCTGTACTGGAGATCATCGCGGGCATCCCCACGGTGGTCTTCGGTTTCTTCGCATTGACGGTCATCACCAGTTTCCTGCGGATGGACTTCATTATGATCAATGCCTTGGACGCCTCGGGCAATCTCTTGCTCGGCAGCGACGGCAACCCGATCCAGGTGCCCTGGAACCCGTTTAACTTCTCGATCTATAACGCCCTGTCTGCCGGCATCGCGGTGGGGATCATGTGCATCCCCATCGTCACGTCGCTCAGCGAAGACGCCTTGCGAGCCGTTCCCCGCGCATTGCGCGAGGCGGCGTATGGTCTGGGCTGCACCCGATTTGAAACCGCCGTGAAAGTCGTCTTCCCCGCAGCGCTTTCGGGCATCGTGGCCGCGATGATTCTCGCGGTGGCTCGGGCCGTGGGTGAGACCATGATCGTTGCGCTCGCGGCCGGGGCACTGGCTCCGAATCCTGCCGAGTTTTTCAAAGTCAATCAAGATACGCAGACCATGACCGGCTATCTGGTCATGATTTTCCTGGGCGATATTCAGCACGGCGGCGTGGAGTATCAATCGTCCTACGCCGTGGCATTCACCTTGTTCACCCTGACGTTGGGTCTGACCGTAGCGGGCGCCATCATCCGCAAAAAATTCCGACAAACTTACGAATAACCTCTCATGCCGGACTCGACTTCCCCGCTCCAGACCCGCCCGCCCGGACCCCGTCGGCTTAAAGACCGAGCGTTCCTGCTGTTGTGCATCGGTTCGGCGACCGTGGCCGTGCTATTGCTCTTGGTGTTGCTCCTCTCGGTGATCTACACCGGCGGTACCCGACTGAGCCTCTCGTTTATCACCAGCTATAACTCATCGGTCTCCCCGAAAGAAGCGGGAATCCTCCCGGCGTTGATTGGTTCGCTGTGGCTCTTGGGCATCTGTGCCATCACCGCGCTTCCCATCGGCATCGGCACCGCGATCCTGCTCGAAGAATATCAGCCCCGCCACCCATTGTTCCGACGCCTGCACGGCTTCGTGCAGACCAACATCACCAACCTCGCGGGTGTGCCCTCCATCGTTTACGGCATCCTCGGCGTGACTCTTTTCTCAACCATGTTCGGATTCTTTGGCCAGATGACCGACCCGGCGGTGACGGTAGGACAGACCTGGCTTAACGAGTATTACGACGTGCCGGGCAACTCATATTTCTCCCGTGCCGAGTCCCGCAACGCCGAGGCCACCCCCGCTTATGCAGGCATGGTATTGTTCCGCGACCGCGAACTTTCCGACCCGGCGACGGACGCCCGCGTGGTGGCTGAGGAGCAGCTGCTGCCGGTCAAGCAGCGGATCGCGTTGGACCTGCTCGCAATCGACGGGGTTCTCCGCGAGGGGATTGAAGACTCGCGGACCTCACGCCGTGGCCCGGTGGAGATTGGCCCGGTGCGTGCTATGGAAATCGCCCGCAAGGCATTTGCCGACACCAACCTCAAAGCGGATACCGAAGAGTTGCTGGGTATTACCGTCAAGCGGTTGCAAGTTATGGATGGCAAAGAAAGCCGTGACTTGCGGACACTCCGCCGCGATTTACAGGCCGACCTGGAATTGGCCGAGATGAAAGCTGCAGGCGTAAACGGCCTGATCCTCGAAGGGTCGGTTCCGCAGCGTCGCAGCATCAAGGCGAGGTACTACATCCAGTTGCCCTTCGGCAACGGTGTGCTCGCGGCGGGGCTTACGCTGATGTTGGTGATTTTGCCGATCATTATCGTTGCCAGCAGTGAGGCGATTCGTGCGGTTCCCGGTTCGGTGCGGGCGGGTTGTCTTGCGTTGGGCGGGACTAAATGGCAGGCGATCAGCAAGGTCGTGCTGCCCGCCGCCATCCCGGGGATCTGTACCGGGGCGATCCTCGCGATGAGCCGAGCCATCGGCGAGGCGGCGCCAATTATTTTGATGGGTGCGGTGCTGATTACTTACCTCCCCGATAATCTGATGAGTCAATTTTCTGCGATGCCCCTTCAGATTTATCTGTGGGCCTTTCAGCCAGACGACGAGTTTCGCCGGACCGCCGCAGCCGGCATTATCGTGCTGCTGACGGTATTGCTTTCTTTCAACGCCTTAGCGGTATTGATCCGCCAGAAGTCACAAAAATCGTATTAGTGTTCGCGTTCAACAAGGTCTGATTGATGGGCCTTGTGTTAGAAATCCATCCATCCCGCCGGCCTTGCCGAGGGGCAGACTAAGATGACTTATATGACTGATTCTGTGAAACCGTCGTCCGACCAGCTCGCCGCGCCCCCGCCGCCGACCGCGGCGCTGCGGGTGGCCGACCATCCCTCGCAAAGCGACGCCAAGACCCAGGACCTGCTGACCATCAAAGACTTCAACTGCTGGTACAGCGACTTCCACGCGGTTCACAACATCGACATGCACATCGCCAAGAACCGCGTCACCGCGTTCATCGGCCCGTCGGGCTGCGGCAAGTCCACGCTGCTCCGCTGGATCAACCGCATGAACGACCTCATCCCCGGCGCCCGCGCCACCGGGACCATCGACCTCCACGGCGACAACCTCTTGGCCAAAGGCACCGACGTGGTCACCCTCCGCCGTAAGATCGGCATGGTCTTCCAGAAGCCCAACCCGTTCCCCAAAACCATCTACGACAACATCGCCTTCGGCCCCCGCTTGCACCTGAAACTGACCAAGTCCGAAACCGACGACCTCGTCGAGTCGTCGCTCAAGGGCGCTGCGCTGTGGAACGAAGTCAAAGACCGCCTCAAGCAGTCGGCCCTGGGTTTGTCCGGCGGCCAACAACAACGCCTCTGCATCGCCCGGGCCATCGCGGCCCAGCCCGAGATCTTGCTGATGGACGAGCCCTGCTCGGCGCTGGACCCCAAATCGACCGTGGCGATCGAAGACCTGATGGACGAGCTCAAAAAGCATTACACCATCGCCATCGTCACCCACAACATGCAACAAGCCGCCCGCGCCAGCGACTTCACCGCGTTCTTGTTTGAAGGCCACCTCGTCGAGTTCGGCGACACCCGCAAAGTGTTCACCAACCCCGAAAACGAACAGACCGAGAATTACATCACGGGTCGGTTCGGTTGATTGATCTGTTCAAAGATCCATCACGTTTAGCGGTCGGCACAAAGTGATCCGCTCATGCGGCGTCAATGAGAAGTGACCCGACCAGCCAAGTTCAAACCAGTTCGGTTTTTTCCGGGGGCGTGGATCGCGCGGGCACCTGCACCCGGCCGCCCAGTCGCTCGGCGGTTTGGTAGAGCGCGTGGCGGCCCACCGCGAGGTTCGACAGCCCCTCGGCGGTGTGCACCGGGAACGTCTCGCGGAGGTAGTCGGTCATTTGCGGGTCGTCGCATTCCCAGGCGAGTTGCTCGCTGAGGGTGGCGGTATGGCGTTTGGTCGAAACCCAAAAGGTGAGCTGGCCGATCATGATACCTCGCTTGTCGAAACGCAGAAGGAAAGAGAACCAGAGTGGAGCGGCGGGGCACACACACCCGCGATCCGTTCAGCATCCTTGCTGGGGTTCCGGCTGAAGGACGAATCCTGTAAGACGAGCGTTAGTGTACCACCCCAAAAACGTGAGCTTTGTTAATTCCGTGGCCCGCAGACGCGGCCCGGCGGGAGCGTCACGCGGTCGGGAGTTGGCCGTAGCGGGCGAACAATCCGCCGCACAAATCCGCAAAAACCTTGTCGGCTTCCTGCGTCGCGTCGATCACCAGATACCGGTCCGGGTCGTCGGCCGCCTGATCGAGGTAGCCCTGCCGGACCCGGCGGTGAAACGCGGCCCCTTTGGCCTCCATGCGGTCTTTGTCGGCGTTGAACTCGCGTTCCCGGAGCAGCGGGTTGATCCTCGCCGCCGCGGTGTCCTCGTCCACATCGAAGACCACCACCAGGTCCGGCCAATGTTGGCCGAGTGCGACCTGACCGACCTTCAAAATATCGGCGATCGGCAAGCCGCCCGCGGTCCCCTGATACGCCAGCGTCGAGCTGATGAACCGGTCGGCCAACACGAGGCAGCCCGCCGCGAGGGCGGGTTTGATTTTCTGGGCGATCAGCTGCGCCCGGCTGGCCATGAACAGCAGCATTTCGCAGCGGATGTCCACGTCTTCTTTGACCGACGGGTCGAGCAGGACCTTGCGGATTTCTTCGCCGATGTGCGTCCCGCCGGGCTCACGGACTTCGCAGACGCGGACGCCGCTGGCCTCGACCGCGTCGATCAGTCGGCGGAACTGCGTCGATTTCCCGCTGCCGTCGGGGCCGTCAAAGACGATGAATTGCCCGCGCAGTTTTTGTTGCCAGTCGTCGTTCGAGGCCATCGGCGAAAGGCTAACATGTCCGCGTGACCGACGCCTACCTCCAACCCTATCTCGACGCGCAGCGCACCTTCGGCACGGATTTCGACGTGACGATGTGGGCCCGGCCGGAAACCCAGCGGCTGCGTTTCGAGGTGTTTTGTCAGATGCTTGACCTCGACGGCAAGGCGGTGCTGGACGCGGGGTGCAGCCGGGGGGATTTTGCGGCGTTTATGCTCGAACGGGGGGTGAATTATGAGCGATTCATCGGGGTGGACGGCGTGCCGGAGGTGATTGAGTTTGCGAACGGCCGTGACTTGCCTCACGCACGGTTCGTGGCGGGCGATTTTGTGAAAAAACCGTCGCTCATGGCGACGGATTCGCCACGAATTGTTACTATCTCCGGGAGCCTCAACACGATGGACGCGGATACCGCGTTCAGGGTGCTTGAGGGGGCTTGGAGCGGTTGTTCAGAGGCGTTGATTTTCAACTTTCTGTCCGACCGGGCCGGGGAAGACGCGCCGCCGCAGGAGTACCCGGCCAAGCGTCTGCCGACGCTGTCGCTGTTGGACTGGGCCTTGCAAAAGACCCCGAACGTCCAGTTGCGACAGGATTATTTCCCCCACGGCCACGACGCGACGATCCTGATGCGTCGGGCCTGAAAACGGGCTTTGAAACTGAGTAACCCACACCATCGCCGCCGGTGGCGCTGCTTGAATTGAACAGACGAACGAGGGAGGGCGAGAGATGGTTGAGGGCTTAGCCATGCGTAAAATAATGTTTTGGACCGTGACGAGCGTGTTGGCCGTCGTGCTGCTGGGGTCGTCGTTCCTGTGGACTCGCAGCTTCAACCATTCCGAGCAGGCGGTGGTGCGTTTGGGCACGCCCAGCGTGACGGTGTTCACCACGGATCGCGGTCGGCTGGGCTTCCTGACGCTCGGCCAACAGCCCGAGGGCCAGCCGTTCATGTTCAGCTGGCGGGTCAACGAGAAAGCCCCCGCCGGCGTGCCGACGCTGGACTTGCGTTGCACCGACCACGGGCTGGGTTTTGGGATTGATCGTCAGGTGAATATCGAAGGCCTCGAAGCCCCGGCCGTGGCGGGCTTGATCCCGGCGGACCAGATTTCGTGGGCGGCCCGCCGGGTGGTCGTGCCGTTCTGGGCGATGGTCGCGTTTTCGCTGATCACCGGGCTGATCTGGATCATGACCGCGGGTGTTCGGCTGTACCGGGCCGAGCGCGGCCTGTGTGCCAAGTGCGCCAACGACGTTTCGCAAAGCTCGCACTTCTGCCCCAAGTGCGGCAAAGCGATCCCCAAACGCACATGGAGCGGCGACACCCGGCCGCGGCGGAAGATCGCGGGCAACGCCCGCACGGCGGGTTGATCCGATGGATTAAAATTGAAGTTGGTTTTCACGTTTAGCGAGCGATCGCAGATCTCCTTGGGTATCGCGTGGGACCAAGCAAACGGCGATCTGTGATCGCCCGCTAAACGGTGAGACGTGAGGTGGTGGGTCATGCGCCGCGCTGGATCAGCGCCCCGGCGACGTGGCCGCCGAAGCCGGCGGCGAAGATGGCATGCCCCCCCCCGCCCCCGCAAGTCGGATCGAGCGTAGGGGTGGCGGTGAGGGGCAGGGGGGCGTTGCGCATCGGGCGGGTGAGCCAAGGCATGGGCGGGAGTTTGCGGGTGCGGGCGGCGAGGGTGGCGAGGACGAACGAGACGAGGCCGGCGCTGCCGAGGCTGTGGCCCAGAGCGCCTTTGTTGGCGTACACGGCGGGGACCGTGCTTCCGGGGGCTTGATGAAAAGGGTGTTGGCGTTGGTTGAGCAGGTCGGCGAGGACGCGGAGTTCGGTGGGGTCGTGGTCGGCGGTGCCGGGGGCGTGGGGGTGCAGCGCCGCGATGCATCGTTGTCCGAACAATTGGTTGGCCACCACGCCCAGCGCTTCCATTCGGCCGCTGGGGCGGATGAGGTCGTCGGCTTCGGTGGCGATGGCGGTGTCGACCAGTTCGATCGCGTCGGACGGAATCGCTTCGCCGGGGTCGAGGCGTTTGAGCAGCACGGCGGCGCCAACTTCCGACAAGGTGAACCCTTGGCGGGCCTCGTCGAGCGGGGCTTGGCGGTAGTCGTCGAGGTTCATCGGGGCGAGGACGCCTAGCCGGCGGTAGCTGTGGATGAACGCGGGGAGGAGGGCGGCTTCAGCGGTGAGGACGAGGGCGTAGGGCGAGTGGCGGATGTCGGATGGCGGATGGAGTAAGGCCGTTCTGGCCTGATGCAGTGCGGTGAGGCTGCTGGCGCAGGCGGCGACGGTGTGGCGGCGGACGGTTAGGCCGGTGCGTTGGGTGAGGTGGTGGGAGAGGTAGCCGTGGGGCCCGAGAGCGACGGCCTGGGCAAGGCGTTGGGAGATTTGCCGACGTTGCAAGACGCCATCGGCTTCGCGGCTTTTGCCATCGACGGCCCACCACGCCCCGTCCGACATCGCCGCAACCGCACCCTTGCTCGTGCCCAGCCAAGTCGGGACCCCCGCGAGTAAAACGCCCGCTTCGCCACACGCTTCCCGTGCGGCCCGCTCGGCGAGCTCGACGGTGGGATCGGTGGCGGTGTGGCGGGCGATGCTCACGCCGCCGAGGGCTTGGACCAACG
>CAYPCC010000121.1:2193-9022 GCA_964409095.1 uncultured Phycisphaera sp. | reverse complement strand
CTTCGACGGCGTCGAGCAGCGCGCCTTCGTCCATCGAAGCCAGCGCGGCGGCGGCTTCCCCAGCGAGTTCAGGGCTGGCGATGCGGACATAGTGGACGTAATCCGCCCAAAGTTGGTCGGCGTCCTGAGCGTTGACGGCGGGGGCCGCGGTCAACGTAAGGGACAGGGCAGATAAGACCAACACGCTCGGCAGCACACGGGGCGATCGCGACATCGGCAAACTCCAGCAGGGCAAAAAAAGTGATCGGGCAAATTCAATCGGCATCGGCTGGGGATCACCGGCGTGATCATGTCGGGCCGAGCCAGAGCGACGCGGGCGAGTCCGAGACTCTCTGTTTAGATTGACCAAACTAAACCCCGCCGCCCCTTGCGTCAAGGAAAGTGATGCCCCGGATTGGTTTACGGCGAGCTGCGGGAGGCCCGTTATCGGGTGGGGATGAGGTTTTGCCCGGTTGCCAAGGCCGGGCTGGGCCTGCATAATCGCGGCGGGGTGAACGGTCGGACCTATAACCTCGAGCGGGTCTCGAGCCGATCGGGTTTGGCCGGGTTCGCTTGGTGTTTGGCCCCGGCCCCCCGGCCCCCCGGCCACAGGGACGGTCCGCATTTCTGCCCCGCGAGATTGGTTGTCTATGCTCAAGTTTCTTGTTTTTCGTGATGGACGGCCCGCCACCGATTGGCCGCTGCGCAACGCCTACCTGGTCGATTCCGAACACAACGGCGTCCGCTGCGAGTTTTACTTCGAGGACGGCCAAATCCACTGCGAAAAACGTGAAGCGGGCACCGCAGCGTTTTGCGTGCAGCACCAAGCCGGGGACCTGGGGGAACTGACGCTGCAGACGTGTCTGCTGCCCGAGCGTGAAGAGCCGTACCTATTGGCGGTTGAGCTGGCCCGGCACCGGTTGATGACGATGTACAACAAGCTCGAGGACTGGGCGATGTTCGAACTCGAAGCCAGCCACCCGGTGAGCAAGCGCGAGGCGAAGGCCCGTGAACTGTTTATCGAGGCGTTGTGCTTCCAAAAGGACGACCCGGTCAAGGCCAACGACTTGGCCAACGAAAGCCTCGCCGCCTCACTCGATGGCAGTGAAGAATTGGCGTTGTCGCATTCCGAGTTGCTGCTGAACCGGCGGAAAGAAACCGGGTCGCTGCCCAAGTGGCCGATCGGCTGCGGGGTGGCGCTGGATCAGGGCGACGATCGCTTGCGGGCGGGCTTGGGCGCGAGCTTCGACTACATCCAGCTGCCGCTGCCGTGGAAGCAGCTGTCGCCCGAGGAAAACGAATACCGCTGGGACGAGATGGACGCCTGGGCGGCGTGGGCACAGCAGCAAAGTAAGCCCGTGATCGCCGGGCCGGTGGTGAGCTTTGAGCCGTCGTGTTTGCCGGACTGGCTCTACATCTGGGAGCACGACTACGACACCGTCCGCGACCTGATCTACGAACACATCGAACGTGTCGTCACCCGGTATAAGCATGTTGTCTCGGCGTGGAACATCGTCTCGGGCCTGCACGTCAACAGCCACTTCACGTTCAACTTCGAGCAGCTGATGGACCTCACGCGGATGTCCACGATGCTGGTGAAAAAAATCCACCCGCAGGCGTCGGTGATCGTCGAGCTGCGTCAGCCGTTTGGCGAGTATTACGCCACGAACCCGCGGTCGATCCCGCCGATGATGTATGTGGATTTATTGATCCAGTCGTCGATCCAGTTCGATGCGTTTGGCGTGCGCTACCCGATGGGCCAAGCGGCCGACGGGCAGTACACGAGAGACTTGATGCAGATCAGTTCGATGTTGGATCAGTTCGCAGGCTTTGGCAAGCAGGTGTTTTTGACGGTGGGCGTGCCGAGCGAGCCGGTAACGCAGATGATGATTGCTTCGACCCAGAGCGACGAGCCGGTGGACGACAACAGCGGGTATTGGCGTCGCCCGTGGTCGGCGGTGGTTCAGGGGCATTGGCTCGAAGCGGTGATGCAGATTGCGATGAGCAAGCCCTACATCGAGGGCGTGAGCTGGCAAGACATGGTCGATCACCCCAACATCGAGTTGCCGCTGAGTGCGTTGGTGAATGATGACCAGCAGCCGAAGGTGGCGTTCAAGCGTCTGGTGAATTTCCGCCGCAACCTCGGGATCGACGCCGCGGCCCCCGGCCCGGCCGCGGCGGCACCGCACCCCGGCTCGATCTGACCGATGTCCGCTGCAACCGACACACTAAACCGAATCCAAGGCCACGGCGAGGCCTCGCGGTTGGCGATGGTGCTCGTGGCCGGGGCGTTGGGGCTGACGTTGGTTTGGCGGTGGAATCATCCGCCCAGCGTTGAGCCGCATGCGCCCCGCGATCCGGGTTTTCGGGTGGACGTGAACCGGGCGGACACGGCAACGTTGCAGCTGTTGCCGGGGCTGGGGCCCAGTATTGCGGAGAATGTGGTGAGGCGGCGTGAGACGGCCGGGCCGTTCGAGCGGGTCGAGGATTTGCAGAACGTGCGGATGATCGGGGAGGTCTTACAGTCGCGGATCGCGCCCTGGGTCACGCTGGGGCAGCCTGAAGGGGCGGTCGTGGCGTTACCCTTGAATCCAACCCTCACCCCGCCGTCGAACCCGTCGGGCGACGGCGAGGGCGAAGCCCCGCGTTGACCGTGCCGGGGATGGATTGGAAGCCGGTCTCGGGCGCAGCGTTTTTGGCCATCGCAATCGGATCGACTTGGCGGCGGGGTTGGCTGCGGTTGAGCGTCAGCCTCGGGGCAGCGTCCATCACTTGGCTATGGACTGCGGGCGTTTGACTTTGACTTGCGGCGGCGGCGGGGCGGTGGAGGCGGAGTGTGCCTTCGTAGGACGCGCCGGGATCGACGGTGAGGTGGCCGGTGTCGAGTTGGCCTTGGATCGTGCCGCCGAGCTTAAGCTGGGTGGTTTCTTTGACATAGACATCGCCCGCCACCCGGCCCGCGAGGGCGAGCGACGCGGCGTGGACGTCGCCGCGGACGATGGCGTCGGAGGCGAGTTCGAGGTGGGCGGTGGTGCGGACTTGGCCGGTGATTTCCCCGGCGAGGATGGCGTCGTGGTCGAGATGCAGATCACCCACGACTCGGGCACCGGGGCCCAAGACCGTGGTCGTGGTGGTTGAAGTGGACATGGCAGACTCTTTGGTTTTCACGGATGGACCCCCCGCCAGTCACCCCGCGAACATCCTGCGGGCCGACGACGGCTGAGTTTTTACATCGGCGGATCACAAAAATTTCATCACTATCGGACGCAGAATTTTGGCGAGGTCGATTTTGCCGTGAAGCGTCGCCCGTCGGTCGCGGCTGGGACCGTCCGCAGCAAACCGTTATGCTCAAGCCCATGGATTCCCCCCGGCCCCCCCGTCCCTCCCGGCCCCACCGCGTGCTCCGCCAGCACGTCGATACCGACCGCTTGCTCGGCGTCGAGGCGGTGCCGATGGGTCAGGCCCGTCGGGCCGTGATGTCGGCCGAACCCGCGGTGGCCGGGGAGGCCGCTCCGCCGCGTCGGGTTGCCGTGGCATCCATCGACGTCGGCGACAAGCTCGCGGTGTTGCGAGCCCTCGACGAGAACGAAGTGCGGGGCTGCATGCGGTGTGAATTGCACGTCGGCCGCACGCAGACGGTCTTCGGCGAGGGCGACGCGAACGCCTCGCTCATGATCGTCGGCGAAGGCCCGGGGGTGGACGAGGACCGCAGCGGTCGGCCGTTCGTTGGCCGGGCCGGGGAACTACTCACCAAGCAAATCGGCGCGATGGGCCTGTCCCGCGAGCAGGTCTACATCGCCAACGTCGTCAAATGTCGCCCGCCCAACAACCGCACCCCCACCCCCGCCGAGGCCGCGACCTGCGGCGACTACCTGCGACGCCAAATCCAGATCATCCAGCCCAAGGTCATCCTCTCCGTCGGCGGCCCGGCCGCGAAACTTTTGCTCGGCACCGACCTAGGCATCACCCGCCTCCGCGGGACCTGGCACACCTACGACGACGTCCCGCCGGGCAACGACCCCATCCCCGTGATGCCCACGTTCCACCCCGCGTACCTCCTGCGGGCCTACACCAAAGACAACCGGGCCAAGGTCTGGTCCGACCTCCAGCAAGTCATGCAGCGCTTGGGCCTCGGCGGATAACCCGCTGCCTCGCAACCATTTCTCGCTTTCCCGCCTCTATTTTCCCCGGTTATCCGGCCTCGGGGTGGGCCTGATTTTCTTAAGTCGCATTTATTCCAAGTCTTGCGGCGTTATCGCTTCCTCAAGCCCGCCCACTCCCTGCGTCGATAATACTCCTAGGACGGGAGAGATCCCGCCGAAAGAGAGACAGCAGACCCATGGGACAAATCACCTCCAGCACCGGCCTCATCTCCGGCCTCGAAACCCAAAGCATCATCCAGCAGCTGATCGCGCTCGAATCTCGGCCCAAGGTCCAGATCCAACAACGCAACACCGTCCTCGAAGCGCAGCAGACCGCCTACCAGACGGTCAACGCCCAGCTCCTATCCCTGCGCAACGCCTCGCAGCGCGTCGTCTCGGACGACGTGTACGACGCCACCGAAGCCACCAGCTCAAACGAAGCCGTCGCCACGGTGTCGTCGAGCGTCGGCGCGGCCGTGGGCAACTACTCGCTGACCGTCCGCCAGCTCGTCGGCAGCCAGCAAACCATCTCCCGCGGCTTTGCCGACAACGGCGCGACCTTCATCGCTCCCGAAGGCGGCCTGCTCACGTTCAACCGCGGCGAGGCCCGGCTCGACCGCGAGACCAGCCTCGCCGAGCTCAACGGCGGCCAGGGCATCGAACGCGGATTCGTCCGCATCACCGACCGCTCGGGCAGCACGGCCGTGATCGACCTGAGCTCCGTCGTCACCGTCAACGATGTCGTCGATCAGCTCAACCGCGCCACCGGCGTCAACATCCTCGCCGAGATCGACGGCGATGCGCTCAAAATCACCGACGCCTCGGGGGCCGCCGCCAGCGACCTCGTCATCCAAGACGTCGGCAGCGGCGCAACCGCCACCAGCCTCGGCCTTGCCGGCCGCTCGGCCACCGGAGAACTCACCGGCGCCGCCATCAATACCGTCGGCAAAGATACCTACGTCTCCAGCCTCAACGACGGCAACGGCATCCGCGCCGTCTCCGCCCTCGACGACCTCAACCTCACCACCAACGGCGGCGGCAGCTTCGATATCAACCTCTCCAACGCCCTGACCCTCGAAGACGTCATCGACACCATCGAAACCGCCACCAACGGCGACGTCACCGCCACGTTCAACCCCGATGGCACCGGCCTCACCCTCACCGACAACACCGGCAGCGGCCCGGGCTTCGCCATCACCGCACTCAACGACTCCAAGGCCGCGCTCGACCTGGGCATCCTCGGCAGCGACGACGACAACGACGGCAACATCGTCGGCAACCGCGTCATCTCGTCCATCAACTCCAAACAACTGGGCGCTCTCCGCGGCGGCAGCGGCCTGCTCGCCTTCGGCGGCGATCCTTTTGCCCCGCTCGACCCGACCACCAATCTCGCCGACCTGTTCCAAGGCGTCGGCGTGACCACCTCGGCGGGCGACGATATCGACATCACCCTCCGGGATGATGCCGACACCACCTTCGGCATCGACCTCGACGGGCTCACGACCGTGCAAGACTTCATCGACGCCGTAGACACCGCCACGGCCGGCCAAGCCACCGTGACGATCGACGGCCAATCGCTGGTCATCACCGACAACACCGGCGGCTCGGGCAACTTCATCGTCGCCAACGCGGGCAACTCGACCGCCGCCGCCGAATTAGGCCTGGGTGTCAGTGCAGGCGTCAACTCGGTCAGCAGCCGCGACCTCGACCCCGCGGGCGTGTCGGGCACCGGGGCGATCATCGACATCACCAATACGGCGGGCACCGTCACCAGCATCGACCTCTCGGCGGCGCAGTCCACCAACGACATCCTCGAAATCATCAACGCCGCCGCGGCGGGCGTGAGGGCCGAGTTGAATAATGCCGGCACCGGGTTCAAACTGACCGACACCGCGGGCGGATTGGGCGATCTGGAAGTCGCCGACGGCGTCGGCGGGGTGCTCGCTACGCAGCTGGGCCTCACGGGCATCTACGAAGACGGCGAGGCCGACTCGGGTCCGCTGGGCTTTCAGTACGTCAACGAAGGCTCGCGCCTGGACAACCTCGGCATCTCTCGCGGTAAATTCACCATCACCGACTCGGATGGCCGTACCGGCACGGTCGACCTCACTCAAGGCAACGAACAATCCATCGGCGACGTCATCAGCGAAATCAACTCGCGCGGCTTGGCGATCGTGGCCCGCGTCAACGACAACGGCGACGGCCTGATACTCGAAGACACCGGCAGCGGGGCGGTGGGTATCACCATCGCCGAAGACGGCTCGACCACGGCCGCCGACCTGGGCATCCTCGGCGAGTTTGCCGCCGGGGCGAACATCGACGGCAGCTTCCGCAAAACCGTGACGATCGACTCGACCGACACGCTGTCGAGCCTCGCCTTGAAAATCACCAACGCCAAAATTGGGGTCAGCGCGACCGTCATCAACGACGGCTCGCCCGGTGCGCCGTACCGCTTGAGCTTGTCGTCCGACAAGGCCGGCACCGGCGGGGCGTTCACGCTCGACGACGGCGGCCTCGGTCTCGACGTCAGTAACGTCGCCACGGCCCAAGACGCCGTCGTGTTCTACGGCGGCGACGACCCCGCCAGCGCATTGGTCGTGACTTCTAAAAGTAACACCGTCGATAACTTGATCGACGGCGCCTCCATCAGCCTGCTGGCCACCTCGGACGACCCGATCCAGATCACCATCAGCGACGACCCCGCGGCG
>CAYPCC010000121.1:0-2183 GCA_964409095.1 uncultured Phycisphaera sp. | reverse complement strand
TCTGGTGACCAGCTTCAACGGCCTGATCGACTCGATCAACGAATTCGACAGCTACGACGCCGAGAACGAAGAACGCGGCCTGCTGCTGGGCGACTCGGCCCTCGCCCGGTTGCGCACCTCGATCTACAACGCCGTCATCGGCGCGAACCCCGGCCTCACCGGCCAGTTCAACTCGCTCGCCCAGGTCGGCATCCGCGTCGGGTCCGGAGCCCGCCTGCAAATCGACCAGGAACGTTTCCAAGCCGCCATCGCGTCCGACCCCGACGGCGTCCGTGACCTGTTTACCTTTGAACAATTCGAGATCGACCCCGAGACCGGCGAAGAAACCGATGTCGTCGTCGCCCGCGGCGTCGGCGTCGAGATCGACGAACTGCTCGAACGCCTCACCGATTCCACCGACGGCATTCTCGAGCGCCAGGTCCAGATCTTGGCCGACCAAATCGAACTCAATAACCGCCGGATCGAAAATGTCGACGCCACCATTGCCGACAAACAAGCGCGGTTAGAACGTGAATTCAACAACCTTGAATTCACTTTAGCGGGCTTGCAAGACCAGCAAGCCGCGCTCAACGGCCTCAGCGCCGCGCAGGCTCAGACGCGAAACCGGTAACGCAGCCTCTCTCGCCGCAGACCGATAACGCTCGGGGCGTACAGCGGGCTCAGGTTTCTCCCCCCGCCACGTCGATAGTTCTCTGGCATGAACAAGACCGCCCCCAACCCGTACCTCCAGACCAAGATCATGACGGCCAGCCCCGAAGAGCTGCGCTTGCTGCTCTTTGATGGTTGCCTGAAGTTCTGTCGGCTGGGCAAACACGAACTCTCGCAAGAGAAGCTCAACTTCGAAGCGATCTACGAAAACTTCATGCGGGCCCAAAAAATCGTGCTCGAACTCAGCACCAGCCTCAACCACCAAGCCAACCCCGAACTCTGCGATAAGCTCAGCGCGTTATACACCTATATTTATCGCCTGATGGTGGATGCGAATCTTGAACGCGATGCGAAGAAGGCCGACGAGGCCATTCAACTGCTTGAATACGAACGCGAAACCTGGCAGCTCATGATGCAGCGTAACGCTGAACTCCAAGGCCACACCGGCGGCTCGCCCATCAGTGACGCCGGGGCCCAGCAAACCGCGATGAGCAGTCTGTCCAAGTCGGCATAAGCATCTTTTGCCCCGCTACTCAAATCTTGTTTTGAGCCATTGGCTCAGAGTCCGACCGCGGCCCGCGCCTTTTGGGTGACACCCTGCAGGATGTGGTTGGCTTGTGCCGCGCCGCGGTTCAACACCGTATCGATGTAACCGGGGTCTTTCACGAGCTGCTCTCGGCGGACGCGGGCGGGGCCGAAGTGATCGAGCAACAGTTCGAAAAGCGCTTGCTTCGCGTGGCCGTAGCCAAAGTTTCCCGCACGATATTGCGCCGCGAGGTCTTGGGTACGCTCGTCGTCTGCACCGGCGATCGCCCGGAAGATTTGAAAGGTCGTGTCGGCCTCGGGGTCTTTGGAGTCTTCCATCGGCGTGGAATCGCTGACGATTTTCAAGACCGTCTTGCGGAGTTGTTTCTCCGGGAGGAACGGGTCGATCGTGTTGCCGTAGGACTTGGACATCTTTTCGCCGTCGAGGCCGGGCAGGACGCCCGCGTCGGCGCGGACCATCACGTCGGGAATCTTGAACACCCCGTCGCCATCGCTTGCGTCATTCCGGAGGCGGGGGTAGGCGTGGTTAAACCGTTGGGCGAGGTCGCGGGTGATCTCGACGTGTTGGCGTTGGTCTTCGCCGACGGGCACGATGTCGGGCGCGACGCCGAGGATGTCGGCGGCCTGCAAAATCGGATACGTGAACAGCCCGACGCTCGCCGAGATGCCCTTGGCGACTTTGTCTTTGTAGGTGGTGGCCTTGTCCATCTGCGACTTGGGGCAGACGCAGCTGAGCAGCCAGGCCAACTCGGTGACGGCCGGCACGTCCTGCTGCAGGTAGATGTTGACGTGCGGCAGGTCCGCGTCGAGGCCGAAGGCCAGGTAGTCGATGACGACTTGCCGGATGTTGGCCCGCAGCACAGCGGGGTCTTTGGTGGTCGTCAAGGCGTGGTACGACGCGACGAACACGAACATCTCGTGTGTGGCCTGGAGATCGATGAACTGCTTGATCGCGCCGGCGTAGTTGCCGATGTGCAGTTGGCCCGACG
>CAYPCC010000120.1:0-9030 GCA_964409095.1 uncultured Phycisphaera sp. | reverse complement strand
GGGGTGTCGAAGTGGCGGACGGGGGTCTTTGCAACTCCCTCTTTGACAAGTGAATCCATTGCACCTCACCGCGTTCGCGTTTACTGGTGCAGCACCGCCATCGAGTAGGGCGGGAGTTCAAGACTTCCTCGGGCTTCGCCCAGCGCGACGGTGCCCGCAGAATCCGCGTTGACGGTGATCGTCCACGGGCCGCTCGGCAGTTTGACCGTTTGGGCGGTGGGTTGGCCGTTGTAGACGACGAGGATTTTGTCCGAGTCGTCGCCGACGTTTCGGCCGTCGAGGGTGTAGGCGATTACGCCTTGCGGCGTGTTTTCTAAGAACTTGAGGTTTTGACGGATTTGCGCTTTCGTCGTTAAACGAAACGCAGGGTGGGATCGTCTGAGTTCGATCAGCCCGGCAACGTAGTTGTGGACGTCGATGTACTGGGCCTTGCGGTCCCAGCCGAAGGCGTTGACTTTGTCGCCTTGGTTGTAGGAGTTGTGGTGGCCGCCTTTGGTGCGGGCCATGTCGACGCCGCCGTGCAGGAAGGGGATGCCTTGGCTGGTGAGGACGATGCCGAGGCTGAGTTTGTGCATCGCACGTTTCTGGGCCTCGGTCGCGTTGGGGTGGGTGTACTCCAGTTTGTCCCAAAGTGTGCGGTTATCGTGGGCCGAGACGTAGTTAATGGTTTCGATGGGCGAATCGGTAAAGTCGTCGATGGCTCCGGCGATGCCGTTGCGGATGGCGTTGAGGTCGCCGTCGGGTCCGGTGGCGAAGCCGATGGCGTCGCCGTCGAGGTCGCCGCGGATCGCGTTGCGCAGGTGGTCGTTGAACACGGCCACGCCCATGCCGCGCTGAGCACCTTTGGGGAAATACGTCGGCCCGCCGCCGGTCCACGGCTCGCCGTAGATCGTCAGGTCCGAACGCAGGGCATAAAGTTCGTCGGCAATCGTTTGCATCGTTTGGGGTTGATGCGTGCCGAGCAGGTCAAAACGGACGCCATCGATTTTATATGCCGTGATCCAGTATTTGAGTGAGTCCACGATGTATTTGCGGACCATCAGCCGTTCATCGGCGACCGAGTTGCCGACCCCCGCATCGTTGCGGAGGCTGCCGTCGGGGTTGGTGCGGAAGAAGTAGTTCGGGATGGTTTGATCGAACGGCGAATACTCGAAGCTGCTGGACGTGTGGTTGTAGACGACGTCGAGGATGACGCGGATATCGTTGTCTTGCAGGGTTTTGATGGCGGTCTTGAGTTCGCGGATCGTATTGGCTGGGTCGTGGGGCGTGGTTGAATAATCGGATTCGGGGACGTTGAACAGGGAGGTCCAGTAGCCCCAGTTGTATTCGTGGCGATCGTTGCCGAAGTCGTGGATGGGTAGGAGGTGGACGGCGGTGACGCCGAGTTGTTTGAGGTGGGCGATGCCGGTGGTGATGCCATCTTCACCGGGCTCGACATTGCCGGGCGTTAAAAGTCCCAAATACTTGCCCTTGAGTGTATCCGGGGTATTGGGGTCGGTCATGCTCCAGTCGCGGACGTGGATTTCATAGATGACTTCATCGGTGGGTTGCTTGAGGCGGGGCGGCTGATGGGTATCCCAGCCATCGGGGTTGGTGCGGTCGAGGTCGACGGCGACGGAGAATTGGCTGCCGGGCAGTGCGGCTTTGCTGTGGATGTCGGGGACGGTGCGTTCTTGGCCGTAGGACGTGAAGCGGAACTGGTAAGGCACGTTATGGAGGTCGCCGGGGACGGTGGCTTGCCAGAGGCCGTTGCCCGAATCACCTTGCATCGCAAGGGTTTTGGAGGGATTTTGGTCGGTCCCGTTTTCGTAGAGCAGCAATTCGACGGCGGAGGCGACGGGTGACCAGGTGGTAAAGGTGGAATGCTCGGGAGTCGTCACTGGGCCGAGCTCGGCATCGAGCGGGGCGACCGAAGCATGATCCAGCACGGCCCGGGCGTAGACCGTCAACGGGTCGTAGCCCGGCACGGTCAACGTGAGGGGTTCATCAAGGGCATCGACGGGGACGGGCGATTGGAGTTGAATGTCATACGCCAGCGAACCCGCCGAGGGGGTATCACTTTTCTTAAGATCACCCAGCACGATGTCGCCGGCGGAGGTTTGTAGTACGGCTTCGCGGAGGTCGCGGGATTTGAGCGGTGTGCTGCTGGCCAGGGCAAGGTGGTTGGGGGAATCGAGGAAGGCGGCGATGAGTTTGGGGGATAGGTCGATGGTGTGGCCGTCGGTGTAGACGGCCGGGTCGCCGGAGGTCAGCCAGGCTTCGGTGACGCGGCGGGAGGTGTTTTGCTCGTCGGGGACGATGAAGCGATCGCGGTCGATGTCTTTGAGTTCCCAGTTGCCGCGGCGGACGATGAAGCCGTAGCGCTCGGGCCGATGATCCACGGGGACGAGGGCGGCACGGCCGAAGGGGGTTTCGCGGTCGAAGGGGTAGGCTTGACCTTCGCCGGCGTCGGTCCAGACCCAGGCGTTCCAGTTGCGATAGTCGCCGTCGGGGCGGTGGTAGTGCAGAACGAGCACCGACTCGGCCCCGAGGTCGGCGGGTTTGATTTGATCCGCGATCGGCTGAGCGAGCGGGGCGGCCCCGGCGGGGATCACGGCGAGGATCGCCCATGGCAGCAGGCCGACGATGGCCCATAGGCGTGTAGGGCGAGTGGCGTGAGCGGTCCGCGAACGCGGGGATAACAGCATGACGAGCTCCAGAATGGTTTGAGCGAGATGGGGGTGCGTAGAAGAAGCGTGATGCGGAAAAGGGGGATATCAGCCCGTCACATACCTTGGCCAGGCGGAGAAAAGCAAGGATATCGAAGCAGGTTAAACGGTTAAATTAGGTCGTTAGTATAACCACTAGCGTCGGGATATCAACCTAAATCGCATATCTTGTTTCCGACGCCCCGGCGGAGTAAATCGCCCGTATAATCATGGCTTGTCCGATCATTTTTGGCCAAGGTTTGAGGCATTGATGCCTCGTTCTGGGTCGTTTTTTTGCTTATTTCCTTGGAAGGAACCCACTGCTATGTCCCTCGATTCGACCCTGCACCAAAAAGCCGTGGACCTCGCCAAGCTGACCTATCAGATCACCGGCAGTGCCGGGTCGGGCCATCCATCGACCGGGGCGTCGCTGGTTCACCTAGTTTCGGCCCTGCTCTACACCCACATGCGGCACGAGCCGGCCAACCCCGGGCACCCCTCGGCCGACCGCTTGGTGCTCTCCGAAGGCCACGCCGTGCCGGTCCTGTACGCCGCGATGGCGGACCTGGGCATCTGTTACCGCGATGCCAACGACGAGCTCAAACCAATCACCCGCGAATTGGCGATGACGCTGCGGCAGCTCGATTCGCCGATTGATGGCCACCCCAACCCCGCGCTGGGTATGCCCTTCTTCGATGCCGCCACCGGGTCGCTGGGGCAAGGTTTGTCGGTCGCAGCGGGGCTGGCGTTGGCGGCCCGTTTGGATGGCCTCGACAAACGTGTCTTCTGCATCATGGGCGATGGCGAATCGCGTGAGGGGCAAATCTGGGAAGCGATCGACTTCATCCGCGACCACGACCTCAAGGCCGTGTGCCCGATCTTCAACGCCAACGCCTTCGGCCAAACCGCCGAGGTCTCGCCGCAGCAGTCCGCCGACACCCTGGTCGAAAAATTGCACGCGGCGGGCTATGACGTACTCGACATCGACGGCCACAAACCCTCGGCCATCGTCGAAGCGCTCACGACCCACGCCCAGCATCAGCACGACCCCCAAGCCGCGCCCGTCGCCATCGTCGCCCGCACCGTCAAGGGCTGGGGCAGCGCCTCGCAGCAAGGCAACGGCCACCACGGCACCGCCCCCACCGGCAACGCGCTCAACACAGTTCTCGAAGAACTCGCAGCCTCCGAACGCATCATCGGTGCCGCGGCAGACACCCCGCTTAAAATCCCGATGTTGCCCGCCGCCAAACCATCCCCTGCGACCCACGCCGCGGCGATGTCGTTCGATGAAGCCCTCAAAGCCTTCGGCATGGAAAGCGTCTTGGCGTCAGGTAAACTCGCCACCCGCAAAGCCTACGGCATCGCGCTCCGCGCCGCGGGCCACGCCCACTCCAGCGTTGTCGCCCTCGACGCCGAGGTCAGCAACTCCACGGGGGCCGATGCGTTCAAGAAAGACGAATCTTGTGCCTCACGTTTTGTGGAGTGCAAGATCGCCGAGCAAAACATGGTCAGCGCCGCGCTGGGCATGTCCGCCGCGGGCAAGGTGCCGTTCGTCTCGACGTTCGGCAAGTTCATGGTGCGGGCCTACGACCAGATCGAGATGGCGATCCATTCGGGCAAGCCGATCAAGCTCGTCGGCAGCCACGCCGGGGCCACGCTCGGCCCCGACGGCCCGTCGCAAATGGCGCTCTGCGACGTCGCCTTCGCCCGCAGCTTCAGCACCATGCGGACCCACGCGGGCCACCCGGGCATGGTCGTGCTCACGCCGTCGGATGCCTACTCTTGCTACGCCCTCGTCCAGCAGATGGCCGAGTACGCAGGCTTCGCCTATCTCCGCACGCTGCGGCCCGACACCGAGTTCCTCTACGGCCCCGAAGACCAATTCGTCCTCGGCGGTCACGAACTGCTCATCGAAGGCCGAGATATTCTCATCCTCGCCAGCGGCTACATGGTGCATGAAGCCAACCGCGCCCTCGAAAAACTCGACGAGGCCGGCATCGACGCGACCTTGGTGGACATGTACTCGCTGCCGTTTGATGAGGAAGCCATTGCCGACCTCGCCAACGAAAACAACGGCATGGTGCTCACCCTCGAAGACAACTACGGCAACGCCATGGGCTCGGCCGTGGCCGACGCCCTCGCCGCCACCGGCGACGGCTTCACCGTCAACCAGATGCACGTCCGCCACCTGCCCAAATCCGGCAACACGCCCGACGAACTGCTCCGCTATTGCAACCTCAGCGCCGACCACATCGTCGCCCAGGCCATGAGCATGCTTGAGCTCTCTGCGACGTGATTCGCGTTGGGCTCGGACGCATCACGCTTTCGTTTGCAGTCGCATTCGTGGCGACCCGCCGGTGAGGTGAATCTTGCTGAAACGATTGATCCATAAGCTCTGCGGGGATCGAACTTGCCTTAACCCCGAAGCGGGACTGGCCACATCGGTCCAAGACCTGCGCGACGAATTGGCGAGGCTGTCCGAAAAGCTGGAGTCGGTTCGCGTGCACACATGGGTTGATAAAGAAGCCAGCATCATCGCCGCTCAAGACGTGGCGTTGATGACCGCGCCGCGTTACGCCGACCCCAAATGCTTGGTGCCGCATCAGGTTCAAATGTATAGCCAAAACGGCGAGGACGGCATCATCGCCGAGATCTTTCGGCGCATCGGAGTCGACGATCGATTCTTTGTCGAAGTCGGCGCGGGAACGGGGATCGAGAACAACACGCGTTTGTTGTTACAAACCGGTTGGCGTGGGGTGTGGATCGAAGCGGACCCCGGCGACGCGCAGCAAGTCCGCGAATACTTCGTGGACGAATTGGCAGACGGTCGGCTGACGCTGATCGAGTCATCCGTGACCCGAGAGAACGCGGGTGAACTTCTCGAAGCGGCTTCGGTCCCCAGCGGCTTCGATTTTCTGTCGGTCGATATCGACATGAATACCAGCCACATCTGGGAAGCGATCCATCGGGCGGGCTTTACCCCCCACGTCGCGTGCATCGAATACAACGCGTCGGTCCCGCCGAGCGTCGATTGGCAAGTCGCCTACGACCCCGACGCCCGGTGGGAAGACGGTTCGAATTATTTCGGGGCGGGTTTAAAGGTCCTAGAACAACTCGGCCGTGCGGCCGAGATGTCGCTGGTCGGCTGCGAGTACTTGGGCAACAACGCCTTCTTTGTCCGAAACGAACTTCGGGGCGACCATTTCCTTAGCCCCTTCACGGCAGAGCGTCATTACGAACCCCCACGCTACAGCCTGCTGAACCAACGCGGGCACCGGAAATATAAAAGCTGAATGTCGCATGCCCGGATGCAACTGTGGTCTAACCCTAACGGGTTATTCGTGAATCGAAGACCGTAAGATCCAATGGAGCATGTCGGGCTCGAACCGACGACTTCTGCCTTGCAAAGGCAGCGCTCTCCCAACTGAGCTAATGCCCCGTACCGGGAAGAATAGTCTAGCGAAATTTTCTCGCTTGGCGAACGCGACACGGCGGGGTGGGGCGGGCTATACTTGTTGCAACGTGTATTACCTCGGCCCGAGCCGAAACTTTAAATTAACTGACCGATCAGGAGACATTCACGATGATGCGATTCCACTCACAGGCTTTGGCCACGATAACCGCAGCGGCGATCACGATGGGGGCGGGGCTCGCCGCGATCGCGGAGCCGGTCGAGTTTGATTTTCAAGACCCCAAGGGTGTCAACGGCGTGGTGTTTGTGGTCGATTCCAAACTCGAACCGATCACCGGGATGATCGGCGGGATCGGCGGCGTGGTCAGCTTCGACCCGGCCGAGCCGACGTCGTTCGACGGCGAGATCACCGTGGACCTCAGTGAAATCTCGTTCATCAACGCAGGGATGACCAAGGTGCTCAAAGGCGCGGACTGGCTGAACTTCTCCGATGCGTTCGTAGCAACCCTGACGTTCGATAAAGTCGTGAGTGCTGCAGAAACCGAAGAAGGCAGCCAAATGCTTGATGTCCACGGCACGATGTCGTTTGGCGGCAAAGACATTCCGCTGTCGGTCATGATTGATGTCACCCACCTGCCCGACGCGGCGAAAGATCGCGGTGCCGCCCAGTCGGGCGACCTGTTGGTGCTGCGTTCGATGTTTAACCTCAGCCGAATTGATTTGGGGATTAACGAAGAGATGCCGACGGATAAGGTGGGCGAAAAGATCACGGTCATGGTGCCGATCGCGGGATACTCGAAATGAATATGAGTTGTTTAGATGCGGTATGCCGCGGCGTCCAATCGTTGCTCGCCGTAGCGGTGATCTTGCTGGCAACGGTCGCGGCCAACGCGGAAGTCGCATCGGTCCAAGATGAGGCTGAGACCGTTCCGGCGGAACATTTAATTGTTTTCATGCAGCCCGAGGCTTCTGCCTTGGCGGAGCAGTTCAAGTCCGAGACGCTGCCCCAACTGCAAGCACTCGCCCAAGCGTCGGGTGTGGCGTTTACGGTGATTGATGTCAGCCAAGCGGAAGGCGTGCCCGCGGGCGTGGGGATCACGCCGCTGATCGGGTACCAAAACCACTTGGGTCGGTCGATCTACCAAGGCCGTTACGCTACGCTGGATCGGGTGCGTAACTTTGTTCGCACCTCGCGTTTTTTGCCTCAGGGTGATGAGTTGTTGGTGCGTGAGAAGTTGCCGGTGTGGGACATGGGCAATGCGAAGGTGGCGACGCCGATTAAGGTGACGCCGTTGGAATTGGAAGCGGGCGCTTCGCCGGGGGACGGGGCGTTGACCGCCGAGCGGCTGGGACCGATCATCGCGGCGGCCGATCCGCGGTTTGCCTGGGTGGACCGGGTGGAACTGGGCCGTAGCGATCGGCTGTTTTACACCGACTATTACCCCTACCTTGCGGCGGACGGCACGTTGTACGTCAGCTTGGCGTTGTACTCGCAGTTTCATTGTCACGAGCCGGTGTTTACGTTGCTGGACGGTTCTCTGAGCGGGCCTTGGGAAGAGGCGGGCGAGGTGTTTGCTCGCGGAGCGAAGATTTTTGCCGATGAGATCGCCCGGCAGTTGGCCGAGTCCGAACGGGGAGACGGGTTTGATGTCGTGCCGAGCGGGACGCCGGTGGTGTCGTGGGAAGCGATCGGCTTGCCGTTGCCGCCCAAGCCCGAGGGGGCGTCGGCCGAGGCGTTGGCGGATGTGCAACTGGCCCGCGAATGGATGATCGATGAAGCGGCGCAAGACGCCCGGCCCGCGGTGCAGTTCAAGTTCCCCGCCCCCTTGGATGCGTATGCGGGCGAGGCGTCGTCGGTGAGCGGGACGCTGACGCTCGGTGAGGGGCTATCACTGATGGGGATACGCGGCCGATTCGTGGCCGACTCCGCGTCGGTGACGATGGGCGAACCCGATTTGGATCAAGCGATCCACGCGACGATGCTCGAAGTTGAGGTTTACCCCGAAGCGTTTTTTGAGATCGACTCGGTCGAGACCGAGTTTGAACAGCCGGCGTTCGGCGTGGTCGCCGCGGCGGTGCTTCATGGCCGGTTTACGATGAAAGATCAGACGATCCCGCTGAGCGTGCCGGTCAGCATCGAAGCGTTTCTGGGCGACGACGGCGAGCCGCGGCTGTCGATCGACGGGCGATGGCAAGTCCGCCTGCTCGACCCGTTTGGCATCGACGGCCCGCCCGGCGACGCCCCGGCGAACGACACGCTGATTTACACCTGCTACCTCGTGTTTGAGCCCGCGTGATGGTGTGGAAGCGGCGTCGTGTGGTGACGGGTAAGATCGAATGATGGATGATGCGAAGCGCAAGAGTGTGCTGTTTGTATGCATGGGCAACATCTGCCGATCGCCAACGGGCGAAGGGGTGATGCGGGCGTTGGTTGACGAGCGGGGTTTGGCCGACCGGATCGAGATCGATTCGGCGGGGACTATCGGGTACCACACGGGAAATCGTGCCGACGCCCGGATGCGGGCGGCAGCCGAGCGGAGAGGATTGTCGCTGGAGAGCCGGGCGCGGCAGGTGACCCGCGAGGACCTATACACATTCGATTTAATCATCGCAATGGACCGGGCGAACTACGACGATTTATTAGCGCTGGGGCCGAGCAAAGACGAGCGGCCGCGGGTGCGGATGCTCGGCGAGTTTTTGCCGAAAGCTGCGGGGCGGTCGATGGGACCCAACGGCGTTCCGGACGTGCCCGATCCGTACTACGGGGGTCCCGACGGGTTTGAAGAAGTACTCGATATGATCGAGTCGGCGTGCCCGGCGATCCTCGATGAATTGCTGGGCGAGTCGTCGTGTGGCGAAGGCTCGTTTGAGTGAGCGTCTTTGGGTATCATGCGGGTGCCGGGAATGAACCCTGAACCTATGAGGAAACCC
>CAYPCC010000119.1:0-9053 GCA_964409095.1 uncultured Phycisphaera sp. | reverse complement strand
AAGAAGTGCTGGTACAGCACCGGGTCGCCGCCGAGCGACGGGTCGAAGATGCCGATGCCAAGCGTCCGCTCGGCCAGCAGCAAGAGCACCGTGATGGCAAGGACGGGCGTGGCGAGGATCTGGATGATCGCGGTGGCGTAGAGCCCCCAGAGCACCAGCGGCAATCGGCCCCAGCCCATGCCCTTGGGACGCAGCATGTGGATGGTGGCGATGAAGTTGACGCCGGTGAGGATCGACGAGAAGCCGAGGATGAACACGCCCAGCGTGCCGAGGATCACGCCGGTGTTGGTCGTGGTGGAATACGGGGTGTAGAACGTCCAGCCGGTGTCCAGCCCCTTGGGGAAGAACCAGGGCATGTCGCCCTCGGCGATGCCGAACACGGTGCCGACGATCCCGCCAAACAGGATCCACAGGAAAAAGATCGACCCGCCGATCCAGCAATAAAGGCTCAGCAGGTTCAGCTTGGGGAACGCCACGTCCTTGGCCCCGAGCATGATCGGAAGCACGAAGTTGCCCAGGATCGCCGGGATCGCGGGGATGATGAACATGAACACCATCACCGCGCCGTGGACGGTGAACAGCTGGTTGTAGAGCTGCCAGTTGGAGTTGAGCAGCGCCGGGTCTTCGCCCGCCCAGAACATCAGCGTCGCCCCCGGAAGGAGCAACTCGGTCCGCAAGGCGATGGCCATGATGCCGCCGATGAAGAACGAGGCGAGCACGCCGACCATGTACATCAGTCCGATGCGTTTGTGGTCGATGGTGAGCGCCCAAGACAGGAAACCCTTGCCGTAGTTGATGTAGTTGTCGCCGTGGGGCGGCGGGGTGGATTTCTTTTCGGAAACGATACTTCCGGGGGCGCTTCCGGGGGCGGGGTTGGGGATGACAGACATAGCTTTGTCCTCTTGCTTCACTTCTCTGCTGCGCCGAGCGAATCATGCCGTCGGCGGGTGGGGTCGGGGATGAATCGGCTGGATGCCGCCGATAGGGTTTCTCGCGGTGGATGACACCACGAAAGTTTGCGGATCACACCGCCGAGTCATCGGGGTTATCGACGGCTTCACCGGCTTCGCCGGGGACGACGTCTTCTTTGCCGTCGTATTCCTCGGGGAACGCTTCGAGGTCCGCCCCTTGGTGGTGGACCGAGATCGTCTTCATGAACTCGATGATGCCGCGGACGTCGCCGGCGGTGAGTTGGGTTTCGGGATACGCGCTCATGTTGCCCGCGGCCCAGCCCTCGGCCTTGTGGCGGTTGGGGTAGCGGATGGATTCGTTGATGTAGTCGTCGCCGACCTTGGTAATGACGTCCCCGGCGGGGATGGCCATGGCGTAGTTCTCTTTGCCGTAGAGGTCTTTCCACGTCGGGCCGGTGCCGCTGCTGCCGTCGATCGTGTGGCATTGGATACAGCCGCCGCGTTGTTCGTAGACGTATCGGCCGTACTCGACGGGCGTTAGGCCGTCGGGGTTGAAGATATTGATCTCGGCGAGCTTTTCTTCCCATTTGCTGGGATGGATCACCTTGACGAAGGTGTTCATCTGCGAGTGGCCCTGCCCGCAATACTCGGTGCAGTGCAGGCGGAACTCGGCCTCGGGGTTCTCCACGCTCACCACGCTGGGGTCCGGCTCGAACCACATCTGGTTAAACCGCCCCGGCACGACGTCCTTCTTCGCCCGCATCGCCGGCACAAACAAGCTGTGCAGCACGTCTTTGGATTCGAGCGTCAGTTTCGTCGGCCGATCCGCGGGGACATACAGCGTCGTGCTCTGACCCCCGTTGGGGTAGTAAAAGTTCCAGCCCCAGCGGTACGCCTCGGCCCGGATCTCGTACGCATTGCCCGCCCGCGGCGGCGTGGACATATCCAAGTAACCCGTGAAGCCCACGGCAAAAATCACCAGCACGATCACCAACGGCGGCAGCGTCCAGGCGATCTCGATCGGCGTCGAGTGCGTGATGCCTTTGGCGACTTCGCCCTTATCCTTCTGACGGAACTTGAGCGCAAAGACCACCATCAGCAACCCGATCAGGGCGGTGAAGAAGTAGCAAACCAGCAGGATGCCGCCGTTGAGCGTATCCACGTTGTCCGAAAAGCCCCCGGCGTCGGTGGGCATCCACGGGCTGTTGAGCCACTTAAAGAAATCGGTGAGGAAGGCGAGTGTCATGGGTTGAACCTTAGTATTGATCCTAGTCGGCTTGCCGACGGCGGCCCCGCGGGTTTTTGGTAAAAAAATCAAATTTCTTGCCGTCCGATAACCTTTGTTCAGGACGGATTGGGCATCACGCCCGGCTCGTCTAACCGGCTTTTGCGTTTACGTTCAAAATAGAACATCCCGCCGATGATCGAGGCCAGCGTCACCACCGTGACCGCGCCGCCCAGTTTCATGAACGCCATCGCGTTGGCGGTGTACGCGCCCAGCGAATCGTCGTAGTGGTAGCAAAGCTGCAAGACCATGTCGAAAAACGAGCCTTGGGTCCCTTCGGACGCCTCGACGAGGGCCATGCGGAAGTCGCGTTCGGGGTAGACGTGGCCCGGCAAGTACCGGGTGATCTCGCCGTCGGGCGAGACAAACGTCAGCACCGCGGCGTGGGCGTAGTCGTTGGTTTGGGGCACGGCGGCATAATTGAACCCCGCTTCGTGGGCGATCCGCTTGATGTCCACCTCGCGCCCGGTCAGGAAATGCCAGCCGTCTTGGGCCCCCTCACCCAGCGCGCTGTCGGCCCCGCCGAGGCGGGCGACGACTTGGCGGTGCTGATCCATCGCGGCGACGGGGGTGTCGTCCGGGTCGATGCTGATGGTGAGGATCTCGAAGTTTTCGCCGGGGACCCAGTTGCCCGAGCCGTCCGGCCCGGCCACCGCTTGGGTCGCGTCGATAATCCCGCTGATCACCATCGGGCAAAGCAACGGACACTCGAAATACGCGAACTCGATAATCACCGGCTTGTCGCCGCCGAAATAGTCGCCGAGCTTCACGGGCTTGCCGGTCTGATCGATAAACGGGGTATCCAACGGCAGGAGGTTGCCTGGCTTCTGCTCGACGCCGTTCTGGGCCACGGCCGCGACTTCGGGCGGCATCGGGGCGGACGTATTGCCCAACGGGCTCGGCCCCACCCGCGACTGACCCGCCGCGGGCACCGCCAACACGCCAAGCCCCAGCGCGACCCCGCACGCGAGGCCACGGGCCGCACCCCAGAGGGGTCGGCCGGGCCAGAGGGTCGGGTTGGACGAAAGCGGGTTAAACATCAGGGTTGAATTTCGTTCAGGAACTCGGCCTCGTGATCAGGTCATTAAAACTCTAGGCGGGGCGAGCCGTGTCGGCTCGGGGTCTTCACGGCTTCCGGCTTCCGGACTTCCGGTGGTGGGCCGGGGGTGGGCCGGGGCCGAGGGTTATTGGCCGTAGCGAGCGGCGATGTCGGCCATGGCTTGGTCGATGGGCATCACTTGCACTTGCCCGGTGACGTTGCCCTCGGCGTCGAGTACCTCGACCGAGCCGTCGCGGTGCAGCTCGGCGGCTTGTCCTTGATTCATCCGGGCCAGGTCGAGGTTGTCCATCCGCAGGCCGGTCTCGGCATAGGTGCGGTCGGCCCCCTTGGAATACTGGATCGCTTCCTGCTGATTCTTAAAAAAGAAGAACCCCGCTTGGGCGGCGAAAATGATCGCGGCGAGCAGCAGCACCGACACGATCGTGACGACGAAGATCACTTTGACGTTGAGTTCACGGGTCGTTGCGGGCATGGTGTCGGTCTTGGGAGTTAGGCGTTAGGGATTGGGTTTTAGCGTGACGAGTTCAAACGGGGTGCGGTGGTGGGGAGGCAATGGTCTTCCCCAATCCCGAAACCCCAAATCCAAACCCCTCAATGTTTGGTGTACAGCGGGGCCCACGCGCTGGTGTCCAGCGCCAGCGACTCGAACATCCGCGGGTCTTGGTGAGCGGTCAGGCTCACACCCGACGCCCGACGCAGCGCCTCGGCCAACATGACCGCGACGCAGAACACCACGCAGCCGAGCTCCGGCAGGCCGAAGAGCAACTCGGGGCTGGAGAACGCCGGCATGGCGACCCAGAAAATATCGATGTAGCACAACGTCAACATCCAACAGGCCATGGTGAACAACGCGGTGCGGTTACGCTTGACGTGTTTGGACAGCAGGATCGCAAACGGCAAGAGCAGGTGGGCAAACAGCAAGGTCCAGGCGAGGAACGTCCAGCCGCCGCCGAAGGTCGCCGGGGCGTCGTTGACCGCGTCGCCGGACACCGAGGTGATGCCGCGCATCTCGAACCAGTAGGTGGTTTCGGGCAGCGAGGCGTACCAGATCAGCATGAACTGGCTGAACCCGACGTAGCCCCAGAAGAACACGAACGCGAAGAGCAGCTTGCCCAGGTCGTGGAAGTGTTCGGTGGTGACGGCGGGGAAGTACCCGGCCCGTTGGCCGAGCATCAGCGTGATGATCATGGTGCACAGGGCCGCGGTGAAGCAGCCGGCGAAGAAGTACACGCCGAACATGGTCGAGTACCACACCGGGTCGAGCGACATCAGGAGGTCAAACGAGCCGAGGGTGATCGTGATGGCGAACGCGGCCATGGACAGCGGGGCCCACCACTCGCGTTTGTGGGTATGCGCGACGTCGCCGTCGGCGTCTTGCATGACGCTGCGTTTCCAGAAGAACAGGCCGATGGCCGACCAGATGGCGATGTAAAACACCCACCGGGCCACGAAGAACACCGGCGTGTACCAGAGGCCTTTTTTGTAGACGAAGTACGGCGTGGCGTGGTCGTGGTCGTAATAGTTTTCGTAGGTGTGCGTCCAGTGCTTGGCCGAGGCGTGTTCGCCGTCGTGGGCTTGGTTGCTGTGGCCACCGTCGGCCGAGGTGTGGGGCGCATCGCCGGTGTGGTCGGCGGCATCCGCGTGGCCTTCGCTGACGTGGGTGTCAACTTGCTCGGGGGCGGGGCCGACGGCCAGGGCGAGGAACGGGTTGCCCGCAGCGTGGTCTTGGCCGTCTTCGACGTACACGTTGTGGTTGGCGATTTTTTTGCCCGCGTCGTGGATGCCTTGGTTGGCCCAGGGGTAAAGCGAGCCGTCGTTCATCAAAACGATCAGCAGGATCGGGATCGCCAGCACGCCCATGATGGGCATGTTCGCCGCGAGCGTTTCGGGCACCCGGCGGAAGGCCACGCACCAGCCGGCGCGAAACAACGTGGTGGCGATGACAAAGAACAGGCTGCCGAGCGTGATGGCCAGCGCAAAGGCGTAGCCGATGAGGTAGGCGAAGCCCAGCCGTTCCCACCCGCCGGTCGAGAACGGCGCGGCGAGGGCCGCGATGAGCAGGGCCGCGAGGCCGGCGACCAGCAGGGTGCGACGCAGCGGCCAGGCTTTGTCGCCCAGCACGGCCTTGTCCATGTCGTTGAGTTGTTTAGGCGGATGAGCGGACACTAGAGGCTTACTCCGAAGTTTCACCGCCCCCGGAAATGGTCCCGAGGGTGCTGGCGGTTTGAAGGTTCGAGTCGGCGGCGCGGTCGAGGGCGACCTTGGCGGCACCGGCGTTTTGCGACAGTTGCAGGGCGCGGACGTAGGCGACGATGGCCCAGCGGTCTTCGACGGGGATGGCGTGGGCGTAGCCGGCCATGTTGCCCTTGCCGTGGGCGATGATGTTGTACAGCTTGCCGTTGGGGTAGTTGTCGGCCCCGAATTGCAGCGTGCCGTCGTCGAGCACCGCGTTGAGGTTGGCCGAGGCCACCCAGGCCGTGCCCCACGAAAGCGTCGGGTCGCCTTGCTGCAGGGCCATGGCCCGCTGGTTCACCGGGCCGTTGCCGTAGCCGGCCTTGCCGTGGCAGGGGTAGCAGAACGTGTCGAATTTCTTTTGGCCGCGGGCCAGGAAGAAGTGGTCCACTTCGATCCCGTCGGGCATGCCGGTGACAAACACGGGGGCGAACTCGCCGTCGGTTTGGGTGACGGTGTAGCCTTGGTTGAGCGGGGCGTCGTCGCGGAGTTCGCCCCGGCGGACGGTACCCGCGACTTCGGGGCGCATGGCCCGGCCGTCGGCAAAGATCGGCGACGCGGCCTGGGCTTTGAGCTTGGCCTGATTGTCCATGTCTTGGAACAGGTGGATGCGCGGCTTGTCGTGTTTGACCTGCGTGTAGCGGACGATCGCGGTGATCGGCACCCACGAAGCGACCACGAACAACACGCCGAAGGCGATCAGCACCATCGGGACACGTTTGGGCAAAAAGAGGCGGAGGTCGAGCATACGTTCAGTGAACAGTGAGCAGTGATGAGTGAACAGTAGAGAGAAGCTCCGAACTGTTCACTGTGTACGGTGGACTGTTCACTCCTTTCTATTCGTTAATCAATTCGGTGGACAACGCCTTGTGCTGTTTCAAAAACGCTTCGGTCTGGTCGGCGTCGAAGTGGCGGTCTTGGCTTTCGATGGCCAGGAAGAACCGGTCTTGCGTCGCCCGGCGGAAGTTCTTGGAGTTGAACAGTGGGTGGTAGAGCAGCGGCAGCTTGTTGAGCAGGAACATCGCAAACACCGCGGTGTAGGCGCTGAACATGATGGTCAGCTCGAAGATGACCGGGATGTAGGCGGCGAAGGAGTTGAACGGCTTGCCGGAGATCAGGTATTCGTAGGGCTCGAGCGTCGTGGGGATGAACTCGGCCTCGTCCCACGCGCCCATGGTAAACGTCGTGAGCAGGATGCCGGTGGTCATGCCGCAGATGCCCATGAACAGCACGATCCACGGGAGGATGGTGGGCTTGACGCCCAGCGCCTCGTCGATGCCGTGGATCGGAAACGGCGAGTGGACATCCATCTTGCGGTAGCCCGCGTCGTAGGCGGCCTGGGTGGCGGCCATGACGTCGGTGACGTTGTCGTACTCGGCGATGATGCCGAACACTTTAACGTCGTCGGCCGCGGCAACTTCGGCATCCGAAGCACGATCGAACGGGGTGGTTTGCGGGGTGTCGAGAACGGTCATATCAGTGTGCCTCCCCGTGGTAATGGGCGTCGTGATCGTCGTGGTGCGCTTCGGGGGCGTGGGCGTGGGCCGCGGGCATCACGGTCTTGACCTCGGCCATGGCGACGATGGGCAGGAACTTGAGGAACAACAAGAAGTTCGTGAAGAACAGCCCGAAGCTGCCGATGAACATGCCCACATCCACCCAGGTCGGCTTGAAGTCGGCCCAGCTCGACGGCAGGAAGTCGCGGGAGAGCGACGACACCACGATCACGTAGCGTTCAAACCACATGCCCGCGTTCACGCACATCGCGGCGAACATGATGGTCCAGAGGTTGCGGCGGGCCCAGCGGAACCACAGGATTTGCGGGCCGACGCAGTTGAGGATGAACAGGCTCCAGTAAGACGCCGCGGCGCTGCCCAGGGGCCGGTTGAGGAACGCGAACTGCTCGTAGTGGTGGCCCGAGTACCAGGCGATAAAGAACTCGAGGACGTAGGCGTAGGTGCAGATCATCCCGACGCCGAGCATGACCTTGCAGCAGTTGTCGATGTGCCGGTCGGTGATGATGTCTTTCAGCCCGAACCAGATCCGGCAAGGCATGGCGAGGGTGAGCACCATCGCAAAGCCGCCGTAGATCGCCCCCGCGACAAAGTAGGGCGGGAACACCGTCGTGTGCCACCCCGGAAGCTGGGCCACGGCAAAGTCGAACGACACGACCGAGTGCACCGAAAGCACCAGCGGAGTACAGAGCGCGGCGAGCAGGATGTAGGCCCGCTCAAAGCGGTGCCAGTGGCGGGACGAGCCGTTCCAGCCCAGCGACGCGATGCCGTAGGCGATTTGGGAGATTCGGCCCTTGGCCCGGTCGCGGAGCGTGGCGAGGTCGGGGACCATGCCGGTGTACCAGAACAAGAGCGACACCGAGGCGTAGGTCGACACCGCGAACACGTCCCACAAGAGCGGCGAGCGGAACTGCGGCCACATCGCCATCTGGTTGGGATACGGGAACAACCAAAACGCCAACCACGGCCTGCCCACATGGATACCCGGGAAGATGCCGGCGCAGATGACCGCGAAAATCGTCATCGCTTCGGCAAAGCGGTTGATGGAGGTGCGCCAGTTTTGGCGGAAGAGGAACAGGACCGCGGAGATCAGCGTGCCCGCGTGGCCGATGCCGACCCAGAACACGAAGTTGATGATCGGGAAGCCCCACGCGACGGGCTGGTTGTTGCCCCAGACCCCGACGCCGGTGGCGAAGAGGTAGCCGATCAGGCCGAAGAACATCCCGGCGAAGCTGGCGGCGGTGAGGAAGCAGATCAACCAGATGAGGTTGGCTTTCTTCTCGGCGCTGATGGCCACGGCGTCAGTGACGCCCATGAAGTCTTTGCCGCCGAGCACGAGCGGGGCGCGCTGCGTCGGGTCGTCGTGGGTGTTGTCCACGCGTTGGGAGATGAATGTGCCGGGGGTCAGTGTTGCCATGATGGTGCTAAATTTTTGATTTTTGATTGAGGATGTTTGATTGCCAAGGCATTGGCCCACGCATTCAACTAACAGCCGATTATCTTCTCAATCAAAAATCCTCATTCAAAAATCAAAAATCACTTCGCTGGGTTGCGGACCAAGCCCATGTGCTGGGTCCGGGGTCGTGAGTTGAGTTCTTCGAGCAGCTTGTAGGCCCGCTTGTTTTTGCTTTGGATCTGCGCGACTTTCGCGGCCGGGTCGTTGAGGTTGCCGAAGGTGATCGCCTCGGTCGGGCAGGCGCCTTGGCAGGCGGTCGTGATGTCGCCGTCCTGGACGTAGGGGTAGTCGGCGACGTCTTTCCCGGCGGTCTTGGCTTCGGCCCAGCGGGCTTTGGCTTCGATTTTGGCGCGGTTGATCCGCTGGGTGCAGTAGGTGCATTTTTCCATCACGCCGCGCATCCGCACGGTGACGTCGGGGTTGAACACCATCCGGCGGATCTGGTCGATCACATCCGTCTGCTCTTGGTCGGGCATCTTCAGCCACGGGTTGTTGCTGATCCCGCCGGGTCGGCCCTGGGTGCGGAAGCTCTCGGAATCGAGCTTGGCGTGGTAGTCGAAGTAGTTGAACCGGCGGACTTTGTACGGGCAGTTGT
>CAYPCC010000118.1:0-9060 GCA_964409095.1 uncultured Phycisphaera sp. | reverse complement strand
CATCTCGTCGAGCTCGACGTAGCCGACCTTGGGGATCAGCAGGCAGTGCCCCCGAGAGATCGGCCCGACATCGAGAAACGCCAAGACGTGCTCGTCTTCGTACAGCCGATGACAAGGGATTGACCCCGCCACGATCTTTGCAAACACCGATTCAGACATTAGACGCTTCCGTAGACAACAAAATCCAAGCTCAGGGCTACGCCGTTAAGCACCGCCCGCCGACTCAATCCCGTGTCAGTCCGCGAACCGCTTGACCGCGAGGATACGCGGCAGGCCTTCGCCGCTAACCTGCGAGCGATCAAACACCGCCAGCAGTCGGTATTCGTCGGTGAAGGGCTGGCTAAAGTCACTCGCCGGGTACGCTCGGACCAAGACAAACGCGGTGTAGATGTCCGATCGCGTCGAGGCGACCTGGTTGAGATAGTTCATCAACATCACACGTTCTTCGACGTCGTCGGTGTGGCCATCGACGGTGTGGTCCGGCAGACCGGCCGCAACGGCCGCGCCGCCGATCTCGGGTTCGTACTCGTTGAAGTCGGTGACTTGCGGGCTGTCGTTGGCGGCCGGGTTGTAGACCCCGGTAAAGGGCGCGGTGGCTTTGGCGAGTTGGCTGGCAAACTGAATGCCTCGCGTTCCGGCGGGGCGATCGAGTGTGCCGGGGCCGGGATTATCACGAAGCGTGGCGATGGTGTTGGCGATGGTGGTAGCTGCGCCGGGGGCGGTGGTGGGGAAAATCGTGGCGAGCAGACGCTCGGGCATCGTGTTGATGTTGGGCTTGCCCGGGATCAGGCCCGCGGCGCTGTTGAGGGTGGTGAACTTGGCCATGAGGTAGGCGGCGTGGGAGACGTTGCGGTTGCCGGTGTTGACGACCGCGGTGTCGCCGAGGTCGAGCATGGCGCTGGCGATCGAATACTTGCCGCCCACTTTCGGGAACTTGTCCCACACCTCGGCTACGGGGATCTGCGTCGGTACGCCCATCTCCAACTCGATACGCGGCCCAATCAGCACGGCCCGAAGCAGGTCGCCGGTGCGGTAGAATCGACCTGCATTGCCGATGATCCAAGGCTCGTCGCGGGGGGCGGAAGGGTTCGTGCCGCTGTAGTAGTCGGCGATCCGGTCGTCGAGGGGGTCACCCGAGTCGGGGCTGGTCGCGCCCTTGAGGGCGGTGGCAAACAGGGCGGTGCCGGCCACGGCTTGGGGCGCACCGGGCTGCATCCCGCCGGGCATGGTGCCCGACGGCGTGACGAGATTGGCTTCGTTGCTGGGGTAGTCGAGCAGATCGACATCCACGTCCTTCACGGTCAACGCCGAGAGCCCGTCGCCGGTGCCCAGCGCGGTGAGTTGGTAGTAGCCCGGCGTGTCGCCGATGGCTCCGCCGGTGGTGTCGGCATAAAGTTCGAGGACAGTTTCGGGGAGTTCGGCGACGACGAATTCCTGGTAACCGATGCGGGTGCCCGCGTCGGTCTGGGCGGCGAGCACGATGCCCGCCGTGCCGGTGCCGACCGGCCACGAGTCGGCCGTGCCCGCGGGCATCGCGTGTGGGGTCACGTTGGCGACGGGTGCGGTGGGCGTCGAGCCGACGATCGCGGCGATTTCGGTGTTGTCGCCGCCCGCGCCGACGGTGTCGTTGCGGGTGAGGAGGATGACCTCGCCCGCGTCCATCGTGACTTGCCCGCCGGTCAGCGTGTCCAAGGTGCCCCACGAGGTCGCGTTTTGGTTCGCGTCGAGGACGATCACTTCCACATCCGGCAGCTCGATCGTCCACGGCCAGGGGTTAACCAATTCGATCGCGATGGCGAACGACGCCGACGTGGGCGAAAGCCCCGGACCTATTGAGGGCGTCACGTCGGCGAGGGTCCAGGTGACTTCGTCGTCGCCGCTGACCGTGGGCGTGACGGTACCCCCAGCAACGCCGGTCTTGTCGTACCGTCCCTGCAAATAGACCTCACTGATAAACGGCAGGTACTCCATGCCGAACACGTAGTGGTCGGCATCGAGGATGAGCTGGGTCAATTGCGTATCCGTGTCGCGGAAGTCCACGAGCGTGGCCGCGAGTTGGTTGGCGAAGAAGACCTCAAGGTCCGCGTAGTTGCTCGTGACCGAAAAATTCGCCCAGTCGCCATTAACCGCGACCGTAGGGGTATCGCCCAGATTGGAAAAACTAAAGTCGTCGATCAGCAATCGTGCGAGCTCGTCGGCCGACGACTCGTTGAGGTCCTCTTGGGCGTAGTTGGCCGAGCCCGATTCGGTGGTCAGCGCGAGGCGGGGGTTGTTGGTGAAATAGTCTTGCACCGAAGCGGTGTAGGGCGTGTTCAGCCAGGTGGGTTCGAGGGCGCCCGGATCGCGGAACATCGCGTTGTCGAGGTTTTCCAACGGCGTGGCGGCGTTGTTGGCGACGTTATCATCCGAACGGTTCAGGCCGTTACGCCAGCGCAATTCGAGTTCTTCGGAGCGGACGTTCAGTTCGCTGTAGGTCGGGGGGGTGAAGCCGGTGAGGTCTTCGTAGCCGAGCGTGCCCGCTTGGTCTTGCTCAAGATCGCTGCCGATCACGCGGTAGTCGGCCAAATCGCCGCCGACCAAATCCAGCCAATTGGCGAGTCGATCCGCAAACAAGTCGTTCGCCGCGCCCATGTTCCGGCCCGCGTTGGCGGCGGGGTTAGCCAAGAGGCTTTCGGCAAAGGCCGTCGAAGTCGTGGCGTTGGCGGCGGCGTTGCTTTTGATCAACGTCAACGGCGTCTCAAGGTCCAATTCGCCCGGCCAAAGCCAGCGCGACGTCTCGGCCGAGCCCTGGTGCTTCGAGAGGATGTAGGACGACGCCGAGAGGTTGATCAGCGCCGAGTTGTCGAGGATGCGGACCGCCATGACATACGCCAGCCCGCCGTCGGACGGCAAAGGGGCCCAGGTCCAACGGCTGTCGGCGATGTTGTCGCCGTCGGCGTCGGCAAAGACGCCCAGCTGCGCCGCCGTCAACAAACCCATCGGCAGGGCCGGCACGGCGAACGTGTCGCCGCTGTTGAAATTGTTGTCGGCGGTCGTGAGATACTGCGCGGGCATCGGGCGGGTGCCGCCGGGCACTAGGTCGTTAGCGGGCGCAACATTGAAAAGATCAAGAAACACGCCCTGCAGATTCGTCACATGCGGCCAGAATCCCGAAACAAAGTCAGGCTCGGTCGAGGACAGCCAAGTGTCGTCTAGCTGCCCACCCTGCGCATCGAAGTTGCCCCCAGCATCGACCAAGTCCCCCGCCGCACGCGGCTCGCGGGCCGCCGGATCACCCGCCGCGAGATTGGGTTGACGGCCCGGCACGACGGTCGGGGCGAACTGGTCCGCGGGCTCCCATGTCACCGCTACGTTTGACCACGGGTAGTCGTAATACTCCGGTGAGTTGGGGTCGGCGCTGCCGATCTCATCGGGGATGTCCCCGGCGAGGATTTGGCCGATGTAGCGCAGGATCGAGCCTTCGTTCTGATTCACCCGCGTGTCCACCGCCGCGGCGGTGCGGCGGTCGGTGCGGGCGACCTGCAGGTAGGCCGCGCCGAGCATGACGAGCATGACGATGGTCACCAGCGCCAAAATCAACGCCGACCCTTCATCGCGGCGGTGAGGATGGTGAGGACGGTGGGGCGTCGGCCCGGCGGTCGGGGTGCCGGGGGTGCCGGGGGTGCCGGGGGTTCCGGGGGTGCCGGGGTAGGCGAGGGGGGTCGAGGGGTTGAGGGGTTGAGGCGTCCACATGGGTTGGTCCTTCAAAAGTTCCCGCCGGGGTTTCGGGCCGAAGCCCAATCAAAAATCATCAAACCAAAATCAAAAATCAATACAGCCCCTGCGGCCGCGGCACGGGCACGACCTGCTCGAACCACCGGCCGACCACGGAGAAGTCATTGCCGGTCACGGGGTTGGTTTCGATCGATCGGAACTCGCCCTTGCCGTCCATCAAGCGGTAACGGAAGCGGATGAGGTACGGCCAGTATTTCCCGCAGCCGTCGGTTGAGGCCGTGACCAGCCCGTTGTCGTCACCGGTGTGTGACCAGATATAACTGACCGAAGTCGAAGTGGGGGTATAGGCAAAGGTCGGCCCATTGGTGAAGTCGTAGGCAAAAGGATTGGCGATGAAGCCGGCCGCGCCAAGGAATTCGGGTACCATCGTTGGGATCGGATACGTGACCGGCGCGCTGGCATCAACATTGCCGACGCCGTCGTAATTGGCGGGCGGATCGTTGATCAATCCCGATGCGCTATCAGGATTCGCGTAGGCCGCGGCGGTGTACCACACGATATTGCCCAAGGCGTCGCGGTCGGGTTCGTTGTCGGGGAAACCGTCGGGCCCGGCGGCACGGGTGCCGGGGGTCGTGGTGTCGTCCCAATCGTCGGACCAGTCGGCGGCGAACTCAATCGCAAAGTCGGCGACGTGCGGTGCAAACGCGGCGTGCAGTTGAGCGAGCGTATCAGCTTCGAAAATGCCACCTGCGGTTGGGAAATCGTTATCCACCGAAGTAGACGCTTGCAGCCGTTCGCCGGGCGTGGTGAACGTCCAGTCGATCGCTCGTTCCGCGTAGTCCGCGTTTGGCAGACCGCCAGTAACTGCTGTGATACTGCCGAATAGGCTTGCGTCGGCAACCGCGGGCGTCACGCTGTAGGTGGGCGTGCGGAACAAGCCGCGCGGACCGCCCGCGGGGTCGATGCCTTGGTCGTCGTAGACCGAATACTGGGAGCCATCGATCCGCATCGCCTCAAGGTCCAGCGCATCATAAAAGCCCTCATGGATCTGCCGACCGATCACCGCTGAGCTCGGCGAAGCTCGATCAAACGCTCCGCTGGGCGCGACCCGGTTATTCGCATCCCCGGGCGTATCAACGTTCCCGGGGTTACCGCCGGGATAGGTCGTTGATTCGCTGTTTTCGATCAAGAGCAGGGCTTGTCGGCCGAGGACGAGTTGGCTTGAGAGGTTGTAACCGGGATCGCCGGGATTGAGGGAGGCGCTTGGACCCAACGCGGGCGAAACGTGGCCGTACCAGATGCGGGCGTGGCGGGCTTTGGCTTGGGAGTCGTAGCGGTCGTCGCGGCCGGGGGTGAGCGATTCGAGATCGGTCGCATCACGAAAGAAGGCGATCTGGTCGGAGCGCATGAGGTCGTCGATGCTGGCGGGCAGCGGACCGTTTTCCCCCGGGGTGCTATCACCGTCCCGGTCGGGAAGCCAAGTGCTTGGGTCGGCGTTGATGTCGTCGGGCGGAGGAAACCGCACCCCGGCATAAGCGTCTTGGCGGATCAGTAGCCAACCGGGGCTGTTGCTTTCGTACTTCGACAAAAACACGTTCATCGCGCGGATGTCCTCGGCCATGGGCTGGGCGATGGAGCGGGACTCGGCGATGATCTGGCTGGTCTGCAAACCACGCTGTACGCCGGTCTGGGCGTCGAAGAAGATACGGGCGGCGAGGGTCATCATCAGCGAGAGGACGGAGATGGCCACGAGGAGTTCGACGAGGGTGAACGCCGGGGATCGGCGTTGATTTTTGATTTTTGATTGAGGATTTTGGATTGCATCCGAGGCGCAGCGGAGCTGGAAAGGCGACGCATGACGTGGCTGGGGGGTTTGGAGCATCATGGTAAAAAACCGGTTGGAGGCTGGAACATCGACGGCGGGGGCCAATCAAAAATCCTCAATCAAAAATTAAAAATCTCAATAATCGTTCGTGCGGACCACGGTGTTCGACAGCAGCCGGATGTCGGCGAGCGGGGAGTTTTGGTTGATCGCGGCATCACGCCGGATCGCTGGGGTGCCACCGACGCCCGGTGCAGGAGCGATCCAGATAGCAAATGGATCGCGATAGTCGATTGGAGCATATTCCGTGTCTTCGGCAAGAATCATCGTGCCGGTAGCCGGGTCGATCTGTGAAACACGGTAAATAATGCCATTGTCGCCAAGTAATTTTTCTCCAGGCTTGACGTAGCCATAAAGATTGATTGAGGGGGTGATATTGGTAGTGGGAGAATTATTCGCTACCACCGGAACGCGAAAAACTTTAGGAAAATAGTCCGCGGCGGTATCAGGATTCGCGCACACAATATCAGTGGTATTGAAATCGCCATATCCGTAATTTGCCGCCGCCGCGTTAAGCGTGTAAACCCCATCCGAACGGAGTTGACTATCGGGCTGGAGCACAAAGGCATAAACACTCCAGTCGGGATATAGTTCACTGGCTTCTGCACCCGCGCGAATTAAAGGCACCCAGAATACTTCCCGATCAACGTAACCCGTGGCCAAATTGGGCGGGGTACTGGTCGGCAGGCTCCGAGTCGCTACGGCGAACCGATTATTTTCGTAAACATAGGAATCAGCGTAATCCGTTGGGAATACGAAAGCACCCGCTCCCATCCGCATATCGGGAGTCCCGCTACCGGGGGTGTCCGCAGGAAAGGTGGCTGGCAAGGGGTCATCAAAAGAGCTGTCGACGGTCGAATCGACTTCCGCTAATGCATAGACATCTTGCAGAAGGTCGTAGGCTGGGTCGGTGATGTTAGACCGCGAGACATAGGCGGGGTAACCAACAGGTCTACTCTCCATCAACTCAGTGAATTCCAGCAGCGTCGTATTATTCAACCCCACCCCCTCCAAGATCGCGTCGGCCGACCGCACGTGGTTTTGTCGAAGCGTTTCCTTGACCGCTTCTTTTTGCAGGAACGCGGCGGTGGGGAACAGCGAGGCGACGGCGACGGTGCCCAGCGCGAGGATGCCGATGGACACCAGGACCTCGGACAGCGTGAAGCCCGAGCGTCGCGGACGGCAACAGCGGATCGGCAGGGAGTGGGCTTGCGGGGTGAGGGTGAGATTCATCGCGTGAGGTCCTGACCCGTGTAACGGTTGAACAGCAGGATGCGTGCGTAGGTCGCGTTTTCGCTGGCCCAGTGGAGCAGGCGGGCCGAGGCGTCGGTGGAGTAAACGTCGAGGTTGTCGCGGTCATAGCCGATGGCGGCGGCGGCCCCGCCGTTGGGGTGCTCGTATTCACTCGGGACGCGCTCGGGTTCGAGGACGAGGACACCCGAGACGGTCTCGATGCTGTCGAAGGGGAGTTGGACGCGGCCGTCGTCCATGAGCAGGTCGCCTTGGCGGCCGTATTCGCCGAGATCAATCTGTGTGCCGGGGCGCGTGCCGTCGGCATCGGCGAACGTCTCGCGCGCTTCGGTCACGTCGTATTCGGTAAAATCGATTGTGTTGGGTGGCGTGCCGATTTGTCCAGATTTTCCGGTCGCGCTGACGTAGACCACGCGGTCCCATGTCGGGTCGCCCGCCCCCCCCCAGGCGGCATCGTCCGCCCCTTGCCCGATCGTCCCGTCGGCGTTGAAGCGGATGGCAAACGGCGGCGGGACAAGCTGGATGTCGTAGGGGCCGTTGCCAGTGCGGACGATGCCAAGCATCTGGACGCGGCCGGGGTAGCGGATGTCTTCGAGATCGGGGACGGGGGTATAGCCGTTGAGTGGTGGGACTTGCAGTTCGAGCCAGCCCGCGGAGGTCACGAGGTTGGCGGGGTCGTAGGCGTTCTGGTCGTTCTCCATCACGCGGAGCGAGTTGTCGGGGGCGAAGAGGACGATGGTGCCGGAGTAGCCGTCGCCGTTGCCCGACGAGGTGCGGAGGGTGGCGCCGACGCGACGGGCGGCGACGAAGCTCTTGTTGCGGGTGGCGTAGACGCGGGCGGCGGAGAGGGAGTTACTCACCTGCCCGGCGGCGGCGTTGACCGCGGTGCTCTGCAGCGTGGTCTTGAGGAAGGGGAAGCTGATGACCAACAGCAGGCTGATCAGCGAGATCACAACGATCAATTCGATCAGGCTGAATGCCGCGCGCCGCTCGGCGGTCATGCACGTTAGCGGGTGGCGCCGGGACGACGAGCCGCTTGGGCGATCGAGTTGGGGGGTTAAATGATTCATAGTGGAATAATCATCGGGGCCGTCGAGACGGGCTGCGGTCAGTCGATCTCGAAGCTGTAGAGGTTGTCGGCGGCGTCGGGTTCGCCGTCGCCGTCCACGTCGACGCTGGGGTCGGGTTGGTTGTTGGCATCGACCGCGCCCCATAAGCCGTCGGGTCCGGCGGAGGCGAAGAAGGCGTTGGGATAAGCGGGCAAGTAATCGTCGGCGGTGAAGCTGTCGGCCTTACTCACTTTGTACGCATAACGGATCTCAGATCCCCACGGATCCAAAAGTTCAACGAGGTTCAGGTTGCCGAGGTTTAAAGCCCCAGTAGCGATATCGTCTCCAATATTCGTTAACGGCCTTCCCCCCAACGTGAGATTCGTTTTGGCCGCGTTGGCGATGACCCTTGCGGTTTCGGGGACTTGGCCCGCCGTGAAGACGAAGTAGGCGAGGGTCAGGTCATTTGCGGTACTGACGTTGAGGTTGATTGCGTTGCCGAAGGCGTCGGTGTTGACTTTGTGATCGACGGCCGACTGAGTGACGACGTTGTAGTTGTCAGCTGCGGCACCAAGTCCGGTGAGCTGCGACTGGGCGGTGTAGGCCTTGGCGCTGTTTTTGAAACTGGCCACCACGGGGAAGCTCAGGCCGACGAGCAGGCCGATGATGAAGATCGTCACCAACAGCTCGATGAGGCTGAACGCGGCGCGGCGGGAGGGGGGAAGGTGTGGTTGCATGGTCGGAGTCGCGGGGAGTGGGGGTGAATCAAAGCCGAGGGATGGCCATCCCTCGGCTTTTTGGGGCGGCTTACATCACCGACTGCATCAGCTTGACCAGCGGCAGGAACAGCGCGATGACGATCGCGCCGACGATGCCGCCGAGCACCACGACCATCACCGGCTCGAGCAGCGACACGAGGCCCGCGACCGCCACATCGACTTCTTCGTCGTAGTTGTCGGCGATCTTCAGGAGCATCTTGTCGAGGTCGCCGGTCTCTTCGCCGACGTCGATCATGTTGACCACCAGCGGGTCGCAGACCTTGGCCTTACGCAGCGGCTCGGCGAAGCTGTCGCCCTGGCGGACGCTGTCGTGGACGGCCATGAGGGCGTTGGAGTAGACGTTGTTGGCGGTGGTTTCGGAGGTGATGGTGATGGCGTCGAGGAT
>CAYPCC010000117.1:0-9178 GCA_964409095.1 uncultured Phycisphaera sp. | reverse complement strand
ATGGCGACGCGTTGCTGTTGGCCGCCGGACATTTCGAGGGGGCGGTGGTCGAAGCGATCTTCGAGGCCGACGAGTTTCAGGAGGTCCATCCCCCGTCGGTGCGCTTCTTCGGGCCCAACCCCCGCAAACGCCATGGGCACGGTGACGTTTTCCAGCGCGGTCATGTATTTGATGAGGTTGTACTGCTGGAAGATGTAGCCGATCTTCCGGCAGCGTAAAAACGCGAGCTCGCCGGCGGAGAGTTGGGCCACGTCCACCTCATCGATCAGGATACGACCGGACGTCGGGGCGTCGAGCGCGCCGATCATGTTGAAGAACGTGGATTTGCCCGAGCCCGATGGCCCCATCACAGCGACGAATTCGCCGCGGGCGATGGTGCTATCGACGCCGCGGAGGGCGTGGGTCGCGGCGTCGCCGGTGCCGTAGGACTTGGTGAGGCCGAGGGTGCGGATGATGACCGGCCGCGAAGACGCGGCTGATTTTTGATTTTTGATTGAGGATGGTGGATTAGTCATCGGTTTACATTGCGGTTCGACCGAGGCGACCGACGCCTCGCGTCAATCAAACATCCTCAATCAAAAATCTAAAATCATTCGACGCGCATCGCCTCCATGGGTGCGAGGCGCGACGCGATCCACGACGGCCCGATTGCGGCGCAGGCGGCCAGCAGGATACCGATACCCAGCGATAACCCCGCCGCGCCCAGCAGGTCCGCCCAGCCATCGAGGCCGCGCACGAACAACGTGCCGGATTCTGCGAACCCGCGCAGCAGCGTGAGCAGCAACCCCAGCGCGACGCCGACGACTCCGCCGAGCACGCCTTGGATCACTGCCTCGGCGACAAACATCTGCATGATCGAGCGGTCCATGGCTCCGAGGCATTTCATCGTGGCGATCTCGTTGAAGCGTTCGGTGACGGACATGAGTAGCGCGTTGGTCACGCCGACGACGCAGACCAAGAGCGAGAGGCCAACCAGCCAGAGCGTGCCGAAGGGCAGGCCGAAGGGGGTGTTGCGGTTGATCGGTTCGTAGTCTTGGGTGATTGCGGCGAGGCGTTGCTCGCTGAGGTAACGCCGGGCGGTAGGGACGACTCCGCCCTCGGCGTCGAACGAGATGCCGCCTTGGCCGGTAACGTCGTACCACCAGAGGGGGTCGGGCTTGGCGAGTTCACGTATGACCACATCGAAATCTGCGGAACCCAAACGCTGGTTCACCGCTTGTTGCATCGCTGGCTCGTCGAGCCATTCCCGAACGTCGGCCAATGCTTGCTGATACGCGGCGAACGCGCTGGTTTGCTGTAGTGTCGCCGCTGAGACCGCCCAGCCTGCGTTGGTAAGTTGCGCATCCAAGTCATCATTTGGAACCGCAAAGCGCTCCAGCAACTGCCGCCCATCCGCTTGGTTAAAGCGATCAATCGTCGCGCGGTGTTCTTGTTGAAGCGTAGCAGCCGTGGCCTTCAGTGAAGGCCAACGGTTGATCACTGCAGACCCACTCAGTTCCAATTCCGACCACCACGATGGCCCGACGCCGAGTGCGTTGAGACGATCTTTAAATTCGACACGATCGGCTTCACTCGACATGGAGTCCAGCCAATCCACGAAACTCCGACCTTCCAACAGCACCGCGGATTGCATCGGGTTGAGCCGTTCAAACCATCTGCGCGTCATCGCCCAGGATTTCGCCTGCTCGCGGTACCTCGCTAATTCTTCGTCGTCCCAGTTGCCCCATCGTTTCATGACGTTTAGCTCATCGCGGTCTTTGCCTGCCAGACGTTCGAGAATGTTGGTCGTGGAATCAGCGGCGGTGAGTCGGGTGAGAAGGGCAGTGGCGTTGCGACTCGGGGCCAAGTCGTCCCACGCCGAGCGTTGGACGCGCTCGGCCAGAATCGCGTGGGTCAACACATGAACCAGAAACGCGACGGCGAGCGCGAGGATCGCCGTGGTGATGCCCGACCGTAGCAACCGATACGACATCCCCGACACCGCGAGGCGGACGCAGCGGGCGACGCTGAGCTTGGCTTGATTCTGGGCGATGATGGGCTTCACGCGGTCACCGCCTGTTGGACGGTGGGGGGTGAGGTCTCGTCGCCATCTTCGGATGATTCGGCCGCTTGGCCGACGAGCACGAGCAAGTTCCGCTGCGCGAGCATCCGCAAGAATCGCATCACCGTGAGGCGGGCTTCGTGAAACCCTAGACGGTGGCGGTCGGCAAAATCTTCGAGGATCGTTTCGAGCACGCGCTGCCCGTCGCAGGCTTGCCACACCTCTTGGCCGAGCCTGTCCAGGGCGACGCCTTTTTCATCGCGCAGCGGCAAGCACCACGACACGGGGCCGTTCATCCACCAGCGTTTGCGGAGCGGGACGAAGAGCACGAGCGCGTCGCCGCGAAATTCTTCGCGCACCGCGGCGTTGCGCGTGGGGATCGCGGCGAGCAGCAGCCGGAGGTCGGCGGTGGGTTTAATGATCGCAGCCCCCCTGCCCGCACACGAGGCGGAGATCGTCAAAGGTGGGTGGTGATTGGGCTGGGCCGACGGCGACGAGGTCATAAACCGCTTGCTCGGCCGGGCAAAACCAGGCGCAGGCGACGGCGACGCGGTGGAGGTTGAGCAGGCGATGAAAGCGCGGGCCCGGGACGTTCCAGCGCGCGGTGGTGGCGGCGTGAGGCGAGAGCGCGTCGGCGTCATCCTCCGTAAAGTCCATCGCGGCGCGGGACGCATGGGCTTGCAGCAGGCGGCGCAGGTTGCCATCAAACCACACGTCGGCCATCGCGCGGCGGCGGACGGTCAGACTTGGGTGTTTATCGGGTTCCTTGGCGTTGGGGTGGGTGGAAAAGGTCAGCGCCGCGTCGGCGGGCTGGATGCGGGTGGCGGTGAGTTGGAAGCCTCGAGGGAGGCTCAGGTCGAGGCCGAAGGCGAGGACGCGGCGGGCGGCGTCGGCCGGGCCGGTGACGACGAGGCCAGCCAGCAAGTCGTGGATCTGGCCCGAGCCGGCTCGATCGTCGAGGACGACTTCGATCAAGCGTGAGGCTTTGGTGTCGAAGCGGGCGGCGCGGGTGAGCGTGAAGGCGTGGCCGGGTTGGGGTCGCTGGACGCCGCGCCAACCCGCGGGCAGAACGGGCGTGGTGAATACCGCGTCGGGGTGTTGCTCGCGCTGCTGGGCCCGGTGGTCGGCGAGGAGGCGGGCGACATCCGGGCGTTTGGCGCAGGCGGTCCAGGTGATTTGCAAACGCTGGCGGGTGCGGTCGGCGAAAACGAGGCTGCCCTTGCGGGGCGAGGTGCTGTGGCGGACGATTTCCCAGTCGGCGGGGACCTCGGCGCGCACGCCAAGCCACTCGACACGTTGGGTGGCAAGATGAGGCGTGGCGGGTTGGAGGGTTGTGGCGGTCGTCACGATGCCCATTCTACGGAACGGGGGACTCGCGGACCGCGGCGGCCCCGGGTCGCCCCGGATACCTGCCCCGGGGCTAAATTTGTGGGAATTAGAAGGATTCGACGACGGGCAGGTCGCCGACGATCGGTCCGGCGTAGTCGCGGAAGGACTCGGCGATGTCGCAGCCGTCGACGATGTACTTCGGATCCAAGTGCTTTGTGAGCGCGGCGACTTCTTTGATCTCGATCCGCTTGTATTCGATCTGGTATTGACTTGCGGGCTTGCGGACCATGGCGATGCTGCCGGACTTATGCTCGCCGGCGAGGGCGTGCTTCACGGCCTGCCGGCCGCACTCGCGGGCCTCGGCTTGATCGACTTCGCTGGCACAGCCCACGAACGAGCGTTGGAGGTAGCCGAACGTGTCGGCGCGGACGCGGAGTTTTTGCCCGAGCTTTTCGCCGAGCTTGGTTTTAACGAGGTCGGCGAGCAGGTCGCCCAGCGCGCCGGTGCCCGAGAGTTGCACGTTGCCGTGGGCGTCTTTCTCGACGTCGTCCATGAGCTTGGTCATCATCGGATTGCCGTTTTCGTCGTGGATGCCTTCGGAGACGGCGATGAGGCAGCGGCCCAGCTTGGTGTAGACGCGTTCGACGTCGGCGAGGAATTTTTCTTCGCTGAAGTCGGCCTCGGGGACGTAGATCAGGTGCGGGCCGTCGTTTTTCCCCGGGCGGCGGCCGAGCATGGCGGCGGCGGTGAGGAAGCCGGCGTGTCGGCCCATGACGATGTTGATCTTGATGCCCGGCAGCGCGGCGTTGTCGAGGTTGTCGCCCATGAAGGCTTGGGCGACGAACTTGGCGGCGCTGCCGAAGCCGGGGGTGTGGTCGTTGACCATCAGGTCGTTGTCGATGGTCTTGGGGACGTGATACGCGGTCAGGTCGTAGCCCTGGTCGGCGGCCATCTCGGCGATGATGCGGCAGGTGTCGGAGCTGTCGTTGCCGCCGGCGTAGAAGAAGTAGCGGACGTCTTGCTTGGCGAAGCTCTCGAAGATGCGTTTGCAGTAGGCGGCATCGGGCTTGTCGCGGGACGAGCCCAACGCGGACGACGGGGTGTTGGCGAGGCGGTCGAGGAAGTCTTGGGTGCGGGTGGTCAGGTCGATGTAGTCGTCCTTGACCATGCCGGCGACGGCGTGGTGAGCGCCGAGGATCTTGTTGATCTTGCCTTCGCCGTTGGCGATGGAGGCTTGGAGCGCTTCGACGACGCCGACGAGGGATTGGTTGATGACGGCGGTGGGGCCGCCGGATTGGCCGATGACGGCGTTGCCGGGGGTGCCGGGGGTGCCTGTACTCATGATCGATGCACTCCGAATGCGGGGTGGTAAGGGTTGGGTCAAATGTGGCCAACACGCTGGCCGGGCGCGGCATTCTAAGAAAACCGCGTGGCGGTCACAAAGCGAAGCGGAAGGGTGCGGATGGGCGGCGGGTTTAACCCAACGATTCGAGCTTGCTCGTGGCTAACGCCCGATCCGATCCGGTGAGCGACGGTTGGGCTTGTTTGAGCAGGGTGCGGGCGCGGCCGGGCTCTTTCAGGTAGTTCAGATAAATCAGCGCCAGCGTCAGCTGGGCTTGGGGCCGGAAGCCCGAGTCTTGGTGGTGGGCGAGGAACAACTCGTAGGCCTCGGCCGAGACGTCGTAGCGCTCGGCCTGCATGAGCTGATTGATCAGGTCCAGCTGGGCCTGCATCGGAAAGACTTGGCCGGGGTAGTCACGCAAGAGCTTGGCGTAGAGATCGCTGGCCCGGCGGACGTCTTGCTGGGCCAGGGCGCTAGAGACCTCGGCCCGGCGGGCCATGAGTGCCTCGTCCTCGGGCGACGCGACCACGGCCTGCCCGGGCTTGGGCGGCAATGTGCCCGCCCCGCCGGCGTGTTCCCAGGGTTTAAATCCCTGCTGGTTGAGGCGTTTGAACTGCGCCCGTCGGCGTTTTTGCTCGATGAGCGCGAGCATGTCGTACGACTCGCGCGGCAGCAGCCGGATCATCAGTAACCCCATCCCGATCAAGAAGCCGTAGAGGTAGCCCGCGAGGTGAGCGATGTAGGCGGTGTTGTCGTAGCCGCTGAACTGGAAGATCAGGTCCAGCACGACGCGGAACAGGATCAGCACCATCGACGACACCACGAAGCTGCCCATGAACACGACCAGCCAATACGCGATCGTCACGTTGGACATCGGAAACAGGGCCAGATAAATCCCCGTCACCGCGGCGACCGAGCCCGACGCGCCGAGTACCGGCGCGGCGGTGGGATCGCTGATGTGCGCCAAGCCCGCCAGCACGCCGCCGGCCAGATAAAACGCCAGATACCCGAGCTTGCCCAGCCGGTCTTCCACCGCGTTGCCGAACACATAAAGAAACAACATGTTGAACGCCAAGTGCAGCGGAAGCTGCATCTGAATGAACGGCAGCGGGATCGGCTCGGGACCCGAATGTACGAACTGATACGTGATGAACTGGTACAGCCGGGTGTTGGGTGTATCGGGCCAAAGCCAAAGCCCCACGCCCGGCGCGTTTTGGAAAATCTCGGCCATGCTGTAGCCGCCGCCGGAGAACAACTGCGACTGCTCGACGGACCGCCAGGTGAAGGCATAGACCACCACATTGACGGCGATCAGCGCGTAGTTCACCCACGGGGTGCTTTTGAGCTGGCGGTCGGTGCGGATCGGGAAAAACATCGCTCAGCCCGCTCCGCCATCGGGGGGAGATAAGGGTTTGTGACGCGGAATGTTCGGTCCCGAAGCGGACCCGGCCGCGAGGATGTGGTCCGCTGCGGGGCGCGACGCGCCGGGCTCATCGGCCTGGGGTTGGCTCGGTGGGCCGGCGGGCGTGAATGCGTCGTCCGCTTCGCCCGCGTCGGCGTCGGCCGGAAGGGTTGGGGAGTGACCGCCCCGCGAGTCGTTGCCGCCGAGCATCACCAACCCGATCCCCGCGAGGGCGACGCCCAGCGCTAAGGCCGCGATGACCAGGATGGCCATGCGCCGGGTCTGGTGCGACATCGTGCCGGGCCGCTGGGTTTGGCGGAGATGGGCCGCGGATTTGGCTAGCTTTTGGGCGGCCGCGGCCGAGCCGAATTGGGCTTCGCGGATCGGCGGCGACGGGACGCCCACGGCGGTGTCGCCGGACTTGGGGCTGGGCTCGGCCTGCATCAAATCGCTGAGGCCCGACATGCCCGTCACGCTGCTCCCCGCGCGGGCATCGCTTTCGGGAGGGTCTTCGTCGAGCGTCGGCTCGGCCGCGGCCGCCGCCTCGGCCATCGCCCGCGTCACCCGCCGGATATGCGACGCGCTGATCCGCCACGCATGGCCACACGACGGGCAACGCGTCGCCGCGCCCACCCGCACAAACGGCGACTCCCGCTTTTCCCGACAAGATGGACAGCTCAGCACATACATCGTTCCGCTCACTGTAGCAGCCGCCCCGCCGCCGAACCAACATCCACCCGCTTACGCATGGGCGTCGCCCCTATAATCGCAGCGGATGTTCATTGCGCTCCCGATCCTCGACGACCAGCCGCAGCGGCCGACCTTTGCCCAGGGGCCGCGGTCGCTCGCGGCGGTCAAACTCCTAAGGCTGTCGTTGACCGACCGCTGCAACCTGCGCTGCGTCTACTGCATGCCCGACGACGGGGTCACGTTTTACGACCACGCCGACCTGCTCTCGGCCGACGACTTCGTCGCCGTCGCCGCCGCCGCCCGCGAGGCCGGCGTCACCCACTTCAAACTCACCGGCGGCGAACCCACGCTCCGCAAAGACCTCGTCGAACTGGTCCGCCGACTCAAAGCCCTGGGCCCCATCGACCTGTCCATGACCACCAACGGCCTGCGCCTGGGCCAGCGCGGCGGCCAACTCGCCCGCGAACTCCGCGACGCCGGCCTCGACCGACTCACCGTCTCGCTCGACTCGCTGAACCCCGAAACTTTTTCTCGCCTCACCGGCGGCCGCGGGTTCACGCTCGATCAAGTCTGGGCCGGGCTCGACGCCGCCACCGCCGCGGGGTTTGAAAAGCTCAAGCTCAATGTCGTGGTCATCGGCGGCGTCAACGACCACGAGGCCGCCGACTTCGCCGCGCTCACGCTTGATCGGCCGTGGACCGTGCGGTTCATCGAATACATGCCGCTGGGCGACAGCGCCCTGACCCGCAGCCTCGTCGGGGCCGACGCCTACACCGTGGACAACGAAGACCTCATCCGCCGCATCGAGGCCGTCCACGGCCCGCTGATCTCCATCGACCGCGACACCGAGCCGGGCGTCGGCCCGGCGAAGGTTTACCGGCTATCCCCCGCTACGCAGAGCACTTTCGGGGGCAGTTCCGGGGGGGGGCGTTTGGGCTTCATCTCGGCGATGAGCCAGCCGTTTTGCGAGACCTGCAACCGCCTACGCCTTACCGCACGCGGCGAGCTGCGGGCCTGCCTCTTCGACGGCGGCGAGGTGGACCTCTTGCCAACCCTGCGCAACGCCGCCGACCCGCAAGCCCAGCTCCTCGGGCTCATGGCCCGCTGCGTCGCCGAGAAGCCCGACACCCACAGCCCCCGCGGCAACCGGGCCATGTCCCAACTCGGCGGATAAACCAAGCGTTGACTTTATCGCCCCGACCTTCGACCATACCCCAATGCCCGAATCCGTCCTCGAACGTGCCGAAGAGTTCAGCCTGCCCGCCGCGCTGCGCGTCCAGCCCGGCCGCGGCGACCTGCCCCAGCTCACCGTCGACACCGAACATTGCGCCGCCGCCCAGTATCTTCTCGGTGCGACCGTCACCCACTGGCAACCCGCAGGGCATCAGCCGGTGCTCTTCACTTCCGACCACGCGGTCTACCAAGACGGCAAAGCCATCCGCGGCGGCGTGCCGATCTGTTTCCCCTGGTTCGGCAGCCACCCCGCCGACGACTCGGCCGCGTCCCACGGCCTCGTCCGCACCGTCCCCTGGCAACTCACGCAAACCGCCCAAGGCCCCGCCGGCGTCGAGACGCAGATGGTCACCAACCTCGACCAGCTCCACGCCGACTTCCGCGTGACCTTCGGCAAACAACTCACGCTCAACCTCACCGTCACCAACATCGCCGACACCGACCAAACCTTCGAAGCCGCGCTGCACACCTACCTCGTCGTCGGCGACGCCCGCCAAGTCGCCATCGCCGGCCTCGAACACGCCCCCTACATCGATCAGCTCCAAGCCAACAAAATCCGCTACCAAAACGATCAGCCCATCACCTTCGCCGCCGAGACCGATCGCATCTACACCAACACGCAAGCCACTTGCATCCTCACCGACCCGGTACTTGGACGCCAGATCACCGTCGAAAAACTCGGCAGCCGATCCACCGTCGTGTGGAACCCGTGGACCGAAAAATCCCAACGCCTCGCCGACTTCGGCGACGACGAGTGGACCGGCATGTGCTGCATCGAGTCGGCCAACATCGGCGACGACGCCGTCCGCCTCGCCCCCGGCGCCTCGCACACGCTGCTGGTAAAGATCAGTGCCCAAGCGATCTGACCACTTTAACGCAACAGGCAACGCATCCTCTCATACCGTTTAGCGGGCGGTCACAGATCGCTTTGCCCCAATGACAACCGCCCGCCTCGCTTACTGCCGCTGAATCGTCGTCCCGCCCTGCTGCTCTTCCGCCCCCTCGACCGACTCGACCACGTTCGGCGGCGCGGGGATCGCCACCGCCGGGTCCAGCCCGATCGCGCCGAGTTCTTCACCCATCGACCGTTCCCAACGCCGATACGTCTGGGCCGCAAAGGGCAGCGCCTCGGTGTAGCGGT
>CAYPCC010000116.1:0-9188 GCA_964409095.1 uncultured Phycisphaera sp. | reverse complement strand
TCCACCCCGGCTACGGCTTCCTCGCCGAGAACGCCCACTTCGCCGAGGTCTGCCGGTCCTGCAACATCGAGTTCATCGGCCCGTCGGTCGAGGCCATGCAGACCCTCGGCGACAAGGTCGCCTGCAAACAACTCGCCATCCGCCAAAAAGTCCCTACCTCGCCCGGAAGCAAGGGAGCCGTGGAGTCGGAGTCCGAAGCGATCAAACTCGCCAAAGAAATCGGCTACCCCGTCATGATCAAAGCGTCGGCCGGCGGCGGCGGCCGGGGGATGCGCGTCGCCCACAACGACGGCTCGCTCCGCAGCGGCATGAAAGCCGCCATCGCCGAGGCCGAGAACGCCTTCGGCAACGGCACGGTCTACCTCGAAAAGTTCATCGATAACGCCCGCCACGTCGAGGTCCAAATCATCGGCGACAAGATGGGCAACGTCTGCCACCTCTACGAACGCGACTGCACCATGCAGCGCCGCAAGCAAAAACTCATCGAAGAAGCGCCCTGCCCCGTGCTCACTCGCGGTGAAGCCGAGACGCTCTGCAAATCTGCCGCCCGCCTCGCCAAAGCCGCGGGCTACTACACCGCGGGCACGGTCGAGTTCCTCATGGACGCGAAAAAGAACTTCTACCTCATGGAAGTCAACACCCGCGTCCAGGTCGAGCACCCCGTCACCGAGATGATCACCGGCGTCGATATCGTCAAAACCACCATCGAAGTCGCCGCGGGCCTGCCGTTGTCGTTCAAGCAGAAAGACATCAAGGTCAACGGCCACGCGATCGAGGTCCGCATCAACGCCGAGGACCCCGACAAGGGCTTCATCCCCTCGGCCGGCCTGGTCAAAGAGTTCTACCCCGCGGGCGGCTTCGGCGTCCGCCTCGACACCCACTGCCACTCGGGCTACCGCATCCCGCCCAACTACGACTCGATGATCGGCAAACTCATCGTCCACCGCAAAGACCGCGACACCGCGATGAACACCTTGCTTGCCGCCCTCAAAGAGTTCCATATCTCCCCGACCAAGACCACCATCCCGCTACACATCCGCCTGCTGAAAAACGGCAACTTCCGTAAGAGCGAAGTGGATATCAATTTCGTCGAACGGTTGCTGGGGTTGTAAGCCGCTCGTGGCTTAGCCAGATCATCCCCGTAGGGCCGGATTTATGCGGCCATTTCTAGGGCTCGCCGACTTGGCCGGATGAATCGGGCCCCATGTATTCGATGAGATCCCAAGCTGCGAGTAAGTGAATAATCCAGCCCAGCCAAATGATCCAAAGGCAGATCGCTGCAGCAAAGTCGCCGAGTCCTTCGGGTCGCCCTTTACACAATTGACCCAGCCCGGGAATGAAGAGCGATAGCACCGCAAGCAAAATATTTGTTTTGCTGAGTTCCACACGCAAGGTGGTGACGGGCGGCTTCATGGATAGCAATTTAGATCGGCAGATCAAAGTAGGCAAGCATTTGGCTCACCTTCGCGATTCACTCCCCGCCCGGCTCCAGCGTCAGCATCAATTCCAACTCGTTGTCGGGCCGGAGTTGATATTTGCGGGAATTCGTGCCTTTGAGCCATTGGCCCGAGGGGAAGAAGGCGTCGAGGGTGGGCAGGTCGAAGGTGAACAGGTCGTATTGGGGGGCGTCGATGGTGACGGTGTATTTGGTTTGGCCGGTGGCGAGTTTGAGGCGGGCGACGCCGAAGGTGTTGGCCTGCTCGACGACTTCGGAGCTGGGGTTGCCCAGAGAGCCGGGGCGGGGGGTGACGGTGATGACGGGCTGGGTGACGGGCGAGCGGTCGAGCCGATCGCGGACCGAGACGATGACCCACGCCTCGGGCGAGGCGCAGCCGGCGAGGCTGGCGGCAGTGAGTAAGGCGGCGAGGAGGCCGATCAGGCTGGGTTTCATCTCTCAGATTCCGTGGGGCTTCCGCCGCATTTAGGGTGTGGGGAAGCGCTCGATTAATTTCGGGGGGGCCAAGTGCCGGTGAAGACTTCGACGGCCGGGCCGGTCATGATGACGGGTCCGTCCATTGAACCTTCGGCCCCTTGCCAGTTTAACTTGAGCGGGCCGCCGGGCAGGTGGGCGGTCAGCGTCCGGTCCGTTCGGCCCGATAACACGCCCGCCACGCACACCGCGCACGCCCCCGTGCCACACGCCAGCGTCGCGCCGCTGCCGCGTTCCCAGTGGTAGACCTCCACTTCGCTGCGGCTTTTCACCCGCACAAAGTGAACATTCATGCGGTTGGGAAACGCGGGGTGGCGCTCAAGCTCGGCCCCGAGGTCGGGCTGAACGAGCTCGGCGTCGTCTTCGATATAGATCACCGCGTGGGGGTTGCCCATGCTGACGAAGACGGCACCGTCGAGTTGCAGATCGAGCTTGGATTCGTCCACGGGGATGTCGGGCAGGTCGAGGATCGGTCGGCCCATGTCCACGGCGACGGTCTCAACGTGCCCGTGCGCGTCGAGTGTGTAGCTCAGCGACAGCACGCCGTTGCCGGTCTGGATGCGCATCGGATTGGCCGTGGGATTCGACCCGAGGCGGTGGTCGTGGACGAGTTTGCAGACGCAGCGGATGCCGTTGCCGCACATCTCGGATTCGCTGCCGTCGGCGTTGAACATGCGCATCCGCGCGTCGGCTTCGACGCCGGGTTCCGGAGGTAGGGCGAGGATCAGCCCGTCCCCGCCGACGCCGAAGTGCCGGTCGGCGATTTGGACGGCCAGCGCCGCGGGGTCTCCGACGGATTCGGTGAAGCCGTCGACGTAGACGTAGTCGTTACCGAGGCCGTGCATCTTGGTGAATCGCATATCAAAACTTCCGTAGTGGGCTTCGCCGTACCAGGATAGCCTCCCGGCCGAGTCGGTTCACGGTGGGTAGCCCCGGCGGGGCGGTCAGAGTCAGGGTTTTTCGGCGAGTCCACCCGTGTCGTAGGCGCTGCTGCCGATGCAAACCTACGGCCTCAACTCATCACGGCCCACACCACCGTGATGACCAGCACCCCCAGCCCTAACGCGTTGACTTTGCGCATCAGCCGGTCGATGGGCGGATGGCAAAGCGGTTGGCCGACGAGCGAACGGAGGTAGCGTTGTCGCCACGCGATCGAGCCGTGCCGCCAGCTGCGGCGGGTGGTGGCGATGTGGTTGAGGTCCGCGACCCGCTGCAGCGCCCCGACCATTGACTCGACGCCGAAGATATCGAAACGCCGGGTCGCCGTCGCGGGGTCGTGCCCCTCGGCGTAGGTCATTTCGCCTCGGGTCGAGCCGACGTGCTCGGCGTGGACGATGGTCATGTGCCGTGCGCCAAACGTGTCCGCCTGCCGCTCAATCCGCCGCGACACCCACCCAAACCCCAGCGCCCACGTCGCCAATCCCGCTGCCCCCATCAGCCCCTGGACCCACGTCGGCCAAGCGATCCCCGTGGCCAAGAGCGCCTCGCCCGCCGCCGACAACACCGCCACGCTTGCCGCCGCGTTGATCAGCAACCACCACAGATGCCGCAGACGCACGTGCGCGAGTTCGTGGGCCATCACCGCCTCGATCTCGCGGTCGCCGACTTGATCCAACAACCCGTCCGACAGCAAGATGAACCGCACCCGGCCAAACAGCCCCATCACCGCCGCGTTGATCATCCCGCCAAACGTCCGCCACAACAGCAGGTCGCGCACCGCCACGCCGTGCCTCACACACATCGCCAGCAGCTTCTCCCGGATCGGCCCCTCGGGCAACGGCACGGTGTCCCACATCTTCCGCATCACCAGCGGTGCAAACATAAATGCGATCGCTGCGCCCCCCGGCATCAGCCACAGCTGCGCCGTGTCCCCGATCACCTCCATCGCCCGCAGCTTCACCAGCGTCTCGCTCCACGCCATGATCACGAGCAACGGCCCGAGCACCATCGCAAACTGATTCCGCAGCTGCGCCGTCACAAACTGCCCCCGCGTCCACACCCGATAGATCGGCAAACCGGCGTCTGCCCGGCTCAATAGCGTCGCCTCGCGCAGCCGACGGTCCACCGGGTAATACACCGCATACGAAAACGCCAGCAACCCCAGCGTCGGCAGCATCACCACGAGTTCATCCAGCAACACCCAATCCCGTGGCCCGGTCATCCCCGCGGCCGGCGCGCCCCGCAGCCAACTGAGGAACCCCGCCCATAGGTCCAGCACAAAGCTCGCCAAGGCGAATATCGGCAAGACGCCGGTCACGCGATTGAGACGGTTGAGGCTGCGCAATCCGCCGGGCCGGCCCAGTTTTTTCGTGGTCCGCCGACACGCCCAGGCGTAGACCAACCCGATCACCAACTTTGGCGTCCACACCCACACCATCAGCCAACCCGTCGGCAACACGACACCCAGTGCCGCGACCTCCGGCGTGTCGTGCATAAAAATGGCGAGCGCGAGCCCCAGCAAGATCAGTTGCATGTGTGGCGGACTTCCCGGGGACCGGTTAGTGGGTGGGGGGAGCGAAAAGCGCATCGGCTTCGCTGGGCGTCAGCGGCCCGTGGTCGCCGGGTTCCGTGCGTTCACCCAGGAACAGACGCAAGAGGTTCGGCACCTTGGGGTCGGTGCGATCGCCCGCGCCGTAGCCCACGCCCCGGAGCGTCATGGCCGGGGGCGGGCCGAACGTGTCGCACAACGCTTTGACCAGCGCCGCGCCGGTGGGCGTGATCAGTTCACCGCGGCGATCGACGCCCAGCGTCGGCAGGTCTTGGAGGAGGTACGCCGTGGCGGGCGCGGGCACGGGCATCAGGCCGTGGGCACATTTCACGAATCCGCTGCTGATCGGCAGCACGCCGCAGGAGAGCGTGTCGATGTCGAGCAGTTCGAGGGCGACGACCGAGCCGAGCATATCGACGATGGAATCCACCGCGCCGACTTCGTGGAAGTGGATCTCGTCGAGCGTCTTGCCGTGGACGCGGGCCTCGGCCTCGGCGAGGACGGTCACGACCCGGCCCGCCCGTTCCCGGCCCCGCGGCGTCGTGTCGAGCTGCTCGACCATCGCCATGATCTCGCGGTAGCCGGTGTGGTGGTGATGATGATGGTGATGGTGATGGTTGTGGGGTTGAACGGGATCGGCGTCGTGTTCGTGGGGCGAAGCATCGCCGTGATCGTGGGTGTGATCGTGATCGTGGCTTCGGCCGTGCGAGTGGCCGTGATCGTCGCCCGGCTTGGGCGGATGGGGGTGATGATGGCCGTGATCGTGTCCCGCGGCGGCGGGTTCGTCGTCGAGCAGGACTTTCAGATCGATCGCGCCGATGCCGTGGCGTTCCACGCGATCGGCCGTGATACGGTACGGCCGATCGACGGGCAACTGGGCCAACGCCGCGCGGACGCCGTCGAGATCAAGGCCCAGATCGACGAGCGCTCCGAGGAACATATCCCCCGCAATGCCGCTGAAGGGATCGATATGCAGGTGGTGGGACATCGTGGCCGATGATAACCCTCTTGGGACGTGGCGACCAACGCTTCCCCGATCAAACACCACCCCGAACGCGGGTCTATCATGTTTCAGAACCCGCACGGAGCCTGCCCCGATGAATGAGTCCAACACCCCGCCATCACCCAACGACATGGGCCGCCCGCCGGTCTCGACCCAGGCCCTCAGCAGCCCGCCGCCACCGCCGCCGGGCTACCTGCCCCCGGCCTACCCCGCGCCCGCAGCGCAAAAGGGCGTCATCACCAAGGTGCTCACCTCGCTGGTGGCCACGCTGTTTATCCTCTCGATTCTCGCCAACGTATACCTAGCGTTTATCGTGTTTTCGTTGACGGCGGGCGGATCGGAAGCTGAGTACCGAGCGGGCAGCAGCGGCCAGCGCGTCGTCATCGTCCCGATCGAGGGCGGCATCGACGCGGAGATGGAAGACTACGTCTGGCGTTCGTTCAAGGCCCTCGACAAAGCCCCGCCCGCGGCGATAGTCCTCCGCATCGACTCCGGCGGCGGCGGCGTCACGGCCTCCGATCAGATTTGGCACACCATCAGCCAATTCAAAACCAAGCACCCCGACACCAAAGTCGTCGCCAGCTTCGGCGGCGTTGCCGCCAGCGGCGGGTACTACATCGCCACACCCGCCGACTACATCTTCTGCGAGCAGACCGGCATCACCGGCAGCATCGGCGTCATCGCGCAGATCCCCGCCCTCGAAGAAATGATCGACAAGCTCGGCGTCGAGATGAACACCGTCGTCGCCGACGGATCGGACCGCAAAGCCGTCGCCAACGACCTGTTCAAAAACTGGACCAACGACAACGGCGAACTCACCCCCGGCGGCGAAGCCAACCGCGAGGTCCTCAAGAATCTGCTCAACAGCGCTTGGGCCCGGTTCGTCCAAGTCGTCGATGAAGGCCGAGACACCCTCGACCTCGACCGCGTCCGCGAACTCGCCTCGGGCGATATCTTCACCGCCACCGAAGCCCTCGACGTCGAACTCATCGACGAGATCGGCTACCTCGACGACGCGGTCGACAAAGCCATCGCCATGGCCGGCCTGCCCGCCGACGACACCCGCGTCACCGTGGTACGCCGGGGCAGCGGCGGCCTCTTGGGTCTGCTCGGCGCATCCTCGTCTCGCCGGGGCTTGAATGTCACCGACCTCTCGCCCGACGCGGTCCGCACCTGGATGCAGGACCTGGGCGACGTGCGTTTGTCCTACCGTATTCAGTATGAATAAATCCGCGGGTCCCACCGCTTCATCCAAACGCTGTGAGTTAAAGAGCGTGATGTTCACCCCGCAGAAGGCGACACGAGGGTTAGTCCTCGGCACGTTGGGGTGGCTGTGTTTGGCCTTAACGGGTTGCTCGTCAGACCCCGCCCCGGCGTCACCCACAAGCGTTTTGGACCGCAGCCTGTCCGAGCAACGGCGGACCCAAGCGGTTGAAGAACTTCCGCTCGCCGGACCCGAACGCGTGGAGGCGGTGGCGGCGCTGAACGTCTTGGTCTGGTCGGATCGACATCCGATAGGGCTGCGCATCGCGGCGATGGATCGGCTGCTGCAGCATGACGCCGAGGCGTTTTGGGGCTTGGCCGACCGCTGGCTCATGTCAGTGGACGCCTCGGCGATGCTGGCCGCGATCGGGGACCGGGCGGCGGATGAAGATCGGCGGGAATTGATCCCCGCGTGGCTACGACGTTGGGCGATGCCGTCCGATCATGTCCCCGAGTTGGGAAGGGTCGAGTACGGCGTCATTCGCAGACTCGTTGATCCCCTTTCGATTGAAGAAGCGCTTTGGCAACGCGCAAGCGACCCGGAGGGTGAGATCGCTACGTCCCAAGCGGCGTGGACCGTGCTTTGCCGACTCCAAGACGAGCCGATGCGGCGGGCACGCCTCGCGGAAGCACCGAGCGGATCGCCTTTGATCGACGACTTGCGTGCGGCGGCCGCGGCGTTGGATCGGCTGCCGACGAATCCCGAGGGGCTGCGCTGCTTGGCGTATTGGCGAAGTGATGAGGCCCGTTGGGCGCGGGTGACGGCTTCGTTGGCAAGGATCCATGCCGATGGCCATGAACTCCGACACATTGCGGTATTGTCTCGGCTCCCCCGGCCGATTGCCGAGGCTACTTCATATGAACGGTTCGAACCGTTGGCGGTCCGATTCGGGAAGGCCAACCGTATTCAGCGTGAGGTTCCGGCCGGCAAGGAAATCACATGGGAAACGCCCGATGAGTTGTCGTGGCCCGATTGGGCGGTGGTGTGGAGCGTGGGCGAAGCGATGGTGAACCCCGCGGTGGTCGGGGCGTGGTTTGCCCAGGCAGACGCCGATTTGGCGGACGAGACGACCGAGCACGGCGGTGTGCTGATGTGGACCGACAACGGAACGCTGGTGGCCCGACCCTTCCCGCCGCTCCGCCTAGAGGGCGACCACAAGTTTTTTTCGTCCCCCGACATGATCGAGGCGATGTACGGCGGTTTAGCGCATTACCATTTTCACGCGCAGCGTCACGACAACGCCGAGTTCGCCGGCCCCGGCCGGGGAGACTTGGCGTTTGCCGACGCGATGGAAACGCACACGCTGATCCTCACGTTCGTCGACCGCGATCAGCTGAACGTGGACCTCGCGTTCCCCGGCGGGCGGGTGCTGGATCTGGGTTGTCTCGAACGCCCGACGGGTGATTAATCGGCTTTCGGTTGACGATCAAAGCGCGCCGAAGCTCGGCCCGATTTGATCCAGGACGAAATCAAACAACGCCGCGGTTTGTGGTGGCAGGTCGGCGTCCATCGGCAGCGGGTTCGTGGCGTTGAAGACGTGGTTGCCGGCCGAGATGACTTGGGTGGTCGCGTGGGGGTTGGCGGCGGCGTAACGCGACAGGTCAGCTACCCAAACCGTGTCGTCGTCATCGCCGTGGCAATGGCTGGCGCGGGGGCCGAGGGTCGCGGCGGCGAGCAACGGGGCGTGGGTGTCGGGGTCGGCTTCGATCTCGGCGAGCCAGTCCCGGCCGACGTGGAGCATCTGTCCGGTGCGTCCCGACGGCGAAGCCAGTCGGCCGGTACGCAGGAGCATGTCGCGGGCATTGGGTTCGAGCCGGGCGGCGTCGGCGGGCGACGCGGCGGTGATCACGTGGGCGACGGTCTCTGCGGGCAGGCGTGACGCGGCGAGCAGGGCGGTGACGCCCCCGCGGCTGTGGCCGAAGATCGCGGTGGGCAGGTTGTGCTTGCCCGTGATGTATTCGAGGACCCGCGTGAGGTCGACGATTTGGCGGTTCCAGGTGTCGCGCTCGAAAAGCTCGGGATGGGCGAACGTCTCGAAGTCGCGGGTGACGCCCGAGTGGCTGAAGTTGAAACGGTGGGCGATCACGCCGCGGCGGGCCAGTGCGTCGGCCAGCCGGGGGAGGAAGCCGTAGTCCATGTAGCCCTTGAACCCGTGGCAGATCACGACTTGGCCGAGAGGCGTGGTGGTGTTGGGCGGGGTGTGGGTGTTGCCGAGGATCGGCTTCCCGTCGGAGCCGGGGATGTCCCAAGGCTGGATGGCTGGGGTGGAGGCTTCGTCGGTTGGGGATTTATTCATCGACGGGCTTGAACGAGATGCCGGTGTTGGGCGCGGGGTTGGTGGGGATGGGGGCGGGGCCGGTGGGCATGGGGGTGTTGGCGGTGACGGGCGTGATCGCCGCCGCAGTCGCGTTTTGTTGGCCCGTGGCGTTGGCGCGCAGCTGATCGATCATCGAACGGACTTCGTCGGCCATACGGGTGTTGGGAAACTGCTTGATGATCTGTT
>CAYPCC010000115.1:3363-9204 GCA_964409095.1 uncultured Phycisphaera sp. | reverse complement strand
CGGAACGGCACAGCTGTCTGTCGTGGGGGTGGCACCGGGGGGCGGGCCGTATGCGGTGGCGGAATCGGGGGGGCTGCCGGCGCGGCTGGATATTCCGTTGGCGCGGAGCGGGGGGTATTTGTTGGTGCCGACGTTTATCAATGGCGAGTCGGTGGGGCTGATGATGATCGATACCGGGGCGTCGCTGAGTGTGGTGGCGCAGGGGGTGGCGGGGAGTTTGGAACTGCCGAAGGACGGCACCGGGCGGACGGTGGGCGTGGGCGGGTTCGAGGATTTTGATTACTACCGGGCGGAGCATTTTTCGATCGGCAGGCCGAGTTCGTTGCTGGACGGAAAAAAGAACACGCAGCGTGGGGTGTTGCAGTTGGAGCGGGAGCGGATCGCGGGGCTGCGGATGCTGAACTTTGGGCGGGCGTTGGGGGTGAGTTTGGCGGGGATCGTGGCGTATACGGATTTTGGGGACGTGCCGTTTGCGTTGGACGCGGCGAACAAGCAGTTGACGGTGTACGAGCCCAGGGCGTTTCGCCCCCCCGCCGACGCGACGCGGCATCGGCTGCAGAGTTTTCGCAAGCTGCCGATGGTGCGGGCGGAGGTCGATGATGGGAATCAACGGGTCGAGGTGTGGCTGATTATCGACTACGGCGCGGACAACGCGTTGACGTTGCCGCGGGCGGTGCTGGAGCGGTATCCGGGCGTGGTGTCGGTGAATGCTTCGGGCTCGGGGCAGACGCGGGGCGTGGGCGGGACGGTGTCGAGCACGCAGACGTGGGTGAAGAACTTCCGCGTGTTCGGGCTGGACCTGCAGCACATCCCGGTGAATTTCGAGACGCCGCCGCCGACGATGCGCGGCGAGCAGCTTATCGGCCGCATCGGCAACAGCCTGCTGCAACACTTTCGGCTGACGTTTCACCCGGCCCACGGCTGGGTCTACGCCACATGGAACCCCGACCCCACCCCCGACCCCACCCCCGGCCCCGCCCCCGGAAGTTAGAACGGTGAGCGATGAGAGGGCGTGGGGCGTGGCGTGTGGGGCGACGGGTTGAGCGAATCTTTTGGAGTGGACACCGCGAGCGGCGGGCGGACTAAGATGAGGTCGTGAGTATTGAACCCGCTGCTTCTCTGCTTCCTGCTCGCAGTTGCGAGGTCCTGCTCATCGGAGCCGGGCCCATCGGCCTCGAACTCGCGGTCAACCTGCAACACGCGGGCCTCGACACCGTCCACCTCGATGCGGGGCAGGTCGGCCAGACCGTCGCCGACTATCCGAAGCAGACCCGCTATTTCTCCAGCCCCGAACGCATCGCCATCGCCGGCGTCCCGCTGCACCTACCCGACCAAACCAAAGCCAGCCGGGAGCAATACCTCAGCTATCTCCACAGCGTCGTCGAGCAGTTCGACCTGCCGATCCAAACCTTCGAGCCGGTGCGGTCGGTCGTCCGCGACAACGCGGCCGATTCCGGGGGGCGATTGAACGTGGTCTCGACGAAAGCGAGCTACGACGCGAAGCACGTCATCCTCGCCATCGGCGATATGCACCACCCGCGCCTCCTCGACATCCCCGGCGAAGACCTGCCGCACGTCTCGCACTTCCTCGACGAACCGCAGAAATTCTTCCGGCAACACCTGCTGATCGTCGGCGGGAAAAACTCCGCGGTCGAAGCGGCCCTTCGCTGCAACCGGGCCGGGGCGAACGTCACGCTCAGCTACCGCGGCGACGCATTCGACGAAAACTCGATCAAGTACTGGCTGCTGCCCGAGATCAAGGCGCTGATCCAGCACGACCAGATCCACTTCCACCCCCGCACGGTCCCCACCGCGATTACGCCGACGCAAGTTCACCTCGTCTCAGTTGATGACGCGACCCACACTCAAGCGATCGACGCCGACTTTGTGCTGCTGCTCACCGGCTACACGCAGGACAAGTCGCTCTTTGAATCCGCGGGCGTCACGCTCGTCGGCGACAACCGCGCGCCGCAGCACGACCCGACCACCATGATGACCGACGTGCCCAACCTCTACGTCGCCGGCACCGCCGCGGCGGGCACACAAAACGCCTTCAAACTCTACATCGAAAACTCTCACCCCCACGTCACCAAGATCATCACGTCCCTCACCGGCTCGCCCCCGCCGCCCCGCCTCGTCAACACCTCGGCCCAGACCTACGGCCTGGCCGAGAGTTAACCCCCACTCTTTTCTTCCCAATCTCCGCGCAGTTTTCTGTAGGATGGAGCGTAGCCTGTCCGCACCCACCATCCCCGGAGATGATTTCATGTCTGAAGAACACCCTAGCCAACCGCCCCGCTCTCCCGACGCCATGCACGCCGAAGAAACGGCTGCGCCACTCGCCGCCGCCCCCCTCGGGGACGTACCTCAGGAAGAACGCACCTTTGGCATGCTCGCGCACCTCGCCGCCCTTGCTGGCTTGATCGGCATCCCGTTCGCCAACATCATCGGACCGCTCATCATTTGGCTGATCAAGAAAGACACGATGCCCTTCGCCGACGAGCAAGGCAAAGAGTCGCTGAACTTTCAGATCACCGTGACGATCGCGCTGCTTTGTTGCATCCCGCTCTTCTTCATCCTCATCGGCTTCCTGCTGATGCCGGCGATCGGAATTACCGCACTGGTCTTTGTCATCATCGCGGCGATCAAAACCAGCAACGGCGAGCATTACCGTTACCCGCTTTCGCTGCGTTTGATCAAGTGATCCACCGCGGGACGCTTCGCGTCGCCCGCTCAACACGAAATCTTCACGCCCCGCCGATCACGCGGCCGGGGCGTTGTTGTGTTTCGCCGCGACCGCGTGCCACGCCAATGCCAACGCGATCACGCCCCCGGCGAACGCCCAGTAGATCGGCTCGACGAACACCGCCAACCCCAAACACCCCACCAACCCGATCCACGAAAACACCCGCGGGTACAGCCGAGCCGAGGGCGGGAGTCGGAGCGCGGCGGCGTTGGTGATGGCGTAGTAGACCAACACCGTGACGGCCGAGAGCGACCACGCCGCCTTGATCGAACCCACACATACCAGCCCCGCGACGATGGCAGCAACCAGAATCACCGCCGGGCCGGGCGTCGTGCCCGCGTCGTCGATCCTCGCAAAAACCCCCGGAAGCAGTCGGCGACGCCCCATCGCCAGCGCGACGCGGGACAGGCCGAGGATGAGGTTGAGGATGACGCCGAGCATCGCGGTGATCGCGGCGATCGTCACCGTCCAGCCGACCCATGACGGCAGGCCGGCCATTTCGGAAACCGCTTCGAGCGTTGCGCCTTGGGTTGAGAGCGTGGCGTATTGCGTCGCGTTGACTAACCCAATCCCCACCGCGGCGACGGCGGTGTACACGATGATGCAGACCAAAACGGTTGCGAAGACCGCTTTCGGGATCGTCTTGCGTGGGTCTTTCACTTCTTCGCCGAGCGTCGCAATCCGGCCGTAGCCGGTGTAAGCCACGAACATCAGCGCGGTGGCAAAAAGAAAATCGCCCGCCGTTGCTTCCAAAATTACATAGTCGCCTGTTCCCGCCGCGTAGAACCATGGCGAAAAATTGGCGGTCTGAATCGATGTCAACCCCACCCCCACAAACACCCCCAACCCGATCAGCGTGATCGCTACCACCACGGTATTCACCCGGTTGGTCCGGCGGATCCCTTCGAGCACCATCACGGCCACCATGATGATCACGGCCAACGCGCCAGCGATGTGCAGCGCTGCGGTATCGCCGTGGCCGAAGCGGTGCAGGACATACCCCGCCAAGCCCAGCGCCGCGGTCGCGCAGGACGCGGACTTGGCGACCAGGAACATGAACCCCGCGACGGTGCCGAGCATCGGCCAGCCGACGCGGTGGCCGTATTCGTAGGTGCCGCCGGCCACCGGGTGCGCCGCGGCGAGCTGCGCCGACGACAGGCCGTTGCACATCGCCAGCCCCCCCGCCAGCACGATGGCCGCCAACACCGCCGGGCCGACCAAGCCTGCGCCCAGCCCCAGACTGACGAAAACCCCCGCCCCGACCATCGACCCCAGACCCAGCATGACCGCCGAGCCCAGTCCCAGTTCCCGTTTGAGTGAGGCGTTCGCCATATTTTCTCGATCATCTCCAAAGTGACATCAACTTGTCACCCCAAACCGTGGCGTAAAAACCGGAAACGGCCGATACAGATTAGGTTGAATGAAATCATGCCCAACGGAGGGCACTGCTTCGGCCATACCCTAGCGACTGGAAACGTCTCTTGAGACGGGCCAGCCCGATTGGGTCGCGGCGAGAGAGATTCTGTTGGCCTCGATTCCGTTTTAGTTTCTGACATTTTGTGCCCCTGGTCGCTAGCTAACCGGACCCCCCCGGCGACCAGGGGTACTTTTTTTGCTTGTTTTGAAACGATTTCGTGACTTGATCGTGGACCCGTCGTGACGCGGGATCGCCGAGCCGGGCGTTGGAGGTGACGACATCAACGACCGCCGGCATCGAACCGCTCAGCGATTTTTCACCATACCCCATCAAAAAACACCCCGCGGCGAGCGCGGGGTGTTAGATGATTGAACCGAGGGGTGGCGAGCGCGTGGCTTACCACTTGTCGCGACGGCCACCGCCGCCGCCGCCACCGTAACCACCACCGCCGCCGCGGTTGCCACCGCCGCCACCGGGAGCCTTGGGACGGGCTTCGTTGACGTTGAGGCTGCGACCTTCGAAGTCGTTGCCGTTGAGGTCTTCGATGGCTTTTTTGCCGGCTTCGTCGTCGGCCATGGTGACGAACGCGAAGCCGCGGGGGCGGCCGGTCTCGCGGTCGTTGATGAGGGCGACTTCGGTGACTTCACCGTAGTTCGAGAAGAGTTGGGTGAGGGATTCCTCGGTGGTGTTAAAGCTCATGTTGCCGACGTAAATCTTCATATCGAATCTTTCCAAAGCAGAGTGAGAGTCGCGGTCTTCGGGGCTGCAGAGGAGAGGCATCGCTTGAGGAGATGCGCCGCAAAGGCAGAGGACGGGGAACGGTAGCTCACGGGTTGTATTGGCCGGGCCACATGGCCAAGCCGGGGAATGGGGGGGGTGCGATTTAACGCATCCCCCCCGTTTTTTAGCGGAAGGCCGCGGCAAGCCACAGCACTTCTGGAATCATTCCGGGGTTCATTCCCGGGGTCATGTCGGGGGTGATTCCGGGGGGCTGATTTACCAACTGTCGTTGCGGCCACCGCCACCGTAACCGCCGCCGCCGCCACGGTTGCCGCCGCCACCGCCGCGGTGGCCACCACCGCCGCCGCGGTTGCCACCGCCGCCACCGGGAGCCTTGGGACGGGCTTCGTTGACGTTGAGGCTGCGACCTTCGAAGTCGTTGCCGTTGAGGTCTTCGATGGCTTTTTTGCCGGCTTCGTCGTCGGCCATGGTGACGAACGCGAAGCCGCGGGGCCGGCCGGTCTCGCGGTCGTTGATGAGTGCCACTTCGGTGACTTCACCGTAGTTGGAAAACAGAGCGTGCAGCGACTCTTCTGTCGTGCGGAAGTTCATGTTGCCGACGTAAATCTTCATAACAAAAGCTCCAAAAGCAGAGTGAGGCTCGCGGTCTGGGGTCTGCTCGGAACACGCACGTGGTCGAGGGGGCAGATCGAACGGGGCATCACGCGGGTACGGTGGCGGGGCGACGTCGCCCGGCCGGTGAAAAAAACGAATCAAGAAGTTTCGTTCCGAAGAACGTGCGGTGGCGCGGTTAGCGTAACCGGGAAATCAGTCGTTACCGCCTCGGGAATAACCCCCGCCGCCGGTGTCCACGTCGGCATCGGCCGAATCATCCGGGGCGTCGGTTGAGTCGGGGGTGGAGGTTCGGGATTCGGGGGCGGGGGCGCGGGTGCTGGAG
>CAYPCC010000115.1:0-3353 GCA_964409095.1 uncultured Phycisphaera sp. | reverse complement strand
GAGCCGCTGCGCCAGGGTCGGATCGTCGGCGGTGAGCCCGGCCACGTCGGGGGCGCGGGTGCCGTAGGTCTGGTTGGAGTAGCCGCCGCCGACGCTGCGGGAGACGTAGCTGGACTTACCGCCCGGGCGCTGGGTCTTGTAACCACCACTTTGCCCCCAGCCCCCGGAATGCCCACCGCCTTGTGTTGGGCCATCGGTGCGGGGGCGGGCTTCGTTCATGACGAGGGTTCGGCCCTCGAAATCCTGTTGGTTGAGGTCGGCGTAGGCCTGCTTGGCTTTTTCGTCGTCGCCGAGCGTGATAAACCCGAAGCCGCGGGAGCGGCCGGTTTCGCGGTCGGTGAGGATGATGATGTCTTCGACGGGGCCGTAGGGTTCAAACAAGGCCCGGAGTTGGTCTTCGGTGATACGGAAATTGAGGTTGCCGACGTAAAACTTCATAAGGGGGATCGCTAAAAAACACAATGCCCGTGATCGGGGGGGGGCGCTCAAAACACCCGGGCACATGGCCGGGGCAGAAGGCGAATCGCTTGGGTAATAGGGGGTCTGGGGTGCGGCCCGGCGGGATTCAACGGTGAAGAAGAAAGGCGGGCAGCGAGGTCTCGGGGAGGGAGCAAACGGGTCAAACGGACATCAAACAAGGGATCTTAACTAGTAGCCGACAGGGTAGTCTACCAAATGTAGCCGACCCCGCCACGAAAGAAACGGCGGGGAATCGTAAGTTTTTTGAAAGTCGGCCGATGGGGCGGGTTTAGGGGGCAAAATCAGCCGGACGTGGGCAGGATCGACTTATCGAAGGGGTCGGGGCGATTCGTGAGGTCAGGCTGAGCGGCGGGGTTGGGGGTTAAGGGGCCCCATGCGAGCGAGCCGGAGGCGGATCGCCGCGGACGCCAGGACCGCCAGCCTTCGGTGACTTCGAGTTTGAGCAGGGCCAGCAGCGCCTTGGCGGTGGCTTTGGGGATCGAGGTGTCGAAGGCGAAGCCCGGGACGAGGAGGCGTCGGCCGGCGTTGCGTCGGCCGAAGGTGCCGCGCTGGCGACGGCTGGCCCCGATCGCGGCGAGTCGTCGGTTGGTCCAGCACATGAACCAGTAGAACGGGACCGCGGGTTTGGTGGCGAACATGCCGTCTTTGATGGTGGTCTTGCCGCGTTTGTACGGCGGCATGACGATGCCGAAGTAGTAGAGCGCGATGTCCACGAGGAACGCCACGCGCATGAGCTCGAAGTCGCCCATGTAGAGGTATTTGTCGCGGAAGATGGCTTCAAACCAGCGGGGGATGGTCTTGCCGATGGTGGCGTTGTGCGTGGCGAGTTGTGGTTTGATGCACTGCCCTCGCCGCTCGGCGAGGATGAGTTCGACGCCCGAAGTCGAGGTCATCGAGAGGTAGTCCAGGCCCATGCTGTAGAACGGATCGACGAAACCCGCGGCGTCGCCGACCAAGAGGAAGCCGTCGCCCGCGGCGGTCTGGCAGACGTAGGGCAGGTTGCGGCGGACGTGGACATCGCTCTCGATGAGCTGGGCGTTTTCGAGCAGGGCTCGGCCGGTCGGGTGGGTTTCGAGGACGCCGCGGAGTTGTTCGCCCAGCGTGCCGCCGTGGTCGCGGGGCCAGTGAAAGAGTCGCTGGTCCCAGGTGACGCCAACGGAGGTGTGGCCGTCTTTGAGCGGGATGACCCAGGCCCACCAGCCGTCGCCCATGATGTGATTGGTCGCGGTGTGGCGGGTGCCGAAGAAGCCCCGGCCCAGCTCGGGGAAACGCTCGATCGTGTCGGGGCTGTCGAAGTCCAATGTGTTCTTCCACCGCGCCCACACCGCCGCCGTCGGGTGGCCCTCGAGCGGCACGACCTCGCCCCGCTGCCGCGCGATCATGGCCTGTCGGCCCGACGCATCGACAACCCACCGGGATTTGACGGTGCGTTCTTCGTCGCCAAGTTTGACGACCAGCGTTTGCGTCCCGCCGTCTTGCAAGTCGATCGACCGCACACTCGCGGGCCGCCAGATCGTGCCGCCGAGCTGCTCGACCCGCCGCAGCACCTCCGCGTCCAGCTCCGCGCGGTCCACCTGATACGACCCCACCCGCGACAGATACCGCCCGCCCATCTCCGTGCAGCCGCCCATGTCTTGGGCCTGCTCGTTGGTGAACCAATACCGAAAGCCCTGCTTGACCGTGTGTTTCTCGTTGAGGTGTCGCGTCAGCCCCAGCACCCGCGTCAAGAAGTATGTGCTCAGCTCCACCGTCGATTCGCCCACCCGTCGGCCAAGCTCGACCTGCCGCTCCACCACCAATACGCGCAGCCCCCCGGAAGCTGAGCCGGGCCGATCTATTTCGCCACACGAACACCCCCGCCCCATCCCGCACCCGCACCCCCGGCACCCCCGACTCCCGCGCAGCAACTGCAACGCTGTCGCCGCCCCCGCGATCGACCCGCCGACCACCACCACATCAAAATCCAAGTCGTCCTTATCACGCATCAATCACGCCGTCGCTTCCATCAAAAAAACACATATTAGCGCCGGGTCACGCCCGAATCACGTCGCAAAAATCCCCACCAAAATCAGCACCACCGCTGTGACCACCACCGCGATCGTGGCGATCCCGATCACCGCCTGCCAAAACGGCGACGCCTTGCTCAATGCGCCCCGTCCCCCGCCGCGCACCCCGCCCTTCTGGTGCATCCCGCCCCCGCCGCGCTGCTGCCAGTGCTTCTTCTTCTCCCGCCGCCGTTTTCGGTCGCTTGCGTGTGTCATACCTCCTAGTTTACGCATTCAATACCCGTTCGCCCAGCCCTATGATCCATCATGCCTACCACTCCCCGCCGCGTGACTTTGGCCATCTTCGCCCCCCTACTCTTCGCCAGCCTCGCCTCGCTACCCGCCTGCCAATCCGCCCCCACGCCGCCCGACGCGACTCCCCACGTCCAACCCGATCTTGATCCGGCCCGCGACCTCCAACGCGAACGCCGCCAACGCATGGGCAAATAATTCCCCGCTCACCCCTCGCCCTTTCCGAACGCCCCCGCATGAACCCCCTCGACGGCTCCCTCGCCTCGACTCCGCCGCGGGCCGCCCCCAACTCGCCCGCCGCCTCCGCGTCCCCACCGACCCCAGCCGCGGCGTCCTCGCCGCGCGTCCCCTCCGTTCCTGCACCCTCGTGCTCCGCGCCAACGACCGCCGCCTCCCCGACCACAACACCGTCGGGGCCGTGATGCTCGACCCCGACGAAGTCGCCCGCCTCTGCGCCCCGCTCCACTTGCCCCCGCCCGGCGTCCCCCGCGCCGACGCCGCCCGCCTCCTGGGCATCGCCCCCCAATCACTCACCGCCCGCGTCCGCGCCGGCCACCTCGTCAAACACCAACCCCT
>CAYPCC010000114.1:0-9290 GCA_964409095.1 uncultured Phycisphaera sp. | reverse complement strand
CTTGGGGCTGTGACGCTTACGATTCTTTCCTGACATCAAAGTCTCCTTGGCCAACCGGCCAGTAGAAACTCTCATTCAGGCTGGATCAAGTTTTCCAGTGCAGGCCAGCGGCGGACGCGGTGCGGGCCTTGGGCCTGATCGCCACCACGTCGGCGCACGGCAGCAAGTCCGCGTCGAAAACGGACTGGTCCCCGCTGATGAAGCGTGAAGTTGCGATCCTGCCCGATGCGGATGACGCCGGCGATCGCTACGCCGAAGACGTGGCGCACCTGCTAGGCAAGCTGCGACCATCGCCTAATATCAAGATCGTTCGCCTGCCAGACCTCGCCCAAGGCGAGGGCGACAACATGGCCGACTTCGTGGCAATGCGAGGCGGTGATAGCGAAGCGATCAAGGCCGAGGTCGAACAACTGGCCGAAATCGCCGAGCCGCTAGGGATGCCGCCCGCTGACAAACAGACGAAACGGACACAACCCCGCGTCGAACCCTTCCAGCCCTTCCCGATCGAGGCCCTGCCGAAAGCGGTGGCGGGTTTTGTCACGGACAGCGCGAAGGCGATCAGTTGCGATCCGTCCTTCATCGCCCTGCCCCTGCTGGTGGGCTTTGCGTCGGCAATCGGCAACAGCCTGCGGGTCCAACTGAAACGCGGATGGACCGAACCGGCCATTCTGTGGGGCGCGATCATCGGCGAATCGGGCAGCACGAAAAGCCCCGCCCTTGAACTGGCGCTTCGCGCGGTCCGCCAGCAACAAGACAAGATGATGAAGGCCCACCGCGAGGCGTCCGACCAGTGGAAGCGGGACAACGAAGTCTTCGAGGCGGTGAAGACGGCCTGGAAGCGCGAGGCGGCGAAACACCCGAAGACGGCCGACGACCCGCCCGAAGCGCCCGAGCCGCCCACCTGCGAACGCTGCTGGACCGATGACGCGACGATCGAGGCGCTGGCGAAACTGCTGCAAGACAACCCGCGCGGCCTGCTATTGATTCGGGATGAACTGGCCGGCTGGCTTAACTTCGATCGGTATAGCGCCAACGGCAAGGGAGGCGAGGCCGCGAAGTGGCTGGAAGTCTTCGGTGGCCGTCCGCTGTTAGTAGATCGCAAGACAAGGGCGACAATCTATGTACCCCAAGCGGCGGTATCGATCATCGGCGAGATTCAACCGGGCATCCTGGCCCGATACGTAGGACAGGAACACCGCGACAATGGCTTGCTTGCTCGTCTGTTGCTGACGATGCCCCCACGCCGGCCCAAGGTCTGGACGGAAGCGGACATAGACCCGAAGGCCGAAGCCGACATCGCGGCCATTTTCGAGGAGTTGCACGGACTAACGCCCGCGACTGGTCCCGAGGATGAACCCAAGCCGGCGATCGTGATGCTGACGGCCGAGGGCAAGCGGGCCTGGATCGCGTTTTATGACGAACACAACGTGGAGGCCGCGAATCTGTCCGGGGACCTGGCGGCGGCCTGGGCGAAACTGGAAGGCTACGCGGCCCGCCTTGCGCTAGTGCATCACCTGACCCGCCAAGTATCCGGCGATACCGTAGGCGAGGGCATCGACGCGGTGAGTATCGCGGCCGGCGTGAAGCTATCGCGCTGGTTCGCGCATGAAGCGCGGCGCGTGTACGACGTGATGGCTGAGGGAGACGAAGCCCGGCAGCACCGACAATCGGTTGAACTGATCGAGCGCAAGGGCGAATCTGTCACAATCCGGGAATGGCAGCGGATGCGGTCATGCCGGACCGCCGGAGACGCCGAGGCGGAGTTGGCCGAACTGGTGTCGGCCGGCGTTGGAAGCTGGGAGCAAGTCGCGCCCGGCCCGAAGGGCGGCCGACCATCACGGCGGTTTGTGCTGACCAAGGCCAGCAAACCCGAGCAAGACGACGACGCAAGCGCCGACGAATGGGGTGAACTGTGAAGTCAGCCGACATTATCACGCCCGAGGTTCAAGCGATCCTGGCCGACGTGCGGCGGCGGGAACTGACGCTTCAAGCCGATCACGGCAAGCTATTGTTTCGTCCCCGATCCGCGATGACGCCCGACCTGGCCGAGCGGATCAAGGCGTATCGGCCGGAGCTGCTGGTGATGTTGTCCGACACAACCCCGACGACGCGCAACCAGAACGCTACGCATGAAGCGGAATCCGGTGTTTCGTCGGTTATGTCAGTGTCAGAGCCGAGCAAGGCCCTATGGAGTGAAGGCGAACTGGCCATGCTGGGCCGAGCGGGCAAGACGCCCGGCGACCTGCCCTTGCTGATGGACATGAAGGATACCTTCGCCGAGTTTGGCGCAACTGTGGTATCCGTCACGACAAATCAATACGGACGCGGCGGCCATGCCCGACGGCTGGCCGGCAAGCTGATCCGCACGGCCCGCCAGCGTGATCGAGGCGAAGCTGTAGCGATGCGGGACGCCTGGGCCGAGCGGCTGGCGGTCTGTACGTTTGACGGCGGATTCAGCGAGGATCACGCCGAACAAGTTGCCCTGAATGAATTACAGAATATGCTTTTCTTTGGGTCAAGCAATGGGTAGAATACGAATCATGCCACCGATCTATGACGACATCCGCGAAGCGATCGAGGCCAGTGAGTTGACTCGCTATCGCATCGCCAAGGAAACGGGGATCGGCGAATCGCAACTGTCTTTATTCATGGCGGGGAAAAAGGGCCTGTCGGTCGAGGCGTTGGAAACACTGGCCGATTGCCTGGGCCTTGAAATCACGACCCGACGCAAGCGTAAGAAGTCCAGCAGAAAGGACAGTAAGTAATGGCAAGTATCAGCAACGATCCGAACGGACGCCGGCGCATTCTTTTCATCAACCCGGCGAAGGACCGCAAGTCGATCCGGCTGGGCAAGGTATCGCTACGGCAAGCCGAGGCGGTCAAGGTGAAGGTCGAGGACCTGGTTAGCGCCGCAATGACCGGACACCCGCCGTCCGATGAAACGTCCCGCTGGCTGGTCACGCTGGATCAGGACCTTTACGACAAGCTGGCGGCCGTGGACTTGGTGAAGAAACGCGAGGCCCCCACGACAGGCGCGTTCTGCCAAACCTATATCGACGGCAGGAAGGACATCAAGCCGGGCACACGGATCAACCTGGAGCGCATCCAGCGGTATCTGGTCGAGTTCTTTGGCGAAAAGCGTGCGCTGCGAAGCATCACAGCCGGCGACGCCGAGGACTTCCAGCAGGACCTGCTGGGCAAGGGCAAGTCGGACAACACCGTGCGGCGGTCGATCGGCCGAGCGCGTCAGTTCTTCAACAGCGCCAAGCGTCGCGGCATGATCCAGTGCAACCCCTTCGACGGGCTGACGGCGACGGTCCGCCCCAACGCGGAGCGGTTCTATTTCGTGAGCCGGGCCGAAGCGGCCAAGGTGATCGAGTCTTGCCCCGATACCCAGTGGCGTCTGTTGTTTGCCCTATGCCGGTTCGGTGGCCTGCGCTGCCCATCCGAGGTCTTGGCCCTGACCTGGGCGGACGTGAACTGGGAGCACAACCGAATTCGTGTACCCAGCCCGAAGACCGAGCGCCACGAAGGTGGGGGCAGCCGGATGATCCCGCTGTTTCCCGAGCTACGCCCCTATCTGCTGGCGGCGTTTGAGGCAGCCGGCGAGGGCGAAGAACACGTCATCACACGCTACCGCGATAAGAACGCCAACCTACGGACCCAGCTTCATCGGATCATCAAGCGCGCCGGCCTAGAGCCGTGGCCCAAGACCTTCCAGAACCTTCGCAGCACCCGCGAAACGGAGCTGGCCGAGACTTTCCCGATGCACGTCGTTTGCAAGTGGATCGGCAACAGCGAACCGGTCGCGGCGGCACACTACCTGCAACTAACCGACGATCACTTCGAGCGCCCGATAAGCGATGGCGGGAAGGCGGCGCAGAAGGCGGCGCAGAAGGCGGCGCAGAAGGCGCACGAAGACACCGGAAACAGCCCGAATCGGGGCAATGGTGAAAATGCGAAAACTGCTGGAAATGCTAAGGATTTCCAAGCATTTCCAGAAGATTCCGAATACTTCACTTTAAGAAAAGTAGCCCGGGTGGGACTCGAACCCACACTGGCACGATTTTAAGTCGTGTGCCTCTGCCATTGGGCTACCGGGCCGGCTCGATCCGTTTTTGATTTTGGATTGAGGATTTTTGATCTTACTGGAATGCGTTCGGGTTGGGGGAGCGGTGGGTTTGAAAGATTGGGATAGCCTTTGCGGGCCCGGGTCAGTGACCCGGGGTTAAATTTTTGGGGTTAGCGGGTGGCGAGTTGTTTGAGTTGGCCGGCGAGTTCTTCGCAGGCCGGGACGTAGCGTTCGCCGAAGACGCGGATGTGCATCATCACGGTGTTGAGCCAATACACCCGGCAGCGCCGGCTAAAGCCTGGCCGAAGCGGGTGGCGGCGGCGGTAGAGCTCGAAGAAGCTGTCGTCGGCGGTTTGGAACATGCGGAGGTAGGCGAGCTCGTATTCGGGGTCGCAGTAGGACGCGAGGCCGTCGATGAACGCGAGGATGTCGGGTTCATCGGGGTGGGCGTCGGAGACGAGGATGTTGTTGGACCAGAGGTCGCCGTGGACGAGGGTGGGGGTGGACTGTTCGGGGAGCCAGTCTTCGAGGTTTTTCAGGAGGTCGTCGATAAACCACCGGCTGCCCGAGGAGAGGAACTCGCGGACGTGGTGGAATTCTTTTTCGATGACGGGGCCGAAGTTGTCCAGCCAGCGGGTTTCGCCGCGGTCTTGAAGCGCGCTGCCGTAGGTCGAGCGGTGGTGGGAGTGGAGATCGACGAGGAAGCGGGCGAGTTGATTTTGGAGGCGAGCGGTACCGCGGGGGCTGACCTTGGCGTCGGCGAGGGTGATGCCGGGGATTTTTTCCATGAGCAGGCCGGCGCCGTCGAAGTCGGGGTCGTCGGCGATGATGGCCCAGGGCTCGGGCACGGGCAACGTGGTGTGTTCGCGGTAGGTTTTAAGCGAGAGCATTTCGCGTTCGAAGGATTTGACGTTGCGCGAGTTGTGGAGCTTGGCGACGATGGACTTGGGCTCGCCATCGGTGGCCCATTCGACGACGCGGTTGATCGAGCCGCCGTAGAGCTTGCGGGAGCTGGTGACGGTGAGGGTGGGGTCGAGGTGGCGGCGGACGATGGCGGTGGCTTGCTGGATGTCGATCCGCGAGCCGCGTTTGCCGGGTTGAGATTGGCGTGAGCTGTGGTTGATCAAGGCCGTGGTCTCTGAGGAGTGAGGGCCTCGACGGGGCAGGGCCGCCGGGGCAACGCGATCGGTGTCACGGTTTGATTGTAACGGCTGATGCCTCGGGCCAAGTGCCGCCCCTTGGATCGGGCAAGAAAAAACCCGCTGCCGAGGCAACGGGTTTGGGCGTGGGTTTCACGCCAGTGGAGCTGACAGGGATCGAACCTGCGACCTGTTGTATGCCATACAACCGCTCTCCCAACTGAGCTACAGCCCCATTCGGGTCGCGGAGTATAGAGAATGCGGCGACGCGAATCAAGCCGAGGCTCGCGGAAGAATATTGGATCAAGCGGGCGGTGCTTTGGTATAGTAGGGCTTTACGAGCGACCCACCCCAAGCGGAGCCGACCCTTTGTCCGTCCAAGAACAACTGCGGGAACTATTCACCCTCGACCTGCAGGTCCGCGGCCTGCGTAGCCGGGTCGATGCGGCCAGCCGCCGACTAAGCGCCCAGCGCACCAAGCTCGAACAGCTGCAACGCCAAGCCGCCGAGCTCCACGACCAGTACATGCACGCCAAGACCAGCGCCACGAGCTTGGAGACTGATTCTAAAGCCGTGGAAGCCCGCATCGAAAAAGTCCGGCAAGTGATGGCCGGCGTCCGCAGCAACAAGGAATATTCTGCCCTGCTGGTCGAGGTCAACACCCTCAAAGCCGAGAAGGACGTTTTCGAGACCAAAGCCCTCGACCAGATGAGCAAGGTCGAAGAACTGCAGGAGCGGGCCGAGGAACTCAAAACCAAAGTCGAGGCCCAGGCGAAGCTCGTCGCCGGGGCCGAGCAAGATGTCCAAGAAGGTCAGGCCGAGATCGCCGACCAACTCGGCGACCTCGAAAAAGAGCGTGCTGCCGCCGCCCAGCCGATTGACCCCGACACCTTGGCCCTGTACCAAAAACTCAACGAGGACACCGAAGGCGAAGCCCTGGGAGAAATCGAAGAACAAGATCGGCGTCGCATGGAGTACACCTGCGGCGCCTGTTTTATGAGCCTGCCCATCCAAGTCGTCAACGCCACACTCACCGCGAAGGATAAGCCGGTGACGTGCTCGAGCTGCGGCCGAATCCTTTACGTCAAGCCCGAACTCAAAGAAGCGTTGGTCCCTAAATAAATCGTCCTAATGAACCGCGGAGCGTTTGCCCATGGCAAGCCGCCCCGCCGCCGCGGCCTGCGGTTGTTGTTCATCGTACCCTCAACATCTGAGCCATCATGCACTGCACCATCCACATCGACGGCGGCGCTCGCGGTAACCCCGGCCCGGCCGGTGTCGGCGTCGTCATCCAAGACACCGCCAACGACAAGTACCTCCACGAGGCGGGCTACTTCCTCGGCGAAGCCACCAACAACGTCGCCGAGTACCACGGCCTGATCAAAGGCCTCGAAGTCGCCAGCGAACTCGGGGCCAAGCGCGTCCTGGTCGTCTCCGACTCCGAGCTCATGGTCCGCCAGATCAACGGCAAGTACAAAGTCAAAGCCGAAAACCTCAAGCCGCTCTACCAACAATCCGTCGCCCTGCTGGGCCGTTTCGGCAAGTGGGAGATGACCCACACCCGGCGAGAAAACAACAAACTCGCCGACCAACTCGCCAACCGCGCGATGGACGCCGCGGCGGACGTGTGTTTTTCGTCGGACGACTGAGCCCCCGGAATATTTCCGAAGCAGTCTCGCCGTCGCGTTTGAAAAAACGCACGGTTTAATACGCCGCCGATTCAGTCGTAGGGGTTAAGACTCGCTTAGACGTTTCGCGTTTCAACCACACCGCCCCCGCCGCCCCCGCGACCAACATCACCACCACCTCGACCGTTCGATCCACCAACGCCGCCGCCGCGGCGGTCGCCGTTTCGATCGGCATCATCGCGGCCGACAGCGCCGCGATCACCCACTCGCTGAGGCCCAAGCCGTTGGGCGTTAAACCCACCAGCTTCACGATCAAATTCGCCGAGGCGAGTAACACCGCGTCGGTCCACGTCAGCTCCACCCCCACCACGCCAAATGCCAACCACAACCGCCCCGCCGCTGCCGCGAGGTCGAGGCTGCGCAGCGGTACCCACATCCAAGCCCCCACAGTTGGCCGTTGAAGTAGCCGGGACGCAATCCACGGACTCACGACCGTCATCCCCGCTAGGATCGGCATCAACACTTGTGCCTGCATGATTGCGGCCGCCATGGCTTGGCGGCCGACCGACCGCTCCGACACGACTAAAACAATCAGACTCACGCTACCTAATACAACTGCCGCCAGCGCAAAGACCACCCCCAGAATCACCACCGAATCCCGCACCGCCAACCCGTGATACTTTTTCAAGTACGCCGCCCGGCCCCACAGCCCCGCCCGCACGATCGGGATGGTGTTCAATACCCCGCTCACCGCGATGAGCGCCGACATCGTCCCGAAACCCACCGCAGGCTTCGCCGCAAACGACCGCGTCACCGACCAGAATAAACCCGCGGTCAACAGCAAGTTCACCAGTACCAGCCCCGCCAGCGACGCGAACATCCACCTCGGCGCTTGCCCGATCACTGCGAAGTCCGCCCCGGCCAACGCATACCCCACGGCCAATCCCAGCAAGCCGATGCCCACCCCCCACCCCACCGCGCGGCGAAGACCCTTGGCTCGAACTGGACCGGGGATATCGCTCATCCGATTCATCCTAACCGACGGCGGATGGCGGTTTAATCGTTTCGCGGGTCGCCGGCTTGCCGTATACTGAAACGAGGTGGGAAATGATTCGCTTTCCTCGGCATCGTTTCAGAGGGCCGAGGGGCAAGGAAGCCTGGCATGATCGTTCGCCGTCCCGAAGAAGTTGACGCCAAACCCATGACCATGCCCGGAGCCCACGGCGTGACCATGAGGCTCATGGTCGGCCGGGACGACGGCGCCCCGAACTTCGCCATGCGCCTCTTCACCGTCGAGCCCGGCGGGCAAACCCCCAAGCACGCCCACAACTACGAACACGAAGTCATGATCGTCGCCGGTCAAGCCCAAGTCTACGACGCCCAACTCGACGCCGAACGCCCCGCCGCCACCGGCGACGTCCTGTTCATCCCCGCCAACCAGACCCACCAGTTCCGCAACCCCGCCCCTACGCCGCTGCAGTTCATCTGCCTCGTTCCGACTTCGTATGATTGCAGTGTGGACTCCACTATTCCCGAACTCGCCGCGACGCCCGGCTCGTGACCCGCCCTTTCGTTCTCGCTTCGACTCATCATTCTCCTCCGCCATTGGGGACCCCATGACCAAGCCCAACGCCACGATCGACGCCGCCACCTCGGCGAAAAAATCTGTCCCGTATTTTTCCACGCCCGCCGGCACCGTCACCCTCGCGGTGATCCTCTGGATTGTGTCCTGCGTCTTCGCCCTCGCCGCGGTCATCGCCGTCGAAAGCATGTCGTTCGCCAGCGCGCAGATGCAGATGCTCATCACCTACCTCGCGTTTGGTCCGTCGACCATCGCCATCGTGCTGAGCATCGTCTTTCTTATCGTCGGCTCGGTGCGGTGGGCGATCTTTGGCCGCCGCGCCCTGCCCTCGACCACGCTCAACAACAAGCGGGAAATCGCGCTGCTCGAATCCATCAACCAGCGTCTGTTGCTCAGCGAGACCGCTAAGAAAATCACCTATCGCACCGAAGACCTGGCCGTCCTTCGCAACACGCTGCGCGAAGACATCAAACGCCACGAGTACGACGCCGCCATGGTTTTGGTTGCCGAACTCGCCGCGGCCTACGGCCAACTCGAAGAGTCCGAAACCTTCCGCGCCGAAATCGACTCCGCCCGCCGGCAAGACCAACAAGATAAAATCGCCGCGGGCATCGACACCCTCGACAAACACCTCACGGCCCACGACTTCGACGCCGCGACCAAAGAAACCGCCCGCCTCCAACGGCTGTACCCCGAAGAAGTTTCCGTCGCCGAGTTGCCCAGCCGGGTCGCCGCCGCGAAAGACAAGTACAAGCAAGAACTCGAACGGGCATTCCTTCACGCCAACGAGCGGGAAGAGATCGACCGGGCGCTGGACATCATGAAGGTGCTCGATAAGCTGCTCACCCATGAAGAGGCCGAGCCGTTCC
>CAYPCC010000113.1:5361-9303 GCA_964409095.1 uncultured Phycisphaera sp. | reverse complement strand
CATCAAAAATCAAAAATCCCCATCATTCCCATCCCTTCACTCAAACTCTGGATCACCTTCCTCGAAATCGGCTTCGGCCTCCTGATGCTCTGGTGCGCTAAGCTCTCACTCGAAATCGAAAACACCGTGGTCAGCCTCCCCTTCCTAGTCCTCTTCGCCACCGGCTACCTCTACGTCGGCCTCAGCAGCCTCGCCACCCACACCCGCAGCTGGCGCACCACCCGCCAACAAAAACGCCAAGCCCGTCTCGCCGCCGCGTAAGCGATTCATGCCCGTAGCGTTTGATCGACGATCGCTCGGATAGCGGAGAGTTTGGCGGGCGTGATCGCTAGGGACCCGTGGGTTTCATCAACCACGTCGCTTGACGTCAACGGCACCCAACTCTTGCACCCCGCAAACGCGCGGCGATTCGGGATCACCTTCGATGAATCAAATCGGTACGCCCGCACCAGCATCGCGTACAACGGACGATCGGGTTTGTAGTTGAAACGCATGTCCACCTGCGGCGGCAGCCAGGGATGCAAGTCGTCGAGTTGGTCAAACGCTTGACGCCCACCCACTTCCGGGGGCGGCACTTCCCAAATCCCCGCGACCTCGGCGTAGCCTTTGATTTCGATCTCGGCGGGTTCCTCCGTGATCGGCCCACGCACCGGCCGAAGCTCGGGCTTGATCCACTCCAGCGTCTCGTGCTCCCACGCGGGGAACAACGCAAAGCGGTCGTGTTCGAGTTTGAATCGGCCAGGGCCGCCGTCCTCATGCACCCCGCCCTTACGCAACAACAAACACGCCTTGCCTTCGACGAGCAAGTCGCACACGCAGGCCCATTCTTTCAACGCGATATCGATCATGATTGATCCCAAGACAGTCTCACGGAGTACACAGAGGCACGGAGAACACAAAGAAGAAAGACGCAAAGGATCTCGAAATCAAACCAGCATCTACTTTTTCTTCTCCGAGACCTACGTGCCTCAGTGGCCTCCGTGATCAATAATTACATCCGCTCGACGACGCTGATCCCCAGCAGCCCGAGGCCGCGCTCCAGCGTCCGGGCCGTGAGGTGACACAATGCCAGCCGCGAGTTCCGCGTCGCGTCGTCGTCGGCCTTCAGCACCGGGCACTGCTCGAAGAAGCGGTGGTACCGCGTCGCCAACTCGTACAGGTAATTGCACCATCGGTGCGGCTCCAACGACTCGGCCACGCTTTCGACCACGACCGCAAACTGAAGCAACTGCAACACCAACGCCCGCTCGGCGGGTTCCCGCACCGCCAAACCCTCGGCGGTAAACGTATCAAAGTCGATCTCACCTTTACGGAAAATCGAACGGATGCGAGCGTAGCTGTACAGCAGGTACGGCGCGGTGTTGCCGTCGAGCGCGAGCATCCGGTCCCAATCAAAGACGTAATCCTTGATCCGATCACTCGACAGGTCGGCGTATTTCAGCGCGCCCAACCCCACCGCCTTTGCTACCTGCTGGCGTTCTTCCGCGGGCAGGTCGGGGTTTTTCTCGGCGATCACCGACTCGGCCCGCGTCTGGGCTTCGTCGATCAGATCGACCAGCCGGATCGTCTCGCCGCTGCGCGTCTTGAACATTTTTTTGTCTTGGCCCAGCACCGAACCGAAGCCCACGAAGTCCATACGCACTCCGCCGGAAGGACCGGGCTTATCGATCCAACCGAAGTCGTAGAGCATGGTCGTAAACATCTCAACGTGCTGCTTCTGCGGGGCGCCGATGACGTAAACAATCCGGTCGGCGTGGAGTTCGTGGGCGCGGTACATCGCGGCGGCGAGGTCGGTCGTGGCGTAGAGATAGCCGCCGTCGCTCTTGCGGACGATCATCGGAAGCGCTTGGCCGTCGCGGTCTTTGAAGTCGCCCACAAAGACGACGTCCGCGCCCTGGCTTTGCTGCAGTCGGCCTTCATTGGCGAGGCGTTCGATGACGCCCGGCAGGCGATCGTTATAAAAACTTTCGCCGCACACGTCGCCGGGCTCGAGCAGGACATCAAGCCGGCGGTACACGTCATCGAAGTATTGCTTGGAGTCGTCGACCAAGGCTTTCCACACCGCGAGCGTTTCGGGGTCGCCCGCTTGGAGTTGCACGACGCGCTGCCGGGCGCGTTCGACGAACTCGGGTTCTAGGTCGAAGCGGAGCTTGGCGGCTTTATAGATTTTGGTGAGTTCGCCCGGCGAGTTGCCCGCTTGCGGATCAAAACCGTTGTCCAAGAGATTCGTGATGAGCATCCCGAACTGTGTGCCCCAGTCGCCCAGATGGTTTTGCCGGAGGGTCTGGTGGCCGACGGCATCGAAGACGCGGGTCAGCGCGTCGCCGATGATCGTCGAGCGGAGGTGGCCGACGTGCATCTCCTTGGCGACGTTGGGGGCGGAGTAGTCGATGACCACGGTATGCGGCGACGCGGCCTGCGGGATGCCGAGTTTTTCGTCGGCCGCCATCGCCGCGGCTTGGGCGTTGAGCACGGCGGGATCGAGCGTCAGATTGATAAACCCCGGCCCGGCGATCGTGACGTCGCTGAACAACCCTTCGGCGTCGAGGGACGCGACGATCTTCTCGGCTACTTCACGCGGCTTTTCGCCCCGCTGTTTGCCCAAAGCCATGGCGAGGTTGGCTTGGTAGTCGCCGAACTTGGGGTTGTTGCTGGGACGGATGGCCGGGTCGGTTTGGGCGTAGGCTTCGCCGAGGGCGGCAGAAACCGCGGCCTGCAGGCGGGATTCGAGGGTGGTTTGGAGGTCGCTCATGAGGGGCGACATGCTATCACGATGACTCGCGCGGCGACGAACTGCGACAGCCCACCAAACAACAACACCGCGGGGTCGCGGCGTTGTCGGAAGGAGATCGGATGATGGCGGAGTTCGGGAGTGTTACTCGCTGGGGTCGTGGAAGTCGTCCATGCGGTCGGCGAGCTGGACTTTGAGGCGGGCCATGATCGAGCTGTGCATCTGGCTGACGCGCGACTCGGAGAGGTCCAGCGTGACGCCGATCTCTTTCATGCTCATCTGCTCGTAGTAGTAGAGCACGACGATCAGCCGCTCGGCCCGGCTGAGCTTGACGGTGACGAGTTCTTTGAGGTTGCGGCGATGAGTTTCAGTGACCGGGCAAGCGGCGGAGTTGTCCGAAAGGACTTGGCCCAGGCCGGTGTAGCCGCCCTCGGCGTCGGGCGAGTCGGCCCCCGCAGCGAGGCTGACGGTGCTGGTGAGGTAGCCGTCACGGACGGTGAGCAGGAATTCTTTCCGCGTCATGTCCATTTGTTTGAAGAGTTCTTCTTCGTCCGGCTCGCGGCCGAGCTCTTTGGCGAGCGTCTGCTTGGCGGTGTTGAGCTTGCGTGAACGCGATCGGGCGAGGCGCGGGGCCCAGTCGATCGATCGCAGGTAGTCGAGCACCGCGGAGTTGATGGACTGCGTGGCGAAGGTGGTAAAGCGGACGCCGCGCTCGGGATCGAAGCGGTCGATGGCGTGCATCAGGCCGAAGACGCCTTCCTGCATGAGGTCGCCCGGATCCACTTCCGCGGGGAGGCGGCGGGAGATGCGTTCGACGACACGTTGGATCAGCGGCAGGTGGGCCTCGAGCAGCACATCGCGGGACGGTTCGCTTTTATCGACGTGGTAGCGTTCCCAGGCTTGTTCAACTTCGTCTTTGGTGTGTTCTTCGGGGGCCGGCGCGGCGGAGGTTTTCATGGGCGTGGCCGGCTCGTCTTTGGCCTCGACCTCATTTTTCGCCTTGGACTTCGTGTCCACCTTCACACGCGACTTGGGTTTGGCGGCCGCTTTGATTTTGGTCTTAGCGGCGGCTTTGGTTTTGGCGTTTGTCTCTCGGGTCTTCACTACGGTCATGTTCTTTGTTCCCTGCTCGTTGGTGACGGAGGTTGGCCGTGCGGTGTTATCTGGACCCTTGAATGTCCACGAGACCCGTCCATCCATCGGTGATTAAA
>CAYPCC010000113.1:0-5351 GCA_964409095.1 uncultured Phycisphaera sp. | reverse complement strand
TAAAAAATGCCTCGTGAGGAAAAAAATTAAAAATCAAGAAAATCGTTATCGGCGGACCTGAGTATCCGTTGCTTTACGCCCAATCGCGTGACTTATGCTGCAGCTGGGCCCGCAAACGAAGCAAAATCGAGGTGTGCATCTGGCTGACCCGTGATTCCGATAAATCCAGCACCCGGCCGATCTCGCGCATCGTCATCGACTCGTAGTAGTACAGCACCACGATCATGCGCTCTTGGCGGGTCATGCCTTTGGTGATGAGTGCTTTCAGATCGCGTTTGGAGATCACAGCGAGCGGGTTGACTTGACGACGGTCGGGCAGCACTTCGATCTCGCTGACTTCGCGGCCGGTGCCTTCGCCACCGAAGCGGCGTGACAACGAAACGACACCCACCGCAGAGGAATCGCGTTTGATCTTGTCGAACTCGTCGCGGTCCACGCCGAGCTGTTGGCGGAGTTCGCCGTCGGTCGGCGACACGCCGGTCTTGGCGGTCAATGAGCGTCGGGCTTGATCGACCTGCGTCGAGCGTGAACGCACTAAGCGCGGCACCCAATCCAACGAGCGCAACTCATCAAGGATCGCGCCGCGGATACGCGGAGCACAATACGTTTCAAATTTAATTTCACGGCCGGGGTCAAACCCGGCGATGGCGTCGGCTAAGCCAAAAGTGCCCGACGACATCAGGTCGCCGAGCTCCACGCTTTCGGGGAGTTTGGCGTGGACCCGCTGCGCGTTGTACCGCACCACCGGCAGGTAAAACTCCATCAACACGTTGCGGTTCGCTTCGCTGGCGGATCGACGATAGGCCGACCACAAACGATCCGCAGTTTCGCGGTCGATGGGTTCGTATCGTTGGTATCGCCGACCGATGACTGCCACGCCCATGGATCCATCCTTTGCCTATCCCGCCGTGTTCCGACACGGCCCCTGATCTCTCTGTCCGGGAAAAGGCCGAGGCCTCCACCCACTCTCTGGCGAACAATAAAAAAGCGTCGGCGTTATGCGGCCGACGCCGAGGTTCGCGTTGCATCCTTTGCGCGTTTACGCCCGGAAGCCAGGGTCATCTCTTCACCCGGGATCGGATGCTCACGCTTGTGTTGTTCGATGTGCTTTTGCACGACGCTCTGAGCGACCATGCCGATGACCAATCCGATGACGTAGCACACGATCATCGTGAACAACGCCCGGAGCAAGATTGTTAATAAAGGATTCGCGGCCATCAAGCCGACAATAAGAGCCGCCGCGAAGCTGGTCAGGGCGAAGCAAGTTGCGATGACGCGTGAGGTGATGACCAGCACTCCGTTGCCTGATGGTGATCTAAGTAACGTCCTCATCCTTGAGGCACGCTAAGAATATACACGAAGGCGCGTGCAGGAAAAGCGATTTACGTCCCCGCGTGGAAAAATAAATCAAAAAGTTTAAAGTTAAGTGTTATGGAACGTCACGGCTTGAGCCACGACGCCATACGTTTCATGAACCCCGCCGAGGGTTGCTTCGGATCGGCGGCGTGTCTATCTAACCGATGCGCAAGACTTAATACGCATGCGCTCGCTTTGGCGTGCGGCGCATCGAGCACAAACGGCCGACGCTGACGCACCGCCTGTGGCACCCGCGCATCGCTCACGACGTGCCCTGCGTAGCTTGGGGATAAATCTAAAAATCGCTGGCAAACCCCGTGGATTCGCGCAAAAACTGCGCGGGCTTCCGCTTCGTCTTCGACCATGTTGACTAATAACCGGATGTCGGGGTTCGAGGTTTGCGCGTTGATCGTTTTGATCACCGCGTAGGCGTCGGTGATTGAAGTCGGTTCAGGCGTGGTGACGACCAGCAGACGCTCGGCCGCGGCGCAAAAACTCAACACGTTCGGCCCTACGCCCGCGCCGGTGTCGATCAACAACACGTCACAACTCGATTCAAGGCGGCGCATTTGCGCGTTAAGACGATCGTGTTCGTGGGCGCTGAGGTTGGCCATGTTCGCCAAGCCCGAAGCGCCGGGGATCAGGCGGAAGCCGCCGGGGGCGTCGACGATGATGTCTTCGAGTTCGCGTCGTCCCGCGACGACGTGGGCGAGCGTGGCGGTGGCGTTGACGTTGCACATCACGTCCACGTTGGCGGTGCCTAGGTCGGCGTCCAATAACACCACCCGTCGGCCCAAGCGAGACAACTGCACCGCCAAGTTGACCGTGACCGTGGTTTTGCCGACGCCGCCTTTCCCGCTGGTGATCGCAATGGTTTGGGCCATGCGCGGCTGCGGCCGCGCAGCGCTCACTGCCTGCGTGCCTTGCGATTGCTCGTATTGCTGCACCAGACCGCGCAACGCGGTCGCTTGATCCGCCACACTCATGACAACACCTCCCGACCCAGCACCATCTCCGCCAATCGGCCCGAGCAGCAAGGCTCGATCTGGTGCGGCACTTCTTGACCCGTGGTGATGTAACTCAACGGCTTGTTCACCTTGCGTGCGACGTTCAACAACACACCACAGGTGACTGCCTCGTCGAGCTTGGTAAAGATCAGCCGATCGGTTTTGATCGGCGCGAACCGTTCGACGATTTCCATCAGTACCCGCTGCGACACGGTCGACGACAGCACCAGGTGCGTCTCGTGCGGGTCGGCGGTTTCGATCAGACGCGAGAGTTCATCGAGGCGGTCGGCGTTGCGCTGCGATCGGCCCGCGGTGTCGATGAGGATGACATCCATGTCGGACAAGCGTTTGATCGCGGCGGCGAGTTCGTCGGGGCTGGAGACGACCTCCAGCGGCAACCCGATGATGCCCGCGTAGGTACGCAGCTGCTCGACGGCGGCGATGCGGTAGGTGTCGGCGGTGATGAGGCCGACGCGCTTGTTTTGCTTGAGTTTGAATGTCGCGGCGAGCTTGGCGACGGTCGTGGTTTTGCCGACGCCCGTGGGCCCGACGAGGGCGATCGTGCGGGGTCGGCCGTCGTCGGTGGGTTTGAGTTCACCGGCATCGGGGTCGGTGGGCAAGAGCTTGGCCACTTCATCGCAAAGGGATTGCTGGATATCGTCCGTGGCGGCGGGGTCGATGCGGCGGATGAGTTCGTTGGCCAGTTCGCAGGCGATTTCCTGCTGGATGAGCGACGTGTAATGTTCGACGAGGGGATCGGGCAGCGTTTCTTCGGGCCGCGACTGGGTGAAGACTTCGGTGGTCTTCTGGCTCCGCACGACTTGCTCGACGAGCCGACGCACGGCCTTGAGTTCCTCGACCATGTGGGCGTCGTGTTGCAACGTCGGCAATGGTGCCGCGACCGCGACGGACGGGCCGCCGCTGGGTACAAACGAATCGCCGATGTCTTCCACGGCGGGCGTATCGAATTGAGAACGCGCCGCCTGATACGTTCGGCGGATCAGGTCGCCCGCGGTTTGTTGTTCGATGGGCGTGGGGGCGGCGATGTTGGCCCGCTCGCGGATTTCGGCGGCGGCGGCTTTACGCAGAGCCGCAGCGCGGGGAGAGTTTTGGGCTTCGCGGTGACGTTGGCGGGCGAGTTCGCGGCCGTCGGTGGCGGTGACTTCGATCAGCTTCTTCGCACCCAACCCCATCACGCCGCCCTGCTTGATGCTGCGGGTATGCAGGACCACGGCGTGTTTGCCGAGGTCTTGTTTAACCAAGCCGAGCGCTTCGGCCATGGTGCGTGCGGTGAACGTGCGGATCGTCAACGAAGGGCCCCTTGGAGTGATGGTGCGGCGACCCCGTTAGATGAAGCCGACGACGGTGCGGACGGGTTAGATGTTTGGGCCGAGGATTGAATCAGCCCCAACGATTCGACCTCGACGCCTTTGCTGATCTCGTTATACCCGAGAACGCCGCAGGTCGGGAGGTGGGGCTCGATCAGCGAACGCACTTGGGCACGGACCTGCGGCGAGGCGAGCACGACCGGGTTGTGCCCGGCCTGAATCAGCCGCTGCACCTCTTCGATGATCGCAGCGGTGATGCGGTTGGCGACGACCGGCGGCATGGACATGCTCGTGCCCTCGGCCGAGCGATCAATATAACCCAGAATCTGGTCTTCAAGCGCCGGATCGAGGCTGACGCAGTAGAGCTTCGTGATGCCCGGGCCCTGCATGCCCGGGTCGCTGGCGTCGGGCTCCCGTACGGTGTATTGGCTGCACACCGTGCGCCGCAGCGCGTTGCGGACGTATTCGGTGAGCACGTCCAAATCTTTGGTGCGCGGGGCCCATTCGCCCAGCGTCTCGACAATCGTCGCCAGGTCGCGGACGGGGACACGCTCACGCAGCAGATTCCGCAAGACCTTTTGCAAGTCGGACGGCTTGACCAGCGGCGTCTCGCCACCGAGTACGGCTTCGGTGAGCTTGGGCGACTTTTCCTTTAGCTGCGTGATGAGGTTGTTGGTTTCTTCGAAGTCCAGCAGCTCGTTGGCGAAGTTTTTGACGACTTCGGTGAGGTGCGTGGCGAGCACGGAGGTGGCGTCGACGACGGTGTAGTTGAGCGACTCGGCCCGCTGTTTCTGGCCGGCATCGATCCACACGGCCGCTAGGCCGAAGGCGGGCTCTTTGACGCGGACGCCTTTGAGTTCGCCGTTGTCGGGTGACGCGAGGCCGCCGTCCATGGCGAGGAATTGGTTGGGGTAGACTTGGCCCTGCGCGACGCTGTTGCCGCGGATTTTGAAGTGGTAATCGTTGGGCTGGTGTTGCATGTTGTCGCGGATGCGCACCGGCGGCATCACGAAACCTTGCTCGGCGGCGAGCTGACGGCGGATCATGGTGATGCGGTCCAACAGGTCGCCGCCTTGTTTGGTGTCGACCATGCGGACCAGGCCGTAGCCGACTTCGAGTTCGAGCGTATCGACGCCGAGCGCCTGCTCGATCGGCGGAGGCTCGGCCTTGGCGGCGGCCTGCTTCTTGTGGTCGGCGGCCACGGCGGCGGCCTTGGCGTTGGTCTTCCGCCCCGCCAAAAACGCCATCACCCCGCAGACGATCGCCAACGCCAACATCGGCACCGTGGGCAGCCCCGTGAACGCCATCGCCACCAAAAACGCGCTGGTGATTCCCAGCGCCGCGCCGCGGGTGGCGAGCTGCTCGGCCAATTCTTCGCTGAAATCACGTCGGCTACCCGAGCGGGTCACGATCAACGCCGCACCGATCGAGATGACAAACGCGGGCAGCTGCGAGACCAGGCCGTCGCCGATGGTGAGTTTGGTGAAGACGTCCATGGACTCGCCGACGGACCAACCCTTCATGGCAATGCCCACCGTGAAGCCGCCGATGATGTTGACGATCGTGATGATGATGCCCGCCACGGCGTCGCCGCGCACGAACTTCGCGGCACCGTCCATCGCCCCGTAGAAGTCGGCCTCGCGCCCGATCTCGTCGCGCC
>CAYPCC010000112.1:0-9332 GCA_964409095.1 uncultured Phycisphaera sp. | reverse complement strand
TTGTTGGGCCCGCCGCCCTGGTTTTCGATGAAGTACTGGGGTTTGTTGATCTTGCCGATGTCGTGGTACATCGCGCCGACGCGGCAGAGCAGGCCGTCGGCGCCGATGGCCTCGGCGGCGGCTTCGGTCATGTCGGCGATGCGGAGCGAGTGTTGGTAGGTGCCGGCCGACTCTTGGGCGAGGCGTTGGAGCAGGGGGTGGCTGGCGTCGTTGAGTTCTTTGAGCGTCATCGCGGTGGTGACGTGGAAGACTTTTTCGATGGTGGGCAGGATGCCTTGGACGAGTAGGCCGACGGTGATCCCCGCGAGCAGAGCGTAGAGCACGTCCGAGCCGAGCAGGCCCCACTGGGCCGAGACGTCGATGTTCAAAAGCGGCACGTTCCAAATCGAAGGCAGGTCGAAGCTGCGCTCCGCCAGCCCGCCGACGCCGGTGGCGAGGCCCATGGCCAAGCCGGACCACAACCCGACGCTGACCAGCTTGGATCGGCTACGCACCTCGGTGAGCTGCGCGACCGCGACGCTGACGCCGACCATCATCACGATCGCCGCCGTCATCGGCAGACGCAGACTGATGACGATCAGCGAGGTAAGCATCAAGCCCATGGCCAACGCGAACCGCTGGTCGTAGACGATGGCAAACACGATCGCGCCGAGCAGCGTCGAAAACGCCACGGCCCCGAGGGTGATCTGCGGCCAAATCCCCGCGAGCAACACCGCCGCGCCTTGGCAGAGCAGAAGCATCACGGTCAGCGCGAGGCCCCGCATCGGGTTGCGGCGGATCTTGGTGTGGTAAGCAAAGACGTAGGCCCAGACCCCGACGCCCAGGAGCGCCATCAGCCCGACCGCACCCAGCCAAGCCATCCACCAGCGGGCCACGGGTTTTTGGGCGTCGTAGGCGTCTTGCTCGGCGTTGATGAGCAGCAGCTCGTCGGTGGTCACGCGGGTGCCGGAATTGACCAGGACGTCGTCGGGCTGGTAGGTGATTTTTTCGATCTTGGCGGCGTCGTAGGCGGCCCGCATCCGCTCGGCGGTGCGGTCTTCGTCGCGGTAGTAGGTGGGCGCGAGGTGTTTTTGGAGCGTGGCGAGGACGGTGTCGCGCAGCTCGGGCTGGAAGTCGGTGGTCACGTCGGAGATGAGCCGGCGTTCGATGAGCTCGGCGTTGTTGCTGGGGATGAGCAGCCGCTCGGGGTAGAGGCGTTCGGCGGGGTCGCCTTGGTAGGGCGAGGGGTGAAAGGCGTGGAGGCGGCCGACGCCGTCGATGACTTGGCGGTGTTGTTCGGGGGAGAGGATGGGGTTGTTGAAGAGGCGTTGGAGCATGCGGTCGGTGCGCTCGGTCCATCGCTGGGGGGTGAGGCCGTCGGGGTCGGTGCCGGTGGCGTATTTTTTGAGCAGTTCGTAGCCGGCGGGGGTGAGGCGGTTGCTGTCGGCGTAGTCGGGGGTGAGGTTTTCGTAGGGGGTGTCGGGGATGCTCAGGAGGCCGAGGACTTGCTCTATGATGCGGTCGTAGAGGTCTTGGTTGTGGGTGAAGACCGGGGGGACGTTTCGCTGGGCGAAGTCTCGGTTGCGGTCGGTGGCCTCGGTGTCGATGGCTTCGAAGGAGACGCGGGCGACGACGGGGCGTTCGATGATCTGGGTGAGGTAGTAGGCGGGTCGGTTGTGGGCCGAGACGGCGATGGCCGAGCCGATGAACGCGAGGCAGGCGACGTACAACGCGGCCCAAGCGACCTCACGCTGCCGGAGGGCGTCGAGCCAACGCGGGGTCGGGCGCGGCACGGAACGACGGACGTCGCGGCGGCGGGCGGTGTTGCTCTTGCCTAGGGGCATGGGGGTCGGTCCGGGGCGGGTCGCGGGGGGGACAGTCCCCGGAAGTGGGATCGGTCGATTGGTGTGGCCGCTTGCCGGGTTTAGATTTTATCGCCCCCGCGACGGATCGCCAGAAGAGTTATACGGGCGTGGGGCAAGCGGGGCGGGTGGACTGTAAGGGTTGGGTAAAGATCGGTGGCCGCGCTCGGCGGGCGGGGCGTTAATCCTTGACGTTTTCGTAGGCCTCGACGATGCGCTGCACGAGGCTGTGGCGGACGATGTCGCTGCCGTCGAGCGTGCAGAAGGCGACGCCTTTGACGTGCTTGAGGCGGCGGGCGGCGTCGATGAGGCCGCTGTCGCTCGGGTCGTCGAGGTCGATCTGGGAGGCGTCGCCGGTGACGACCATCTTGCCGCCGTGGCCCAAGCGGGTGAGGAACATGAGCATTTGGTTTTTGGTGGTGTTCTGGGCTTCGTCGAGGATGATGAGCGAGTCGTTGAGGGTTCGGCCGCGCATGAAGGCGAGGGGGACGATTTCGATGAGGTCGTGGGCCATGAAGCGTTCGATGTGCTCGAACTGCATCATGTCGTGCAGCGCATCGAGGAGGGGTCGGAGGTAGGGATTGACTTTGTCCTGCATGGTGCCGGGGAGGAAGCCGAGCTTTTCGCCGGCTTCGACGGCGGGGCGGACGAGGACGAGCTTGCGGACCTGGCCGGCCTTGAGCATGGAGACGGCGGCGGCGACGGCGAGGTAGGTTTTGCCCGTGCCCGCCGGGCCGATGCAGAAGGTCAGGTCGTGGTGGTGGAGCGCTTCGAGGTATTCGAGTTGGCCGGGGGTCTTGGCGCGGATACGTTTGCCGGGGAGATAGACCTCCATGGTTTCTGGCGTGGACGGCGGGACGTTGATCGTCGGCCCGGCGGGCGAGGGGTTGGTCAGCGCGGCGGTGGAGACGGCCTCAAGCAACTGCTCGCGTTTCATCGGGGCACCGGCGCGAGCGGCTTCTTGGAGGCGTTCGAGGACGACCGCGGCTTGGCCGACGGCGCGGGTTTCGCCGGTGAGCCGGAGCGTGCCGTTGCGGGCGGTGAGGCTGACGCCCAGGGCTTCGCGGATGATTTTGAGGTTACGCTCGGCCGGGCCGGTGATGGCGAGGCGTTGGTCGGCGTCGGGCAGTTGGAGCGTTATTTCCAAGGCATCAATCTTTCGGAAGGGGCGGGGCAACACAAAAAAGCAAATCGTTTAGCGGGCGATCGAAGTTCGCCGTTGCGGCGTTCCACGGTTAAAATTTCACCGCGAATCCAGCGCCACGCCCCACACCCCGGCGAGCTCCTCGGGCGTCGTCGGCACGAGCCGAACGCCCTGCGGCGTGACGCGTTCGACGAGATTTCGGTCGGCATCATAGACGCTGCGGGTGGGGCTGAGTCGGCTGGTGGGGCGGTCGAGGACGACCACGCCGCCGTCGTCTTGCGGCACCACTTCCACGGTACGCAGGCCCGGCTGGCCCGAGTCGGGGTGGTAGGCCGAGAAGCAGTAGGTCTCCCGCGTCGCGGGCAACATCGCGCCCAAGGCCCAAACTTGCAGCTGCGAAAGATAGCTGCGGTCGGGGGCGACGAACTCTTGGTTGGGGGCGATCTTGCCGCGGACGTTGGCGGCATTGGATCGGCCGGTGAAGCGTTCGTGGGCTGCGATCTGGTTCAGCGCGGCGGTGGTGGGCGGGGTTTCGGTGATGACGGTGATGACGTTGAGGTTGCGCTCGAGCGGGTTGCCGTCGAGGTCGCGGCGGCGGACTTGTTGGCTGCCGCGGATGCCGATCTGGACCCAGGTGACGGCCTGCCCGCCGCGTTCGGCGTTGAGCCCGGCGGGCTTGGCTTGAGGGGCCACGCCGGGGCGGAGGGTGGTTTTGGTTTCCCAGAGTTCGCGTTGGTTGTCGTCGTGGAGGAACAGGACCGAGCGGGAGTCCAGGACGTGGTCGTCAACGTATTCACGGCGGTCGATGACCATGAGCGTGCCGGGCGGTTCCTGGTCGAATCGGCGGAGGTCGGCGGGGTCGCGGGTCGAGCGGACACGGACGTGGCCGAGGTCTTGGTCGCGGAAGATCAGGCGGTACCACTGGTCGCGGGGCAAGACCTTGGCCCAGTCCTCGGGCAGCGTGGTGCTGAGCCATTGGTCGGCCCGCTCGACGCGCTCTTCACGCCGCGCATCGAGTTCGCTGGCCAGCGGGATATCGAGGCTGTCGACCACGGCCTCGAACGCTTCTTGCCCCGGCTGGCGAGCGTCTTCGACGGTCACGAGTTTGATGACCACCGCGGCGTGGGGTTCGAGCATGACGATGGCTTGGCCGTAGAAGAATGACGGCTGCTCGTCCTTGACGAGGTTGGACATCTCGTAAAACCAATCGGGCTTGTCCTGCTGGTCGAGGCTGAAATACATGCGCACGGCGGGGCGGTCGGCGATGCGTTCGGGGATCGGGCGTTGGTCGGCGGGTTGGCCGTCGGCGTCGAGCATCCGGGGGGTGGCCTGGGCGAAGCCCATCTGGACCAGCGCGTTGGCGGTCATGTCTTCGAGGCCCACGGGCAGGTCGCTACCGACGATCTCGAAGCTGATGGAAAAGCCGCGGGCGTCGATCCAAGAGACCGCGCCGTTTTCGACTTGGGCGGTGTTGGGCGGCGGGGTGAGCGAGACGCCGTAGCCCGCTTCGCTCCAGCGCGGCGCGTCTTGGGAGTGCGACGAGGGCGCAAGCACCGCCAAGCCCAGCACGAGCGTGAACCCCCGGGCCGAGACTTGGCGGAGGGGCATCGGGGCGGTGGGAAAACGATGAGGCGTCCAGCGAAAAGTCATGGGCGACATTGTAGTCCGCCCGCCCCGCGATCCGGTAGTGGACGCCGTGTTTACGGGGCCGGGTCGTAGGCGAAGCCCGTCAGCATCCGCTGGAGTTGTTCGAGGTGGCTGGATTCCAGCCCGCGGTTCCACTGCTCGGCGGGGACTTGGTCGGTGAGCTGAAACACCCAGAAGTTTTTCTGGTCCGGCGAGAGCAGCCGCACCGCGTGGAGCTGCGGCGCGGTCGTCACCTTGGTCAACCGCACCGTCGAAAAACGCAGGTCGATCGTGTCGCCCCACTCGGTTTGTTCCCTGTCGCCCGCCACCGGCCCGGTGTCGGGCGTCACGGTCATCCGCCGCCCGGCCACCAACTGCGGCAGCACAAACTTACCCAGCAACTGCTGGGGGTCCGTCGGCTCGGTGGCGGTGAACCGTACCACCCGCAGACGCTCGGCGGGCGAAGCCTGATTGACAAATGCCCACTGCGAAAACGGGTTGCCTTCCTGGACCACGGCAGACTCCAACCCCCACGCCCCGGGCAGGCTCAGCGTCGCGCCCCCGATCGGCACGGCCGGGGCCATCGGCACGCCCGGCGGCCGCAGCGGCGCTCCGGTCAACCCCCACGACAACGCCAACGACCCGGCCAAAAGCAGCAGCATCAAGCCGCCGATCACGGCAGAGCGCATCAACGGCGACGGGATGATCGAGTCTTTCGGCGGCATCCCCGCATCCTACCGCCCGCCGCGCTGGGCAACAAAAAACGACGACGGCCGTGAAGCCGTCGTCGTCGTTCCCTCTTGGTCGCGGCGGGTTCTCCTCAACCCGCCGTCCCCTGATGTTCCGTGAAATCACGGACCCCAAAATCGCACGCCCTCACGGTGTGCGCCTTCTCCCGCTCCGCCCCGTGGATCGTCGGCCGTGGTGTACACGGTCGCGTCGGGTGACGGCGGTCGTTGGGTGGACAAGCCGTAAGCCCGGCCACGCGATTCAAAAATGACTTGTTCAGTTTCTTGTCGTTGCGCGGCTTCGCGTTCGGCCTGCCGCTGGGCTTGCCACGCCGCGAACTGGGCCGCGTCGGCCTCACGCTGCTGTTTGATTTCCCCGGCCAACGCCGACAACGCTTCCCGCAATTCAACCAACACCGCCAAGGTTCGCGGGTCCGTCGTGTGAATCGTCTCGATTACGCTCGGCAACGCGGGTTGCTCGGGCGTCGGCTCGCTCGCCACCACCACGGCACGCAGCGGGGCGGGCTCGGACTTCGTGGTTGGGGTCGGGGTTTGGCCAAAGAGTTGTTGGAACGCCAGCCCGATCGAGCCGAGCGCCGTGGGCGGCACAAACACCACGTCGCCCTCGGCCAAGACCACGTCGAGCGTCGTGTCGCCCCCGCGGACCATGGCGTCGAGGTCCACGGTCAGCTTCCGGCGAAACTCGCCATCTGGGCTGGGACGGAGCACCTGCACTTGTTTGATGTCGGCTCGCAGATTGGGTTTCGCGGCGGCGACGGTTTCCAGCACGCGGTTGGTGCCGTGGTACGGCTGACCGCCGCTGACTTCGACCTGTCCGAAGACGAACACTTTTTGGCTGGCAAAGGTTTGGACACGGACCGCGAGGCTGGTGATGCCGGGCGTGGTCTGGGCGATCTCGTTGAGGTTGTCGGTGATCTGGGCGCAGGTGCGTCCCGCGGCGTCGACGATGCCGAAGCCTTTGAGCCGGAGCTTGCCGTCGGGGCCGAGGGTTTGGGCGATTTCTTCGACACCGCGATCGGACATGACCGTGACCACGAGTTCATCCGGGACGCCGACGCGGTAGTCCAGCCCCATCACGGCCGGCCGGGGCTCTTGGACAAACGCCGCGAAGTCGGTATGGCGGGTCTGCGTGCAGCCTAGGGCAAGCAGCACCCACACGGCGCAAATCAGGGCTAATGAACGGCTGGGCATACCCCGTGTCATCGACCCGCCCGGGGCGTGACTTAACCCGGCGGGGAGGGTCTTGCCGGTTGGGTAAGACGGCCAGCGCGACATCTTCCGCCGAACCCGATAACTCCCGCGGGAGCGGCAAGTGAACCCTCGGCCTCGGGGTATGCCGCCCGGACAAAAACCTTGGCGTGACTCAAACGCGGTGGGCGATGCGATCTATAATCGAGCATCATGCACGCTGCCCCCTCACCCCAAGCCCCCGCCAACCCCGCCGGGCCGACGCTTTCCGGCTCGCCGCGGGCCTACCCGGCCTACCGCGGGTGGGTCCACGGCTTGGCGATCTTGCTCGTGCTGGCCACGTTCATCCTGATCGCCATCGGCGGCCACGTCACCAGCCACGAGGCGGGCATGGCCGTGCCCGAGGCGTTTTTCACCGGGCCGTACTGGTCGCTCATCGCCCCGCTTGAGGTCTGGTGGTACGACTTCGGCCGCCGCCTCGAACACTCCCATCGGCTCAAGGGCTACCTCGTTGGGTCGATCACGATCGCCCTGATGATCAGCCTGCTGTGGACCCAAGGCCCGCGCAAGTGGGTCAAGGGGTTGGGCATTGGGCTGCTGGTCTTTGTCATCGTGCAGGGCGTCCTGGGCATCCTGCGGGTGGCGTTGCATGAACAATCTTGGGTCACGGGGCTGAGCTTCGCGGCGGTGCACGGCGTGACCGGGCAGATGTTTTTCTGCCTCACGGTGCTCGCCGCCGCGGCGACGGGGAAGTTTTGGATGACCCGGCCGACGGAGAAGCCCGCCACCGATGATCCCACCGGTACCGATGCCTCAGAGATGTCCGGGGCCGGCCGGCACCGCAAAACGCTGCGCGTGCTGCCGCTGGTCTTGATCGCAGCGCTTTTGGGGCAACTGGCCCTCGGCTCGGCGGTGCGTCACAGCAAGTCGGCGCTGGCGATCCCCGATTGGCCGACGCACTATGGGCAATTGATGCCGCCGATGTCGCAGGGGGATATCGATGCCGCCGTCGCCGCAGTGCCCGACGATCAGCGGCACGAAAAATATGCGCCGCCCCGGATCGATGCGGACGGGAATCTACTTCCGGGGGGGTATGCCGACTGGCAGGTCCACCTGCACTTCACCCACCGCCTCGGGGCGTACCTCATTTTCATCTTCGGCCTGGGCTACATCGCCTGGCTGTGGCGGGCCTTCCCCGGCCAACCCAAAATCCTCTGGCCCGCCACACTCTTTGCCGGGCTACTCATCGTTCAGGTGTTGCTGGGCGTTTTGACCGTCGTCACCGGCGAACACCCGACCCTCGCCACGTCCCACCAGTCGGTCGGCGCGATCCTCATCGGCACCGCGACGTGGCTCGCCATCCGCCTGCATTTGGTCCCCGCTCGTTCCAGTCGGCCGGCCCACGTGCCCGTCGCGGCGGGTGACGCGACGACCGAGGTCTTCCGCCAGTCGTCCGCGGATTTTGATGCCGACGCGGCCGACGCCAACGCCCTCACGCCCCCCACCGAAAATCCCCGGCCCGAAACCGTCCACGCTTGAGCCCGACCACCCCGCCTGATTCCGTGACCGCCACCGCCTCGCCCGGCCCGACCGACCTCGGCGAAGCTGCACCAGCCGCGGCGTACACCTTCCGCGACCGCTGGGCCGACTACAAAGTCCTGGTCAAGCCCAGCATCACCCGCATGGTGGTTATCACCACCGCCATCGGGTTCGCGTTGGCGGTCCGCAGCGGCTTCGACTGGACGTGGCTGATGCTCATCGGCACGCTCACCGGAACCGCATTGTCCTGTATGGCCGCGAGCGTCTACAACCAGGCCTACGAATTTCGCACCGATGCATTGATGCCCCGCACCGCCAAACGGCCGCTCGCGGCGGGGCGGCTGCCGATGGGCGAGGCGCTGGCGCTGGGCACCAGTTTGATGTTGGCCGGTCAGGCGGCGCTCTGCATGTTCGGCACGCCGTTGGCGTCGGCGGTGGCGGCGTTCACGATCTTTAGCTACGCGTTGATCTACACGCCGTTGAAGCGGGTTTCGCCGTTGTCGCTGTACGTCGGGGCGATCCCCGGGGCGTTGCCGCCGGTGATCGGCTACGCGGCGGTGACCGGCAGTTTGTTCACGCTCGACGCGGCGGCGGCGTGGGCGATTTTTTTGGTGATGGCGTTGTGGCAGGTGCCGCACTTCCTGGCGATTGGTTACATGTATCGCCAAGACTACGCCGCGGCCGACTTGGCGATGCACGCGGTGCGTGACCCGTCGGGGCGGTCCTCGTTTCGTAACGCGATCCTTGGCTGTTTGCTGCTGTTGCCTGCGGGGTTGGCCCCGACGCTCTTGGGTTTTGCGGGTTGGGTGTCGTTTGGCGTGGCGCTGGTGTGCGGGCTGGTTTTTTTGGCGTTGTCGATTCAGTGGGCGCTGCGGCCGGGCCGTGACTCGGCCAAACGGGTGTTCTTCGCGTCGCTCATCTACCTCCCCGTCGTGCTCGCCGCCATCATGATCGACGCCCGCTAATCCCCTCCGCCCCCGCCCCCGGAACTATTGTTATCACTACTGCTGCCCCTGAGATTCAGTCTTCCGTCCCCACTGTCTCGCCCGAAGCGACGGTGGTTCCCGTCCCGGCCGTGCAAATTGCCGGGCTGACCCACCGCTACCCCAAGGCCGACCGCGTCGCCCTCGACGGTATCGACCTGACGATCCAGCCCGGTGAAGCCTTCGCCCTGCTCGGCCCCAACGGCGCCGGCAAAACCACGACCTTCCGCATCCTCGCCACGCTGCTCCAACCCTCCCCCGG
>CAYPCC010000111.1:0-9381 GCA_964409095.1 uncultured Phycisphaera sp. | reverse complement strand
AAGATGATGAGGATGGAGCTGATGCCGTGGCCGATGGCGGCCCACATGGGGGTGAGGACGCCGGCGGCGAGGAGGGCGAGCATGAAGAGGATGTAGACCATGGTGCCGACGAGGTTTTGTCGGATGATGGCGACGGTGCGTCGGGAGAGGGTGACGAGGAAGGGGAGGCGGTCGAGGTTGTTGTTCATGAGGGCGATGCGGGCGGAGTTGACCGCGACGTCGGAGCCGGCGGCGCCCATGGCGATACTGACGTGGCCGGCGGCGAGGGCGGGGCCGTCGTTGACGCCGTCGCCGAGGACGGCGACGGTGTGGCCGGCGCGTTTGAGGTCTTCGACGAGGGTGAGCTTGTCGCCCGGAAGCGCCTCGGCGGTGTAGTCGGTGATGCCGACGGCGGCGGCGACGCGGGCGGCGGGGGACTGACGGTCGCCGGTGATCATGACACGGCGTTTGACGCCGAGGTCGCCGAGGTCGGCGATGGCTTTGGCGGCGGATTCGCGGGGTTGGTCGGCCATGCCCAACCAGCCGGCGTAGTGGTTATCGACGGCGACGAACAAGAGCGACAGGCCTTCGCCTTCGGAGATGTCGGCGGCGGCGAGGTCGACGCCTTGTTCTTCGAGCCAAGATTGACGGCCGACCATGACGGAGCGTTGATCGACGGTGGCTTTCATGCCGCGGCCGGCGACTTCTTCGACGTGTTCGGTTTCGCCGGCGAGGACTTTGGCTTTGTTGGCGATGGCGACGACGGCACGGGCCACGGGGTGGCGAGAGTTTTGCTCGACGCTGACCGCGTATTTGAGGAGGTCGGCACCTTCGAAACCTTCGGCGGGTTTCATGCGGGTGACGGCGAGTTGGCCGGTGGTGATCGTGCCGGTCTTGTCGAAGACGAAGGCGGTCACGCGGCGGACGACTTCGAGTTCGGCGACCGATTTAACGTAAAGCCCAACGCGGCTGGCGGAAAACAGGGCGGCGACGACCGCGGTCGGGGCGGCGAGGATGATCGCACAGGGGCAAGCGATCAGCAGCAGGCTGATGCTGTTGGAGAGGTCTTTGGTGAAGAAGAAGACGATGGCCGCGATCATGATGACGACGGGGGTGTAGAAGGCGGCGTATTTGGAGAGTTCGCGGACAGCGGCGGGGCGGGTTTTGGAGGCTTGGAGGATGAGTTCTTGGACTTTGCCGAGGGTGGAGTCTTCGCCGGCGCGGGTGATCTTGACGACGAGTCGGCCGGTTTCGTTGATGGTGCCGCCGAAGACTTCGTCGCCGACGTTTTTCTCGACCGGGAGGGATTCGCCGGTGATGTTGGCTTCGTCGATGGTGGAGAGGCCTTCGAGGATGTCGCCGTCGCCGGGGATGTTGTCGCCGGGGAGGACCAAGACGCGATCGCCGGGCATGAGGCTGGCGGCCTGGACTTCGGATTCGCTGCCGTCGTCGGCGAGCTTGATGGCTTTGGTCGGGGCGAGGCGGAGGAACGCTTCGATGCCTTTGAGGGCGCCGACGGCGGTGCGGTGCTCGATGAGCGAGGCGATGAGCATAAAGAAGGCGACGACGGCACACTCGAGGTATTCGCCGGAGGCGAAGCTGGCGATGATGGCGAGGGCGACGAGTTCTTCCATGTGCGAGTCGGAATGGCCGGCCTCGCGTTTGGAGCCGTGGTCGTGATCGCAAGCCTCACCGTCGCCGTGGTCGTGGGAGCATTTGCCGGTGATCAGCGACTTGGCCGCGCCGTAAACGATCGGCCCGCCGAGCAGGATCGACGCGACCATCGCCAACATGTGGGCGTAGTCCAGCGAGTCGAACAAGAAGCGGGCGAGCACCGCTGTGATCAGTACGGTGCAGCCGAAGAGCACGGCGATGATTTTGAGATCGACCTTGCGGTCTTCAATGTCCGCGGGGGAGGGGGCTGAGGGGCCGGGGGGCGTGTGGTCGTGATCGTGGTTGTGCGGGAGGGCGGTCATAGGCGAAGGTCCTGCTCGTGATGGCCCGAAGGAGGGCGGCGAGATTGTTTGGGGCGAGGTGTGGGCGGCGGTAAAGGATACGCCCGGCAGGGGCGATGAATCAAGGCCAAAGACGCACCATATCCTGATTGATACGTCCGAAAACACGGGTGGGTTCAGGGGTTAGCACACGGCTTGGATTTCCCGGAGCATGAACTGACGGCCCGCTTGGGCAAGAAGGGCGGCCGAGCGATCAGCGTGCTACGGCGAAGGGGTGGGGTCGGGTTGATCTTCGTGCTGGCGATAAAGATCGAGGTAAAACTCAAGCACTTCTTTGCCCGGGGCGGTGCGGGTGCGGGTGTGTTGGAAGCCGATGCGTTCAAAATGCCCTAAGGCCGCGGTTTTTTCGTAGCGGGTGTCGAGTCGTATTTTAAGGTAGCCGTTGGTTTTGCAGTGGTGTAGCGCCGCTTCGAGCAGCCGTTCGGCGACGGGACTTTGCTGATGACCCGGATCGACCCGCAGCCGACGGACCTCGGCGGTGTGGTCCTCATCCGAACCCACCCCGATCATGCCCACGATCTGGCCGTTGACATGCGCCACCCAGAAATGGTGCCGCGGCTCGTCGAAATACGCTTCGGCGACATGGTCGAGGTCGGCCCCGGTGTCGTTCGGAGCGATATGGCCAGCAAGCAACCCGTTGTCGTATAAACGCAACACTTCGGCCTGATCCGAGTCCACAAACGTGCGGACTTGTAAGTCGGCGTACTCGCATGGCGAGCTTGCGTTTAAATGTTGTCCCTGATCGGTCATGGATGCGGTCCCCAGCGAACGGACCGGTTCCGTTGCCATAGATATGCCGCACCTATATTAACCATTATCCTCGCGTTGAGCCAAAGATCTTAGGGGCTGGTGTGTACGCTCCATCCCGCGACGCCGTGGTGCTGAAATCGCGTCCGAGCTGAGGCGACGGTAGGGCGGATAGCTAGGCATCCACGGCGTGAAAAACCACCCGATCCGTCGCGGTGTCCAGCACGGCCACGCTGTACACCGACGCCCGAAACAGCGCCCCGGGGTTCAAAACCCGCGTCGATCCCCGGCGGTCGTCCGCCTGGGCGTGGGTGTGGCCGTGGCAGAGATAGCGCACCCCGTCGGCGAGGGCCTGCTGCATCGGGGCGGCTTCGTGGCCGTGGCAAAACACCAGTTTCCCGCCGTCGTCCAGCAATAGCCGGCCCACGGGGTGATCCACCACCACATCCAGATCGTGGGCGTATTCCGCTAACGAATCGATGTCCCAGTCGGTGTTGCCGAAGACCAGGTGCGCTTCGATCTGCTCGCCGGTCTTGGGATGGTCCACGCACAAGGCGTCGATGACCTCGACGGTGCCGACATCCCCGAGGTGTACCAACACCTCCGCCCCTTGCTGCAGCAACACCGCAACGGCCCGGCGGGTAGTCGCGGCACGCCCGTGCGAGTCCGAAAGAAGGCCGATTTTTGGCAAAACAGTGATCCGTGGGGCCGCGTCAGACGGGCCGGTGAAACGTCGAACAGGCGGGGCTTGGCGAGGCCGCAAGTTTAGCGGCACGATCCGGGGCTGCCAACCCCCATCACCCCGAGAAGCCCGCCCCCGAAATCGCCCCGCGTCCTTCCCGTCAGACACGCCACGCCCCGGCGTTGGCTAGAATGCCTTCATGAATAATCGTTTGATCGGCAACCTCGCGCTCGCCTCGGCCATGGCCGTGATCTTGACGCTCTTCGTGACCTACCGCGGCGCGTGGGCCCGCACCGCCTCGGCCTTCGACCAGATCGACCTGCTGGTCGATCTCCGCTACGAGCTCGCCACCGAGTACGTCGACGAGCCCGACCAACAAAAACTCATCGAAGGCGCGATCACCGGCATGATCGAAGCCCTCGACGACCCCTATACCCAATACTTCCCCCAAGAAGACTTTGAAGCCTTCAACGAAAGCGTCCGCGCGGAGTTCACCGGCATCGGGGCCGAGGTCGCCATCGAAAACAATCGGCTGCACATCATCACCCCGCTCGAAGACTCCCCCGCATGGAAGGCCGGCGTCATGGCGGGCGATACCGTCATGTCAATCGAGGGCGAAGACACACTCGACATGGACATCAACGACGCGATCAAAAAACTCAAAGGCCCGGCCGGCACCGACGTCACCATCACCGTCCGCCACGCCAACGGCGAAGACGCCACCCTCACCATCACCCGCGCCAAGATCGAAGTCCAAACCGTCCGCGGATTCAACCGCAACGCCGACCACCGCTACAACTATTTCCTCGACCCCGTCAACAAAGTCGGCTACGTCCGCCTCACCCAGTTCAGCGAACGCACCGCCCCCGAAGTCGCCGAGGCTTTGCAAGGCCTCAAGGATCAAGGCGTCCGCGCTATCGTGCTCGACCTGCGTTACAACCCCGGCGGCCTACTGAACGCGGCCGTCGAGATCAGCGACATGTTTCTGAGCGAAGGCCAAACCATCGTCTCGGTCCGCGGCCGAGCCGTGCCCGAACAAATCTATAAGTCCAAAGCCCAAACGCTGCTGCCCGATATCCCCGTGGTGGTGCTCGCCAATCCGTTCAGCGCGTCGGCGTCGGAGATCGTCGCCGGGGCGTTGGCCGACAACGGCCGGGCGCTCTTCGTGGGCGAACGCACGTTCGGCAAAGGCAGCGTCCAGCAAATCAAACTCCTCGAAGGCCAAGACGCCGGGGCGCTCAAAATCACCAATGCCTACTACTACCTCCCGTCGGGTCGGAACATCCACCGCCGGACCCACGAGGACAAGTGGGGGGTTGATCCCAGCGAAAACGCCTACGTCCCGATGACCCCCGACCAACGCCGCGAACGCCTCGAAGCCCGGCGGACCCAGGACGTCATCGACGCCCAGAACGGGCAAGGCGATGGAGAAACCGTGACCCCCGCGTGGATCAACGACACGCTGAAAGACCCGCAACTCGCCGCCGCGTTGACGGCGGTCTTGGGCAAGCTCGACACCGGCGATTGGCCGAGCGTCGGCGGATCGAACGCCGATGAACTCGTGCGGGTGGCCGAACGTCAACAACTCACCAAGCAGCGGGAGTTGCTCGAAGAAACCCTCGCCGAGGTCAACGAGAAAATCACCAAACTCGAAGCTGGATTAAGTCCCGAGGCCATGGAGGCGGAGGCCGAGGCCCAAGCCGAAGCCGAAGCCGCGCCGACCTCCGAGTCGGACACAACCCCCGAGTTCACGCCCAGCGATGTCGTTGAGGAGATGACCGAAACCCCCGCCGAGGAAGCCGCCGAGCCCGAGCCCGCGCTTGCGCCCTGATCCGCGACCGACGGTGGTCTGCCCATGCCTCTGATCCTCGGCCTCGAAACCAGTTGCGATGAAACCGCCGCCGCCGTCGTCCGCGACGGGCGGGAGGTGTTGTCGAATGTCGTCGCGTCGCAGCACGCGTTGCACGAGCGCTACGCAGGGGTCGTGCCCGAGATTGCGAGCCGGGCGCACCTCGAAAAGTTGATGCCGACCCTCAACGAGGCGCTTGAGCAAGCGGGCGTCGATCTTCCGGAGGTGGACGCGATCGCCGTCGGCAATCGGCCGGGCTTGGTAGGCTCGCTGATCGTCGGCGTCGCCGCCGCCAAAGCCCTTGCCTGGTCGCTGGACAAACCGCTCATCGGCGTCGACCACGTCCGCGCCCATCTCCACGCCGCGACGCTCAATTCCGATCAATCAACAATCCTCAATCAAAAATCAAAAATTGATTACCCCGCCCTCGGCCTCGTGGTCTCGGGCGGCCACACCAGCCTCTACCGCATCGACTCTGCGGCCGACCTGGCCGTCATCGGCCGTACGATCGACGACGCCATCGGCGAAGCCTACGACAAGGCCGGCGTTATCCTCGATGCGGGCTACCCCGGCGGCCCTGCCATCGACCAACTCGCCCAGACCGGCGACCGCCACGCCGACGACATCCCCGAACTCCCGATCTCGATGCTCAAGCCCGGAAGCCTCGACTTCTCATTTTCCGGACTCAAGACGGCGCTGCTCTACGCCGTGCGCGGGTTGCCGGTGGGGCGGGGCAAGGACGCGACGTTCGAGTTTGATGCGTCGGACTTGTCGCCAGAGCGCAAGGCGAACCTCGCCGCCGCGTTCCAATACGCTGCGGTCGCCGCGGTCGAGCGCAAGCTCAAACGCGCCATCAAACAACTCGCCGCCGAAGGCCAGCGACCCCGTTCGCTGATCCTCGGCGGCGGGGTCAGCGCGAACTCGGCCTTACGTCAGCGCGTGATCACGCTGGGGCAGAGCCAACGGCTTGCGGTATTCCTGCCCGAACTCGCTCACTGCGTGGACAACGCGGCGATGATCGCGGGCTACGCCGACGCGTTGCTGGTGCGGGGCGAGACCTCGGCGTTGGACTTGCCCGTAGTGGCGACCAGTCGGGTGTAAGCATTGGTTTAGCGGGCGATCACAGATCGCCGTGGACTTACCTCAAAGACACTGCATGGCGATCTGCGATCGCCCGCTAAACGTCAATTCACTTCGCTTGGGTATTCGCCGTACTGCTATCACGAAACGACGCTGGTATCCTTTGCCCATGCCCGACGCCTCCCCGACCGGTTCCACGACTCCCCACAGCGCCGGGCATCACGGCAAGCCGACGCCGTTGTGGCGCAACCTCAGCTTCACGCTGATGTGGACCAGCACCGCCGCGTCGGGCTTCGGCGACCGGATGATCATGCTCGCGGCGTTGGCCCTGCTCGGCGGGCTCGCGGCGGGGGGGGATTCGACCAGCACGCAAGCGGGGACGCAGTTTTTCTTTTTCATGCCGTACCTGTTTTTCAGCGTGCTCGGCGGGTGGGCGGCCGACCGGTTGCCGCGCAAGTGGCTGCTGATGCTCTGCGACGAAGCGCGGGGGCTGCTCTTGCTGCTGGGCGTGTTCCTCATCGGCGGGGCCAGCCACGTCGATCCCGATAAGGAATGGCAGGTCTACGCGATGCTATTCGCCATCGGGATTTTCGCGGCGATGTTCAACCCCACCCGCAACGCCATCGTCCCCCAACTCGTCGAACGCCAACAGATGCAGCCCGCCAACGCGGTCGTGCTGGTGATCAACGTCGTGTTTTCGATGATCGGCATGATCATCGGTGGGCGGATCATCTCGCCCGACGAGGCGTCCTCCGTGCAGACCGGGCTGCTGGTCGGGGCGCTGTTTTACCTCGTCTCCGGCTCGTTCTTTGCGTTCATGACTCCCCGAGACACGCGCATCATCGCCGACCACGAATCGCCGCGGACCGCGGTGTCGCTGGTGGACGCGATGAAGTACGTCGCCTGTCACCGCCGGGTGATCTGGCTGATTGTCGTGGATGTGTTGGTCTGGGGCGCGGCGGCGACGATGTACAGCGGCGTCATCGGCTTGTGCAAAGTCCACTACGGCCTCGCCGGTGAGCCGCTCATGAAAGAGTTCACTCAGGTCAGCGCGGCGCTGGGCTTCGGCATGCTTGCCGGGGCGGTGGTCATCGGCTTGATCCGCACGCGGCAGCAAGCGCCGCTGGTCATGGGCGTTGCGTTGGCGGTGGCGGGGTTGAATGTGCTGCTGGTCAGTGTGTTGCCGATCAAATTCGTGACCTACCTCGGGGCTTTTCTCGTGGGCGTCGCGGGCAACGTAGCGATCGTCAGCGTGATCTCGCTCTTGCAAAGCATCGCGCCCAACGCGGTGCGCGGCTCGGTGATGGGCTTGGCGGCGATGACCACGACGATCGCCAGCGTGGCGATCTACGGCGCGATCTGGCAACTGCCCGACGCCGACGAAAAAATCATCTATGTCCTCTACGGCCTGGGCCCGCTGCTCATGCTCGTCGGGCTGGGCTACGCCCTGCACTACCTGACCCACGGCCCGATGCCCAGCAAACGCGCCAACTTCTTCCGACACCTCATCCGCTTCTTCTGTCTCGTCTGGCACCGCCTCGAATGGCAAGGCCGACACCACATCCCCCACACCGGCCCGGTCATCTTGGCGAGCAACCACACCACCGCGCTCGACCCGTTCCTCATGCAATCCGCTTGCCCGCGTCAAGTGCGTTGGCTGATGCTCACTTCGTACCGGTTCAAAGTCCTCGAATATTTCTGGAGGATCATCAACCCGATTTTCATCGACGACTCTAGCGGCGAGCGGGCCAACGCCTCCGCCCAAGTCCGCCAAGTCGTCAAGCACCTCAAAGAAGGCGACATCTTGGGCATCTTCCCCGAGGGCGGGCTGCAGTACGACAACCGCGTCCTCAAAGCGTTTGAAGACGGCGTTGCCGTCACCGCCAAACTCGGCAAAGCCCAGATCGTCCCCTGCTGGATCGAAGGCACCGCCCGCAGCAAAAGCCTGATTGTTCACTTCCTCAAGCCCGGCCACCGCCGCATCGCCTTCGGCGAACCGTTCACGCCCGGCAAACTCGACAAACCCCAAGACATCACCGCGGAACTCCGGCGGCGGATGATCGCGTTGGCTTCGGGGCGGGTCGAAGAAGCTTCGACGAGTGAACAGTTAACCGTACACAGTGAACAGTAAGGGGAGTTCTAGGCTATGGCGATGGTTGAGCGGTTTTAGGATTTGATTGCTTGGCAGAAGGCACGCTTGTTGACACAAGCCATCTATCAACTGAGCCGGAGCGGGGATTTCGCTCGTGACTTCGCGCTGCGTGATCAGATTCGTCGTTCGGCCATCTCGGTCATGTCCAATATCGCGGAAGGGTTCGACCGCCGGAGTCGCGCAGAGTTTCGTCAGTTCCTCTCCATCGCCAAGGCCTCCCGCGCAGAAGTCCGTTGCCAGTTGTACATTGCCCACGACGCCGGATATGTTGCAGCAAGTGAATTGCCCGGCTTACTCGAACAAGCTGCGGAAGTCTCACGAATCATCGGCGGCCTGGCCGCCTCATTGGATTAACTGTTCACTTTGAACGGTTCACTGAGCACTTTTGAAAACCGGAGGTTTTCCATGCCCCGCCCCGTCACCCTGTTCACCGGCCAATGGGCCGACCTGCCGTTTGAAACCATGTGCGCCAAAGCCGCCGCCTTCGGGTACGACGGCCTCGAACTCGCCTGCTGGGGCGATCACTTCGATATCCATCAAGCCGCCAAGAGCGACAAGTACTGTAAAGAACGCTGGGCCATCCTCGAAGCCCACGGCCTGACCTGCTACAGCATCTCCATGCACCTGGTCGGCCAAGCGATCTGCGACAAATACATCGACGAACGCCACCAATCCATCCTCCCCGAAAGCGTCTGGGGCGACGGCGAGGCCGAGGGCATCCGCCAACGCGCCGCCAAGGAAATGAAAGTCGCCGCCAAGGCGCTGCGTCACTTCCTCAACCTCAAGCCCGGCCGTGGTAAGAAAAAAGGCGCGGCGGGCGACGTCTTCCCCGGCGTCGTCAACGGCTTCACCGGATCGTCCATCTGGCATGCGCTCT
>CAYPCC010000110.1:0-9546 GCA_964409095.1 uncultured Phycisphaera sp. | reverse complement strand
AATCACTCACGCTCATCACCCAACACGACGCCGGCGACGACCCGCGGGCCTGGCGCGACTACGCCGACCAAACCCCCGGCCAACTCTTCGACCAGCCCGGCCCGTTCACCTACACCCCCTACCCCCCCAGCCGTGGCCTGCTGTCGTCGATCATCCTTTTCTGGCAAAAACCCGTCGCCGTGCCACAGTTCCCCACCGGCTACCAGCCGCCCGCGACGCGGGACGCCGAGCCGGGCTGAAGCATTTTTTCTCAATCCAACCCAAGCGTCACTCCGCCGTCGGCAGCAGGTCGGTGCGGAACGGCATCGCGGGCAGGCCTTCGCCATTGACGAGGTTGATGCCCTGCGGGCCGTCGGTGGGGTTCACGCCGTAGGCGTAACGGATGTCGAACGGACCGTTCACACCTTCGGGGTGGGTCAGTCTTACCGCTTCCAGCTTCGCTTCAAGCGTGGTTTGGGCCCAAGCCCACGGCGAGTTCGTCCCCGCAGGTCGAATCGCAAATCCGCGTGGGGGTTGCCCGTCGGTCGTGCGTAAGCCTTCGCGGTAATCAAAAAATACGATCGTATTTGTAGGCATGTCGTGATGTACCGCATGGATCCGGTAAGTCGGCCCCACCGGCACAACGCTCTTGTCCCCGTACACATGCTGCTCCGCGAGCCTTGCGAGCCGTAGCCCGACGTCTTGCTTGTTGCGGGGGTGGATGTCGTCGGCGTCGCCGAGGTCGATCGCGGTGGCGAGGTACGCGTTGGGCACCGTCGCGGCGACGTGGGCTTGGGCGTCGCGTAGCTCGGCCCAACCATCGTGGGCGGGCGGCTGCTCGGTGGGCTGCCTGAAGTTGGCGAGTTGCACGATCAGAAACGGGGTGTCGCGGTGTTCGGCCGGCTGATTCCAGAGGCTGCGCCAATCTTCGATCATGCGCGGCAGCAGATCGCGGTAGGCCACGGCCCGGCCGTGGTTGGCGTTACTCTCGCCCTGATACCACAGGACGCCGCGGTGGGCGAAGGGGGCGACGGGGTGGATCATGCCGTGGAACAACGCCGCGGGGGTGTGCTGCTTGCGAAAGCTTTCGTCGTCGGGCGACCGGGCGCTCATCTGCTCGACGTGGGCCGCGGTGAGGGGGTCGGCCAACAGCGTAGGCATCGAGGTGTAGGCCTCGGCACTCGCCGCGCCCCACGAGGTGACGACCAGCCCGATGGGCACGCCTTGGGATTCGTGGATTTTGCGTGCGAAAAAATACGCCACCGCCGAGAATCCGCCGACCGTGTCGGGCGTCGTCGTTTTCCAAACGCCGCCGCTGGTGAATTGCGGCAACTCGGCGTCGGTGTCGGGCACGAGGAACAAGCGGATCGCCGGGAAGTCGGCCGCGGCGATCGTATCCTCGGCATCATTGGATTTGCTCACCGGCCATTCCATGTTCGACTGCCCGCCGCAGTGCCAGACGTCGCCGACGAGGACGTCGGAGTAAGTTTGTGCCGCGGGCTCGGCCGCTACGCCGTGGCTCGCCGTCACTACAACGCTCATCTCACGCGGCGTGTCGGATGCAGGCATCGGGGGCAGATGGACACGCCAATCACCCGCGTTGTCGGCCGTGGCCGTCGCTTGGGCCTCACCAAAATCTACTTTGACCGAATCCCCCCGCCGGGCCTTACCCCACACCGGCACGGGCATGTCGCGTTGCAGCACCATGTGGTCCGCAAAAATCGCCGGCAGTTCGAGGGCGTGCAGCGGAAGCACCAGGCACTCGGCAAGCAGCATGCTGGCGATTATTTTCATAGGTGGAACTTTCGAGTGAGGAAAGAAAGTGAAATAGCGAATTGGAATCGGATGAGGGTTGAGCGGGTGACGCGCAGCGTCACTCGCCGGGGATGTAGGAGATCACGCCGTCCCACGGCGAGCTGGCGGTGGCGTAGAGCTTCTTGGGGATGCGGCCGGCGCGGTAGGACAGGCGGCCGGCCTCCAAAGCGTGACGCATGGCGTGGGCCATGGCGACGGGGTCTTTGGCGTGGGCGATGCCGGTGTTGAGCAGGACGCCGTCCGCGCCCAGTTCCATGGCGACGGCCACGTCGCTGGCGCTGCCGACGCCGGCATCCAGAATCACCGGGTAGTCAGGGTCGCCCCCGGAAGCCGGGTCCTTCAACATTTCGAGGATGATCGAGATCGCGTTGGGGTTGAGCACGCCTTGGCCGCTGCCGATGGGTGAGCCCGCGGGCATCACGCTCGCCGCCCCGGCGTCACGCAGCTTGCACGCCATCACCGGATCGTCGCTCGTGTAGCACAGCACCTTGAAACCGTCGGCGACCAACGTCTTGGTGGCTTCGAGCGTGCCGACGGGGTCGGGCAAGAGGGTTTTCTTGTCGTTGAGCACTTCGAGCTTGACCCAGTCTTGGCCGGGGTTGTCGAGCTGGTCCAAAATCTCTCGGCCCAGCCGGGCGACCCGCACCGCGTCCTCGGCGGTAAAACACCCCGCGGTGTTGGGCAGGATCGTGTACTTGTCGAGATCGAGGTAGTCGAGCAGCGACTTACCTTCCGCGTTGATCAGCCGTTCCCGGCGGACCGCGACGGTCACGACGCTTGCGCCCGACGCGTCGAGCGCCTGCTGCATCTGCGGATAGTCCGCATATTTGCCGGTGCCGACGATCAGGCGCGACGCGAGGGTCTTGCCGCCGATGATCAGGGGCTTGTCAGCCGAGGTGTTTTCAGAAGTCGTCGAAACAGATGCCATGGTCGGGCGTTCCAATCAAAAATCCTCAATCAAAAAATCAAAAATCACCTCACCCGCCGCCGACGAGCGTGACGAGTTCGAGCACGTCGCCGACTTTGAGCGGCGTCGCGGCGTGTTGGCGTTTGGGGACCACGTCTTTATTCAGCTCGACCGCCACGGCCTGGCCGGCCATGCCCAGCGCTTCGAGCAACGTATCCACGCGGTCGGCCGCGATGTCTTGAACTTGTCCGTTGATGGTCAGTTTCATCCTGTCCACAGTGTAGCGGCGTCGAGCCAGCGTCTCCCGCAGGTTATGCGTAGGTTATGCTTCAGCATAACACCCTCCCCCTCTATCACCCGCGTCATGCTGAAGCATGACCTACGCAGAATCTCCGCGAAGCACGCCAAGGCGCAGCCGGTCCGCTCATGTTATTCTGCACCCCCGATGAGCCACCCCACTAAACCAACCAACGCGTCGATGAGCGAGCCCGAAACCAGCAAGCTCTACGACCTCTGGGCCAAAGTCTACGACTACACCTTCGGCGCCCTGGTCCACAAACGCCAACACTGCGCCCTCGAACAGCTCCGCCACCAGCCCGGCGACCGCGTGCTGGACCTGGGCGTGGGCACGGGCATGACCCTCGGCCGATACCCCCGCGATGTCAAAGTCGTGGGCATGGACCTCTCGCCCGGCATGCTCGCCAAGGCCCAGCAAAAAGTGGATGAGCAGGGCCTCGACCACGTCGAACTGCTCTTGGGCAACGCCCTGGAAACCCCCTTTGCCGACCACAGCTTCGACCACGTCGTCATCAGCCACACCATCAGCGTCGTGAGCGAGCCCAACAAGCTGCTCCGCGAAGCCAAGCGCCTCGTTAAACCCGACGGCCGAATCATCGTGCTCAATCACTTCCGCTCGTCCAAGCCCGTCGTCGGCTGGTGCGAGCGCGTGTTCAACCCGCTGTTTGTCAAGATCGGCTGGCGGTCGGACCTGGGCCTCGAAGAATGCCTCGACGGCGTCGGGCTCCGTGTGCTGTACCACTTCAAAATGAGTACCGTGGACTTCTGGCAGATCGTCGTCCTTACTCCCCGGCTGCGATCGCTGTCCCCCGCCTGAGCCGCCGCCACCCCGCCGTCTCGTCTCTCGATTAGGAAGTCACGGATGACCCTTCGCCTCGCCCCCCACCGCCGACCCGGTCCCTCCGGGCGACTCCTTGCGGTGGGGTTGGGCGCTTGTTTGTCCCTCGCTTCGCCCCGCTTCGACGGGATTGCTTACGCCCAAACCCCGGCCGAGTTTGCTCTGCCCGCGGCGACGCTGGACGGTGCTTTTGCCGATCCGCTCGTCGATTTCGACGCCCGGATGACGGCCCTCCGCGTCACCGCCTGGGCCGACGGCGACGCCCGGATGCTGCTGCTCGAAGGCGACGCCTCGCTGAGCGTCGGGGCCTACGGGTTCCGCGGCTCGGCCATCGTGGTCCGTATCGAAACCCAGGCCATCGACGCCGGCACCGTCCGCCATCTCGCCGCCTACTTCCAGGACGCCCAGCCGCTCTTGGGCGTCGGCTCGACCGAAGCCGGACTCCAACCCGACGACGACCGCAACCCGCTGCCCCATCGCAACCCCCAGCCGGGCCTGCTCGTCACCGCCGCGACGCTGGGCAAGGTGCGTCTCGACGAGCCGGGCGAGTTGATCCGCACGGACGCTGCGCCCGCGTCGAGGACAGACTTGGTGGATCAAGCGATGCAGCGGTTGGCGGATCACCGTCGGGCCTCGGCTCGGCCGGGCCTGCTGGTTCCGGAGGCCCAGGGATTGTCCGCCGCGACCGCGATCCGCAAGCAGCGCCGCCGGGCACAGATCGACGAGGAACAACGCCGGCTCTACGACGCGGTCCCCGGCCAAGCCGTCGCGGATTTGCCCACCACCCCCGCAGACGCCGCCGGCGTCGAACGCGACCGCAGCATCCTGCCCGCCCGCGGCGTCTTGGCGTACTCCATGGATTCTTGGTCGGCCCAACTCGGCGAAGACGAGACGGCCGTGTCTCTGGTCGGCGACGTGCAGCTGGTCTTTGAAGACCTCCGCGACGGCCGGGTCGTGACCCTGCGGGCCGAGCGGGTCGTGTTGTTTATCGCCAATGACGAAAATCAAAGCGATGCGTTTGCGTCCGGCGCGGGCCTGTTGGATGCCGGGGCGCTCCGCGGGGTGTACCTCGAAGACAACGCCATCGTCAGCGACGGCCAATACACCGTCCGCAGCCCGCGGATGTTTTACGACCTGGCCCGCAACCGGGCGACGCTGCTGGACGCAGTGTTTTACTCGTTTGATGTCCGCCGACAGGTGCCGTTGTACGTCCGGGCCGAGAGCGTCCGCCAGACCTCGGCCACGGACTTCTCCGCTCAGAACGCCCGGCTGACCACCAGCGAATTTGCCGTACCCCACTTTTCCATCGGGGCGGGCGAACTGAGCCTGCAGCAGGTCCGCCGGCCCGACGGCGAGGTCGGGGCCTACTTCACCGCCACGGACACTACGCTCAACGTCGGCGACACCCCCGTGTTCTTTTGGCCCGAACTCTCCGCCTACGCCGAGGATGCGCCGCTGCGCAGCCTCAACGCCGACTACTCATCCAACGACGGCCTCGAAGTCGAAACGACCTGGGACCTCTTCGCCATGCTCGGCAAGACCCGGCCCGAAAACATCGACGCCGAGTTCAACCTCGACTACCGCGGCGAGCACGGCCCGGGCGTCGGGACGCAAGGCGCATACGATTCCCGCAACAACCTCGGCGAGTTCCGCGGCTACCTCCTGCTCGACGACTCGGGCGAAGACGAAGTCGGCGGCCGGGTCATCAACCAAGAAGACGAAATCCGCGGCATCGCCTTGGTCCGCCACCGCGAATACCTGCCGTCGAATGTCGAACTGACCCTCGAAGGCGCTTTCGTCTCCGACCCCACTTTCCTCGAAGCGTTTTACGAAAACGACGCCATCGCGGGCAAGCCCTACGAGACCTCGGCCTACCTCAAGTGGCAAGAGGAAAACCAAGCCATTGACTTCCTCGCGGCCACCAACCTCTCGGGCTTTGTCGAACAACTCGACGAACTGCAATCCCAAGGCTACTTCGTCGAACGCTACCCCGAACTCAGCCACCGCGTGATCGGCGGCAACCCGCTGGGCGATCAGATCACCTGGTTCAGCCAAACCTCGTTCTCGCAGCTACGCATCGTCGGCGAAGACGACACGCCCGGCGACCGCGGGTTCAACGATGCCCAGTCCCAGCCGTTCTTCGGTATCAACGCCGACGTCGGCTTCGACGATCGGCTCGACGCGGCGGGCTTCCCCGACCAGAGCGTCCGCCGGTTCGATACCCGGCAGGAGCTTTCGTTGCCGCTAGCCTCGGGCCCGATCGACATCACGCCTTATGTCGTCGGCCGAGTCACCGCCTACGACGAAGACTTCGCAGACTTCGGCAATGACGACGGCGATCAGGTCCGGCTCTGGGGCGAGGCGGGCCTGCGTCTGGGGACACAATTTTCCAAGGCCGACGGCGAGGTGCGGTCCAGCTTGCTGGATGTCAACGGCATCCGCCACATCGTCGAACCCAGCGCCACGCTTTTTCTCAACGGCAGCACGATCGACCCCGACGACCTGCCTACCTTCGACCAAGATGTCGAGAGCCTCGCTCAGGGCGCGGGCGTGAAGCTGGGGCTGCTCAACACCTGGCAGACCCGTCGCGGCGGGCCCGGCCGGGAGCGGACCGTGGATTGGGTCACACTGCAAACCGACCTGGTCTTGCGCAGCGACGACGCGGATGTGGACACCGACCTCGCCCGGTTCTACGACTATCGGCCCGAGTACAGCGTCGGCGGCGACCACTTCTACACCGAGCTTTTGTGGATGGTCACCGACACCCTCGGCGTTGCCGGGCAACTGACCCACTCGTTCGAGTCCGACCGCGTCGCCCAGTGGCGACTCGGCGCAACCCTCGACCACACCCCCCGGCTCAACTCGTTCCTCGCCTACGAAGAGATCGATGTCCTCGACAGCGAACTGCTCACCTGGGGCTTCGGCTACCGCCTGACCACCAAGTACCGCGTCGGCTTCCAACAAACCATCGACTTTTCCGAAAACGACTCCCGCGAGATCGACCTGATCGTCGACCGCCAACTCCCCCGCTGGACCCTGCGGGTCAAGGTCGGCTTCGACGAGATCGACGACGAACAAACCTTCGGCCTCAGCCTCATCCCCGACGGCCGCGGCGAACGGTCCCCGGCGTTTGGGCTCAACTGAGCTACATCTCCCCACGCTTATCACTAAAAGCCGAGGGATGGCCATCCCTCGGCTTTGGCTGACCTGCGTTATACTGCTCCGCTCGAATCAAACCCCTCTCGCCCCACTTGCGTGGTGCCCCCGGAGACCGACCCGTGTTTAAATTCTTCCGTCAATACAACAAGATCATCCTCGTCGTGGGCGGCATCGTGCTCATGGTCGCGTTCCTGATCCCCCAGGCCGTGCAGATGTTCGGCCCGAATCCGATGAAAGAAACCATCGGCACGATGCACGGCCAAAAGGTGAACCGCGGCCAAGCCGCGTCCGCCGCTCAAGAACTCTCGCTGCTTAACTCCATGCCCTTGGGCAACGGCATGATCACCGACGACGAGATCGCCTGGCTCATGATCCAGGCCGACGCCCAAGACATGGGCCTCTACGCCAGCGACCGCGAGGTCGATCTGGCGCTGCAGAGCGTCGGGTACGACGACGAGTTGGTCTTGGAGTTAGCGACCAACCGCCGCACGACGGTGGCGACGATCAAGAACATCGTCCGCCGTTGGCTGATCGCCGAGCAGTACCGCCAGACCGTCATGGGCACCGCTTACCGCGACCCCGAGGGCGGCTCGCCGTCGCTGGCGGTGAATCGTCTCGAATCGATTTTCCAGAGCCTGCAACAGTTGCAGCAGTTCGGCAACCTGCCGCCGCAGTTCCGCAACCAGTTCATCCAGTACGCCATCGCCGAGGCCAACGGCACCCGCCGGCTCAGCGCCCCGATGCTCGCCCACTTCATCCAAGACAACTACGCCAACGTCACCGGCCGGACCATCCTCGTCCGCCCCGACCTCGACGCCGCCGCCGAGCCCGACGACACTACGCTGGCCGAAGTCTTCGAGACTTACAAGAACAACCTTCCGGGCACCGGGGAGCCGTTTCCCTTTGGTTACATGATCCCCGACCGGGTGAAGCTGAGCTATCTGCAGGTGCCGATGCGGGACGTGCGGGAGCAGATCAACGTCGACTACCTCGACGTACTCGATGCGTACAAAGCCAACCCGCAGCGCTTCGCTGGCGACGACGGCAACGCCCCGGCGACGCCGACCGCCGAGGCGGTGGCCGCGCTGACCCAAGAGATCACCGACCGCCGGGCCGAGCAACTCGGGGCCAAGATCATGGCCACGGTGCAAGGCCAGCTCGCCGAGAACCAGCGTGGCCAGACGCAGGTCGATGGCTACCTCGAACTCAGCGATGACTTTGTGCCGTTGGCGTGGAACGACATCATCGAGGCCGTCGAAGCCGAGCACGGCGTGACGCTGCAGGTGATGGACCAGGCCGACGAATGGATGGCCGTGACTGATCTCGAAGCCCTGCCGGGCATCGGGCTATCGCGTATCGGCGAAGGCCAGGGCGTGCCGTTTGCCGCTTACGTCGGCGCGACCCAGCAACTCGCTGAAGACCCTTCGCAGATTTTGCGGAGTCTGCGGACGCAGGTCGGCGTGGCCAGCAAAGCCCTCCGCGGGTTCGACGGCAATCTTTACGTCTTCCGCCTCGCCGACGCCCAGACCGCCCACGCCCCCGAGAGCCTCGACGAGGTCCGCGAGCAGGTGGTCGCGGATGCGAAAGCGATCGCGGCGTATGAGCAGCTCGTCGCCGAGGCCGAGTCGTGGAAGACCATGACCACGGCCGAGGGCTTGGACGCCGCCGCCGAGGCGGCCGGGGTTTCGGTGCAAGACCTGCCGCCGTTCCAGAAGGTGGCGGGGACGGGTGGCGATCCGCCGATGGTGCCGGGCGTGGGCGTGAGCCGGGCGTTTGTGGACGCGGCGTTTGTGTTGGTGGACGCGATGGATGACCCGCAAGCGGACGTGTCGGCGATGCCAATGGATCAGCGTGTGGCCGTGGTCCCCGTGCCCGACGCCGAGGCCGGCCCGTCGTTGGCGGTGTTTGTGCTCGACGATTTTGAGCCGTTGACCCGCTCGGGCTACGAGCAGGCCGTCACCGGCGGCGCGACGATCACGGTCGATGGCGCGCTCAACGGCGAAGAGCTGACCAACCCGCTGTCCGCCGAGGCGATCGCCCAGCGGGTGGGGTTTGATCTCGAGGCGTACGAAAACTGATCGGGTCTCATTTCAGAGCACGAAGCGTAAGCGAGTGATTTTCACCATGATTACTAAGCCACGGTCACTCGCTGACGCTTCGTGCTCTGATGCGGCGATCATCGATCAACCCACCGTCGAACCCGCGGGCACCGGCTTGCCGGGGGCGAGGAGCACGACGTCAACGACTTCTTCGCCGTCCATCGCCGAGGCGGCCATGAGCATGCCGTTGGATTCTTCGCCGCGGATTTTGCGGGGCGCGAGGTTGGCCACCACGATAATCTGCCGACCCACCAAGTCTGCGGGTTCGTAGTAGGCTTTGATGCCCGCGCAGATTTGCCGGGTCTCGCGGCCCAGATCGACCTGCAGCTTCAGCAGCCGGTCGGCGTTGGGGTGCGGCTCGGCCTCGACGATGGTGGCGACGCGCAGGTCCAGCTTGACGAAGTCGTCGTAGGTGATGGTTTCTTTGAAGTCGGACATGGCGGGGCTCCGGG
>CAYPCC010000109.1:0-9684 GCA_964409095.1 uncultured Phycisphaera sp. | reverse complement strand
GACAAGCCGATCTCGTCGCGGGCGGCGAGGGGGCGCCGATTACGCCGATCGCGGATTGGGTGATGTATCGAAGTATGGCGAAGGGACGTTTTATCGTGAATCTCGGGGGTATCGCCAATTTTTGCCAGCTGCTCGAAGCACCGATCCCGGCGACCGTGGACGCAGATGATCTTGTGGGATGCAACATCCTTCTCGATGGCGTTGTAAGTCGGCTGTGGCCCGGCACCCGATATGACAAAGATGGCCTAAAGGCTCAAAGCGGAACCGTGGTGCCTGCTCTGTCCAAACTCATACATCAGGCGATCATTGAACCCAAAATTAGAGCGTGCAAAGAATTTCAGGCTGGAGCAAATCAGAAAGGGTCTCTTGGACGAGAGAACTACGGGAACGAGTGGTTCGCGGAGCTCTTTCGTCAGATCGACGGCACTCAACGACCTGAGGATGTACTTGCGTCGACGGTTGATGCAGTGGCGTCCGCGATTGCTTCGTTAATCGATGATTACCACTTGGAAGAGATGATTCTGGCGGGGGGTGGCTGCCGTAATAAGGCGTTGGTTGATGCGATTAGCCATAAAGTCCAGAACTTGAACGCTGTGTTGATCGTGACCGACGAACTCGGCATCCCTGCTGAAGCCCGCGAAGCGATGGGGTTTGGGGTGCTGGGGGCGTTGTCGGCGGACGGGGTGGCGATCACGTTGCCGAAGGTGACGCGGGCGGAGAATCCCGGCGTGGCGGGGGTTTGGGCTTATCCCGTGGGGCCGACGCGTTGAGGGGGCGATAACGCAATCGCCTTGAGTTTAGCGGGCGATCGGAGATCGCCGATGGTGTTCGGTGAGCACAAAAGCGTCGATCTGCGATCGACGGCTAAACCGGAGCTGACATGTCCACGCCCGAATCACCGCTCGACCGCAGCCAGCTCGAAACCGAAAAACGCCTCGCGTCCGCGGCGGCGATCGATGCGTTGTCGGTGGCGCAGACGCTGCAACTGATCAACACGCAGGACATCGAAGTCCCACGGGCGGTGAGGTTGGCGTTGCCGGCGCTCACGAAGTTGATCGAACGCATCATCGCGGGGATGCAGCAAGGCGGCCGGCTGATCTACGTCGGGGCGGGCACATCCGGCCGACTGGGCGTACTCGACGCCAGCGAATGTCCGCCGACGTTTTTCACCGACCCGCACGACGTGGTCGGGATTATTGCTGGCGGCGACAAAGCGCTGCGGAAGTCTGCCGAGGGCAAGGAAGACGACCCCGCCGGCAGCCACCTGACGCTGACCAAGATGAAACTCACCGAGCACGACACGCTGGTGGGGATCGCGGCGGGCGGGACGACGCCGTTTGTGTGGGGCGCGATCGAGTTTGCCCGCAAGCAAGGCGCAGCGACGGGGATCATCACCTGCGTGAAACTCAGCACGCTGCGTAAGCCCGTGACGAGAGCGCCGCTGGTGCCGGGCAACGCGCCGGTGGACCTGCCGCCGCCCCCGGAAGACCCCTACCAAGTCGATCACGCGATCGAGATCATCGTTGGCCCCGAGGTCGTTACTGGCTCGACCCGGATGAAAGCGGGCACGGCCACGAAGCTGGCCCTGAACATGATTACCACCACGACGATGGTTCAACTCGGCAAGACGTGGGGCAACCTGATGGTCGATGTGCGGGCGACGAACGTGAAGCTCAAGGACCGGGCCGAGCGGATTTTGATGCAACAACTGGCCCTCGACCGCGATGCGGCGGCCGAATTACTCGACGCGGCGGACGGGCGGGTTAAGCTGGCGCTGGTGATGCACCGCAAAGCCCTCGACCTCGACGCGGCCGAGGCGTTGATCGAAGCGCACGACGGTAAACTCCGGCCGATCCTCGGTTCGCCGAAGTAGTTTCCATCTGATCTAACCACAGACACACCGAGGCAGCGAGACAAAGCAAAGCGATTCAACTCGCTTCGTTGGTGTCTCCGTGCTTCTGAGTCTCTGTGGTTTAAATCAACGATCGTTAAGCCGTGAGTTTGCGCATCGCTTCGACGCATTTGGTCAGCGCGGGCACGGGATTTTCGACGTCGGCTTCATATTCGATCACCGCGGTGCCGTCGAAGCCGCCGTCTTTGAGGGCTTTGACGAACGCGGGCAGGTCGAGGGTGCCGGTGCCGACGACGACGTCGTGCCACTGGGCGTTGGGGTCGAAGACGAAGTCTTTGTAGTGGACGCCGAAGATCGAGCCGGCGTACTTCTTGGCCCATTCGACGGGGTCGCCGTTTCGCGGGCCGGTCTGCATACACCAGGCGGTGTCGATGCAGACGCCGATCTTGCCGTCGCCGAGTTTGATGAGGTGATCGATGACGTCTTGTGAGCCGCCGAACATATAGCCGCCGTGGCAATGGATGCCGACGTTGATGCCGAACTCGTCGGCGAGCTTGGCGGTTTTGGGCACGGCGGTGTGGAAACTGTCGACGCGGAAGTGGGCGGTGATGTGCTTGGCCCCGGCGGCGGCAGCGCACTCGAACCAGGCCCGCTCGGTGTCGGCCCCGACGAAGGTTTGCACGCCCATCGAGTTGATCGCCACATCGGCGTCGCGGTAGATCTTGACGACCTCTTTGAATGGTTCGACATCACTGAACGGCGTATGGAATTCGCAGAGCTCGATCGAACCCACGCCGATCGATTTGGCTTTTTCCGCGACGGTGGCGTTGTCTTTGTAGTGGCGGAAACACCAACTTTGGACACCGAAATTCAGGGCGGGGCTGGTCATGCGTAACTTCTCCAAACGCGGTCATTTGCGGATTCGTAGTCTACCGAGATTGGCTAAGCGTGTCTTGATCGCGGCGGTCGATACTTCACCGATTGTGCTGTTGCTTCGTCATGAAAAACCGCCCCGGCGGTGGCCGGGGCGGCGTTAAGCGGCGTGGTTGACGGATCCCTCCGCGTGATCTTTCCCTGGATCGCGCCGCGTTCCGCTCCCGGTTGTCGCCGTGCCGACGGGGAACTCTCTTTTCCCTAGGGCGGTTCGGCGGGGCCGGGGTGGTCGTTATATTCAGTAAACCAAGGCGACGGCGTCTTCGACGGCTTCGATGACCGAGCGGACGTGGAACGGCTTTTTGAGGTAGCCGTCGAAGCCCTGGCTGATCAGGTGCTGGGCTTGGCCGTCGGTGAACTTGCCGGACATGGCGATGACTTTGGTGGCCTGCATATCGTCGCTGGAGCGGACGAGTTTGAGCACGTCTTCGCCTTTCACATCACCCAGGTGCATGTCGAGCAGCAGGACGTGCGGGCGGAATTTTTCGCACTCGATACCGGCGGCGAAGCCGGTGTCGGCGGTCTTGACTTCGTAGTTGGCTTGTTCGGTAAGCACCTTGGTGAGCACGCCGACGATCTCGCTGGCTTGATCGACAACCAGGACGCGGGTCTTGCCGGATTGCAGCCCGTCGAGCGGGATGTGGTGGGCTTTCATGAACCGCATGAGGGCGGGCATGGGGATGCGGCGGTCTTTGCTGCCGGGGATGCGGTAGCCCTTGAGCTGGCCCGAGTCGAACCATTTGCTGACCGTGCGGGGGGCGACGTTGCAAATCTTGGCGACTTCGCCCGTGGTCAGGATGTCTTTCTGTTTGGCCATAGCGGCAAACCCTTCAGCTTTCTCCGTGAATCTCCCAGCCGCTGCTACATGGATGCCGCGGCTGTACCCCTTTCACATCGACCAACCCCGCCAATCGGTTAACCGTGCTAACACGAAAAAACATTACCGCCCCCCGGAAGCATCGAATGCCCCGCGTTACCGCTTGCGTGATTCCGGGGGTCAGCCGCCCGACACCGGCGGGATCAGCGCCAACTCGTCACCGTCCGCTAAAACCTCGCCCGAATCGACGTAAGCGAGGTTGACCGCCACCGCCAACGTGTCACGCATCTCAACCAGCACCGGGTGACGCTCGGCCAGCCGGTCCAACGCCTCGCCCACCCGCGACTCCAACGGCAATTCAAGTCCGACTTCTCGGACCCCCAAACGATCCGCCAGCGCCGCAAAAAACAAAACCTTGATCCGCATCGTCATCACAAACCCCCCGAACTCGCCGCCGCGGCGGGCATCGGCGAGCCGCTCAGCAACGGCAAAAAAGCTAAGCCAGTGCCAACTTGCAGCTCGGCATCACTCACCGGCAGTCGCACCCAGCCGTCGGCCGTGGCGGTGTGAGTCAAGTCGCCCGAGCCTTGCCAGGGGACGACTTCGATTTGGTCGCGGGTCTCGCCGACGAAGCGGGCGGCGCGGAACGCTTCACGCATGGCGTTGGGTCTCACCGGGCTCGCCAGCCACACCCGCCGCCACGGTAAAGCTGGGTCCAACCTCATCATCTTCCGCACCATCGGCCAGACGAACAGGTGCGCTGTCGCCAACACGCTCACCGGGTTGCCCGGCAGCCCGATCACCACCGCCGAGCACGGCGGCGCGACCCCCGGGTTGGCTGTAAATCGCGTGGCGCTAAACCCCGACGGCCGAGCGACGAACACCGGCTTGCCCGGCTGCATCTTCACGCCGTGCAACACCACCTCGTACCCCAGCGTCGGCCACGTCGCGGGAAACAAATCCCGCTGCCCCACGCTCACCCCGCCCGCAGTGATGACCAGGTCCGCCTCGGCCGCCGCCGTCGCACACGCCTGCTGCACCGCCTCCGCCTCGTCCGCCACATGCTCGTGCCGCAACACCTCGCACCCCATTGCCCCGAGCAACGCCACCAACATCGGCCCGTTGCTGTCGCGGATCTGCTGCGGCGCAAGGTCCGCCGCGGCCGTTTCCGGGGGCCGCACCTCGTCTCCCGAACTCAGCACCACCACTCGCGGCCGACGCGCCACGCTGATCGTTGCCGCCCCCACCGACGCCGCGATGCCCAGGTGATGCGGCCGGAGCCGCGCGCCCGCCGGGATCACCACCGACCCCGCCGCCGCGTCCGCTCCTCGCCGGTGGATATTCATCCAAGGCTTTACCGCATCAACCTCAAACACCACGGTCGCTTGGCCGCCTCCGTCTTCGCTCACCACCGCCTTTTCAATCTGCACCACCGCATCGAAAACACCCGGCACCGCCGCCCCCGTCGCAATCCGTACCACATCTTGGGCCGGGTTCAGTGTCAAGTCACTCGGCAACACCCCGCCCGCCAGCACACTCCCCGCGATGCGAAACGCCTTGCCCGCCCCAAACGCCTCCGCCCGCAACGCAAACCCATCCATCGCTGACCGGTCAAACGGGGGCAGATCCCGGTCGGCCACAACATTTTCACCCAATACCCGGCCAATCGCGTTGACCATTAACACTTTTCCCAAACCCATTGACGGGATTACGGACAACGCAATCTTTAAGGCTTGGGCGTACCGGGGCAGGACATTCATCGTTACATGATAGAGACTCGCCATTTGGCGTCCCCCTTCCCGGGGCCGTAAACTCCCGCCCATGCTCCAAGCGATTGTTTTTGATTTTGACGGCGTCATCGTCGACTCCGAGCCGTTGCACTACCAGGCCTTCGTCATGGTCGGCAAGTCCATCGGCTTCACGTTTTCCTACGAGGAATATCTGGCGACCTACATCGGCTTCGACGACCGCGATGCGTTTCGGGTCATGCTCGAAGCGTCGGGCCAAGAAGTCACCGCCGAGCGGGTCGCCGAGTTGTGTGCCCAAAAACAACCCATGTTCGACGCCGTAGCCAAGATGGGCGCCTCACAGGGTTCATTGGCGATTCCGGGGGCGCTCGAATTGATTGATGAGTGCGCGAACGTTGATCTGCCGCGGGCGATCGCCAGCGGCGCGACGCGGGCGGACATCGAACTGATGCTCGAACTGCTCGACCGCCGGGACCGCTTCGACATCATCGTCACCGCGGATGACGTCGAATTTTCCAAGCCCGACCCGACCAGTTATGCGATGGCTGTGGAACGACTCGGGATCAAGCCCGGCCACGCGCTGGCGATCGAAGACACCGCCGCGGGCTTGGCGTCGGCGCAGGGCGCGGGTTTGATGACGCTGGGCTTGGCCACCACCGGCCCGGCCGAAGCGCTCGCCGACGCGGGCCGAGTGATCGACGACCTGGCCGGCGTGGACCTCGAACAACTTAAACTCTGGTACTGATTTTTAGCCGCTCGCCGCTTAGCCCGTCTTGGGAGAACCTTACAATCCAAAATCCTCAATCCAAAACCAAAAATGATTCCGCCCCGCTCATGCTCAGCATCAGCGGCATGCGTGGCCTCGTCGGCAAGTCGATCACGCCCGACGTCGTCGCCCGCTACACCGCCGCCTTCGGCAGCTGGCTCAAGACCGCCCGCGAGACGCCCCGCCCCACCGTCGTGCTCGGCCGCGACTCGCGCCCGTCCGGCGAGATGTTCGAGAACGCCGCCGCCGCGGGCCTAGTCCGCGTCGGCTGCCGAGTCGTCCGCGTCGGCATCCTCTCCACGCCCGGCGTCGCCATCATGGGCCAACACCTCAAAGCCGACGGCGGCATCGTCATCACCGCCAGCCACAACCCCGCGCCGTGGAACGGCATCAAGCCGCTCCGCCACGACGGCGTCGCCCCGCCCCCGGAAGCCGTCGAACAAATCATTACGCGGTTCAAAGCCGACGAATTGGATCACGTCGAAGTCGAACAGCTCCAACCGATCACCCAAGACACCACCGGCGTCAACATCCACCGCGACCTCGTGGCCGACTTGGTCGATGTGGATTTGATCCGCAGCGCCAAGCTCAAAGCCGTGGTCGATTCGGTCCACGGGGCGGGCGGTGACGAAGCCGCTGCGCTGCTGGCCCATCTCGATGTGCAGCGGGTTCATCTCTACCGCGAACCCACCGGCCGATTCCCCCACGTCCCCGAACCCACCAAAGAAAACCTCACCGAACTTTGTGCGGTGGTGAAACGCGAACACGCCGACGTCGGCTTCGCCCAAGACCCCGACGCCGACCGCTTGGCGATTGTCGATGAGCGAGGCATCTACATCGGCGAGGAATACACGCTCGCCCTCTGCGCGATGCACAAGCTCGGTGTCGGAGATGTCGCCGCGGCGAACCTTTCGACCAGCCGGATGCTCGACGACATCGCCGCCGCCGCTGGCGCGACTGTCGTCCGTACCCCCGTCGGCGAAGCCAACGTCGCCGCAGGCATGCGCCAGCACGGCTCCAACCTCGGCGGCGAAGGCAACGGCGGGATTATCTGGCGGCCCATCAGCCAAGTCCGCGACAGCCTTGTCGGCATGGCCCTGGTTCTCGAAATGCTTGCCCAGCGACGCGAACCCCTTTCCGCGATCGTCGCCGCGACGCCGAGCTACGCGATCGTGAAGGACAAGTTGGAGTTGTCGTCCCGCGAACTCGCCGACCCGACGTTGGCGTGGACCGCCGAGCATTACGCCGACCAGAAGGTCGATACCCAAGACGGCGTCCGCGTCGATTGGCCCGACCGCTGGGTGCACGTTCGGCCGAGTAACACCGAGCCGATCCTCCGCATCATCGCCGAGGCCGCGACGCCAGACGCCGCCCAGGCGCTCGTCGATGAGGTCCGCGCGGGCATTGCGTCGATCCGCAACTGACCGCTCGTTGGCAGCGTTTTACCAAGTTGTCCGCACCGGCTGCTCGTCCATCAGCCGAGCGTCATCACCCGCCTGGAACGTCACCCGTAGGAGGACCTGTCGCTCGGTGATCGCGGCCGAGTCCAGCCGTAGCCGCAAGAGGTAGGCCCGGGTGATGGGGTCGTAAAACTGTCGGTGTTCTTCGAGGCTCATGAGCCCGATGTCCCAGCTATAGAGCAGTCGGCCGACCTCGATCCCCGGCGCATGACCCGCGGCAAACAACTCAAACCGTAGCTGCCCCGAGGCTTTGATCGAGTCGCCCATCTGGTCAAACAGCTCGACCCGTGCTTCGAGCATCGGCGTGTTCTGCTCGCTGACGAACCGCGTCGAAGGATAGATCCGCAGCGCCACCGCCTCGGGCTGCCAACCGATTGGAAGATTGTCGTCGGCGGCCATCGGCCGACGATCCGGCCCCTTGCTTTCGCATCCGGCAAACGTCCCGGCCAATACGACCGCAACGATCACCCCGGCAAGGGGTCCACGCGATCGAATAGTGGAGATGCATATCACCGCCGAAGAATAGATCGCGCTGCGGGTTCCATCAAGACGCGGCGTGAGTTGTGGCCGTCGTATCGGGCGAGGCGGGGCCAGCTGGGTTCGGCCCGTCGCGCCGATCCAGCGACGCTTCGGCGCTCACATAACCCAGCCCGCTGAGGAGCATGACGACGAGCGCGGTGACCGATCGGCCGACCTCGACGATCGCCGATTCGTGTTCGGGCCAAAGCAAGACCGCAACGGCGGTCGCTTGCACCGAGAGGCTCAGGAGAAATTTACGGCTGGTCCAACGGTGGTTTTTCATCACAAGTTCCGAAAAGGCGAGAGGGACTAAAGGGGTTGAAAACATAAGTTCAGCCCGGCAAAACCTGACGCGCCCAGCGGTCGGCGAGGTTGAGCAGGTGGGCCGCTTGGGCGAGTCGGTGTTCGTCGAAGTCGGCTTGTTTCAAGGCCTCGATAAACGCGGGGTCGTCACGCAGCCGATCCATGGCCACGTCGAGAAGTTTGGTGCGGTCGATCGCCGCGGCGAGGTGGGGGTGTTGGTGAGACCAAGCGAGCCAGTGTTCGTCGAGTTTGGCTTCGACCAGGTCGCGGAGCGGGGTGCGGGCGGTGGTCATTCGGGGGTCTCCGTGTCGGGGCGTTCGAGTCGCCAGAGGTCCAGCCCGACGGTTTGCTGGACGAGGCGGTCTTGTTGTTGGAGGATGGCGATCGCGCGGGCCTGAGCGCGGGCGGCGTCGCGGAGGTTGTCTTGGCGGGCTTGCCGTTGCCGAGCGAGATCGATCTCTTGCCAGACCAAGGCCTCGCGGGCGGCGACGTAGACTTCGGTCGCGCTGTCGATCCACGAGGGGTCGAGGGTGTCGGTGGTGTTGAGGTCGGCGAGGTAGCCGTCACGCAGACGCAGGCGGGCGTCGTCGAGCGCCAACCGATCACGCTCGGCGTCGTAGGCTTCGATGCGATGGGCTTCGTCCAGCATGGCCCGCTCGACGACCCGGAGCACCGGCACGACCGAAGGCGGCGACCCGCAACCCGCCCACCCGGCTGCCCCCGGAAGCAGCAGCAGGGTGGCGGTAAGTCGCGCGAGCCGCGTGCGACCTTGAGACTTATGCAGCGCGTTGGTTTTGTTCACCGTAGATCCTTTCGAGCAGGTCGCGGAGTTGCGATTGGGTTTGTTCAAAGCGTTCGACCGCCCGGGTGTTGCGATGGACCAGGCGCATGAGTTCGCGCAGTTGCACGCGGTCGTTTTTGAGGTGTTCGTGGGCGGCGGAGAGCTGGGCTTCGCGTTTGCGGCTCATGGAGCGTTCCCAGACCCACAACGCGCCCATGAGGCCGGCGGCACCGAATTGAGAGAGGGCTTGGGCGAGTTCTACGATCACGGCGGTTTCCTTTGCGAGGGGCGTTTAGGCGAGAAGGGTGAGTACGGTTTGGGCGGGTTCGGCGAAGTCGCAACGGACCTGCGAGACCGTGGCGGTTCGGGGGGCGAGCGAGGCGGGTTGGCCGGTGAGATCGCGGCCGTTGGGTTGCACGGCGTCGATGCGGTCGCCGAGGCGGAGTTCGGGGCGGGCGTTGGCGAGGATGAGGCGGGCTTGGGCGGTGGTGTTTGCGGCACCTTG
>CAYPCC010000108.1:5838-9806 GCA_964409095.1 uncultured Phycisphaera sp. | reverse complement strand
GGGGCGGGGGGAGCCACAAATACGCCAAAGACGCCATGGTCACCGGCACCGTCACCGGCACCACCGACTTCGGCGCCTTCGTCGAACTCGAACAAGGCATCGAAGGCCTCGTCCACATCTCCGAACTCGACACCAAACGCGTCGGCCAAGTCACCGATATCGTCAACGTCGGCGACACCAAAGCATTCCGCATCAAAGACATCGACGAAGACAAACGCAAGATCAGCCTCTCCCTCAAACCCGCCGGTTCCGACGCCCCCGGAAGTGGCGGCGCAGGCGGTGGCGACTACGGCGGTCGAGGCGGTGACTACGGCGGACGCGGTGGTCGTGGCGAACAACCCATCGTCAAAGGCGTTGCCAAGAAACGCATCCCCAAAGAAAACCTCAAGTCCGGCCTCGGCAACGTGGGCGGCCTCGGCCTCGGCGGGCTGTCGTTGGACGATTTTAAATAAAACCGATGCGTTTTTGCCGCCAATGAACGCGGATGCACGCGAATCGCCTATCGGGTTTGATTGGCGTCTATCCGCGTTCATTCGCGGCAGATTTCCGATTTCACATGCATGAACCCTCTTGCGACATCGCGATCATCGGGGCCGGGGCTGCGGGCTTATTTGCCAGCATTTTTGCGGCCCGTTCCCGCGACCAATCCGGCCGTGTGGTCGCCTTCGACGGTGCGAAAAAACTTGGGGCGAAGATCTTGATTGCCGGGGGTGGACGCTGCAACGTGACGCATGATGTCGTGCGGCCGATCGACTACGCCACCGGGCCGAGCAGTTCGCAGAACGCGGTGAAGAAAATCCTCAAGTCGTTTACGGTTGGCGACACGATCGACTTCTTCCGGGGGCGGGGTGTCGAGCTCAAACGTGAAGACACCGGCAAACTCTTCCCCACCACCGACCGCGCCCGTACCGTGCTCAATGCGCTGCTCGAAGCGTGCTACGACGCCGACGCCAAGCTGCTGACCGAACACCGCGTCTCCGCGATCGCCAAGCAAGACGACGGCAGGTTTCGCATCACCACCTCGCAAGGCGACTTTGCCGCCCGCCGCGTCGTGCTCTCCACCGGCGGCCTCGCCTTGCCCAAGACCGGCAGCGACGGCTTCGGCTATCGGCTCGCCAAGTCGCTGGGCCACACGGTCACCGACACCTGGCCGGCGCTGGTCCCGTTGATGCTGCCGCCGAACCACTGGCTCAAAGAACTCAAGGGCATCGCGGTGGATGTCGAGCTGAGCTTGGCCGGGCCGACGGGCAAGGTGGTCCACCGTCAGGCCGGGGCGATGCTGCTGACGCATTTTGGGCTTTCGGGTCCGGCGGCGATGGATATCTCTCGGCACTTCCGGGGGCACTTCGGCGGCGACTTTGCCGACAAGCAACACACGTTGACCGCGAACCTGCTCCCGCCGCACACGTTTGAATCGCTGGAAGCGGAATGGCTCGAACAGACCCGAACCCATCCGCGGCGCACCGTATTGCAAGTGGTGCAGCCGCACTTCCCCGAACGCTTGGCGGCGGCGCTGGTGCAGCACGGCGCAAAACTCGACCCGGCGTTACCACTATCCCAACTGTCAAAAGAGGCAAGGCGGGCGCTGGTGCGGACGTTGACGGCCCTGCCGCTGCCGGTCACGGCCGACCGGGGTTACGAGTTTGCCGAGGTCACCGCGGGCGGGGTGCCGTTGTCCGAAGTGAACCTGTCCACCATGGAATCCCGCGTCTGCCCGGGTCTGCATTTGGCGGGCGAAATTCTTGATGTGGACGGCCGGATCGGCGGGTACAACTTCCAGTGGGCGTGGTGCACCGGCCGACTTGCGGGGTTGGGCGCGGCGAAGGCATTCATCGCCGAGGGAACCAAGACGGTCAAGTGAGCCAAGAAGAAACTAGCCATAAAACTGTGGGCGTGAGGGTCTGGGTATTTCTTGACATCCTTGGCCGCCTTGGTTCCCTTGGTGATTCAATCCGCCCCTATCGGCTACCATGCGTTCACGATGCTGCAGCGTAAAAATATCCCGAACCAGCTCACAATGCTTCGGCTGGTGTTTGCCGGGGCGTTTTTCGGGGTGCTGCAGATGTATCGGTATCAGTCAGAGCCGGCCTCGCCGGGGTGGGTGTTGCCCGTGGCGACGGTGTTGTTCATCCTCGCGGCGGTGACGGATGCGCTCGACGGCTATCTCGCCCGGCGGTGGGACGTGGTCTCGAAGTTTGGCCGGATCATGGACCCGTTCTGCGACAAGATCCTCATCCTCGGCGCGGTGATCTACCTCGGCAGCCCCCGCTTCCTCGATCCCTCGGCCATCGACGCGGGCCACGTCCGCACGATGGTCAGCGGCGTCTACCCGTGGATGGTGGTACTCGTGCTCGCCCGAGAACTCCTGGTCACCGGGATCCGGGGCGAGGTCGAGAAAGCCGGCATCGACTTCAGCGCCAACTGGATCGGCAAGCTCAAGATGATCCTGCAATCCGTCGTCGTCCCCGTCGTGCTGATCATCGTGATGATCGATCCGAATCGGCCGGGCTGGGCTGGGCTGGGCTGGGTGCGCGATGTGCTGGTCTACGCCACCGTGATCGCCACGGTGCTATCGGGTCTGCCGTACATCACCGGCGGGGTTCGGGCGTTCAAAACTCTCAACACCAAAACCACCAACCTAACGTAATCGAACCCTCGTTTCCGTTTTTTTGCTCGGTGGTTTCAACTCCCAAGGCCCATCGTCCGATGGCAAGCGTAGCGCGAACTACGGAGCCCCGGCATGACCCACGAGCAGATGACCACCGTCCTGGTTGAACAGCAACTCCTCACCGACGAGCAGCGAACGACCGTCCTCGAATCATCCGCCACGCCGTCTGATAATCAATGCTTTTTGGAGTATACCGCCGAACTTTTTGGTCTTCACGAAGTCGATTTGCTGGACGCGCTGACTAAACACCTGCGTCGCCACGCCCCCGAGGTCAAGCTGTCCAAGACCGCCCACGACCCCGCCGCGCTCGAATACCTCTCCCCCCGCGACGCCTGGGACTACCTGATTCTTCCGCTGGCGATCGAGCCCGACGGCCACCTGCTGTGCTGCACCACCTCCGAAACTTTATCGACCGCGTTGGCGTTTTTGATGCGGACCTTGGCGGTGCCGTTTCGGGTCGTGATCACCGATGTGCGGCCGCTGGAGCAGTACATCGCCGAGCAATATCACTACGAAGGCGTCGAAGTCGATCTGGACATCGAAGCGGCATAAGACATTCCGCTTCGCGGCCTACGGCCGGGGTCGAGCCCAACGACTTTCGCACCGTGCCATGACCTGATGCCTTCGGGGGTGCAGGGGGCACCCCCCTGCCGCTCGCCGCGCAGGCGATCGGTCGCGAAAAAATAACCATTCTTATGCTAACCGCTTGGTGGCGACCGTGCCGTCTTTGGTGGTCTTCACGTCGTAGCCTGCGCTTTGCAGTTCATCACGGATCGCGTCGGCGGCGGCGAAGTCTTTGGCCTTGCGGGCGGCGTCCAGGGCGGCGCTGCGTTGACTTGCCCAGTCGTCTTCTGCGGAGTCTTCCGTGGCGGCCGGCAAGACGCCCAGCACCCGATCAAACTGTCGCATTACCCCCAAGGCTTCCGCCGGGTCGCCCGGCGACGCGTTGTACTCGTTGACCCACTCGAACACCGCCGCGAGTGCCCCGGCGATGTTCAGGTCGTCGGCGAGGGCGTCCACAAACCGCGCGACCGCGGGGTGCGCGATGTCGACGTCGGCCGCTGCATCCGTTTGAGATTCCAGTGAAGCCACAAACTCACGCAGCTTCCGCACGTTCGCCGCAGAGTCTTCGAGGCCGCGCTTGGTGAAGTTCATCTGGCTGCGGTAGTTGGCCTTGATCATCTCGTAACGCAGGACCGCGGGATCGACTTCGCGGCCCGTGAACTTGCCGTCGAGAATTTGGCGGACGGTGAAGAAATTGCCCTTGCTCTTGGACATCTTTGTGCCCTCGACCATCAGG
>CAYPCC010000108.1:0-5828 GCA_964409095.1 uncultured Phycisphaera sp. | reverse complement strand
CATCAGGTGTCGGCTGTGCATCCACAGGTTGGCGAAGGAGGGCTTGCCGGTGGTGCAGCAGGACTGGGCGATCTCGCATTCGTGGTGGGGGAAGATGTTGTCTTCGCCGCCGCTGTGGATGTCGATCACGTCGCGGCCGAGCACGGCCCTGGCCATGGCACTGCACTCGATGTGCCACCCCGGATAGCCTTCGCCGAACGGGCTATCCCACTTCATCAGGTGCGACGAATCGGGCTTCCACAGCAGGAAATCCGCGGGGTGGCGTTTGCCGGTCTGGTTCTCGGCGACGATCCGGCCGCCCGCTCCGCCCTTGAGTTCGTGGATGCTGTTGCCCGACAGCTTGCCGTAGCCTTCGTAACTTTCGACTGAAAAATACACCGCCCCGTCGGCCGCGACGTAGGCGTGATCTTTCGCCACTAAGCCTTCGACCATCGCCACCATGTTCGGCACATGGTCCGTCGCCCGCGGCATGTTTTGCGGGTATTCGTCCGCGACTTTCATGCCCAGCAGCTTGGCGTCTTCGATAAACGCATCGATGTAGAACTGCGCGACTTGGTACGGATCGTTAGGATTATCGATCGCGGTGGCGTGGGCGTCGCCAGATTTTTTCGCGGCGGCAAGACGCTGGGCGGCGACCTGCATCTTGTCTTCGCCCCCGCCGTCGGCGAGCTGGTCCTCGGTCATGTGCCCGACGTCGGTCAGGTTCATCACTTGATGCACGTCGTAGCCGACCAACTCCAAAAACCGCCGCAGCACGTCGGCAAACAGAAACGTCTTGAAGTTCCCAATATGCGCAAAGTCGTACACCGTCGGCCCGCAGTTGTACATCGACACCGTCCCGCCCCCGGAAGCGCCCCCGGAAGCATCAGCGTCAATCGGGGAAAACGGTTCGATCTGGTGAGTCAGCGTGTTGTAGAAGCGGAGGTCGGGCATGGGGGTCGAATGATAACCGACCGCGATCCGATCGTTCGTCGATCAGGAAGCGGATTCGGGCACCGCGTCGAGCTTTTCGACCGTCACCGCGATGACTTTGGTGCGCTCGGCTTCGTCGACGGTGACTTTGATGCCGTGAGCCTCGAAGGTTTCGCCGACTTCGGGGATGTGGCCGAGTTCGGCGAAGACGAAGCCGCCGACGGTGTCGTAGTCTTCGTCTTCGGGCAGGTCGAGGTCGAGTTGGTCGTTGAGGTCGTCGATGCTGGTGCGGGCATCGACTTTGGCGGTGGTGTCGTTGATGGGGGTGACTTCGGGGGCTTCGTCTTCGGGTTCGTATTCGTCCTGGATTTCGCCGACGATTTCTTCGAGGATGTCCTCGATGGTGATGAGCCCCGCAGTGCCGCCGTACTCGTCGAGGACGACGGCCATGTGGATTTTGGTGGCGCGGAATTCGTGGAGGAGTTCGAGGACTTTTTTGGATTCGGGGACGAGGAACGAATCGCGGAGGATAGATTCGAGGTCGAAGGAGGCGGCCTTTTCGGTTTCGGTGCCGGGGGTGTGCAGGAGTTCGATGAGGTCTTTGGCGTAGAGGATGCCGACGATGTCGTCGAGGTTTTCGCGGAAGACCGGGAGGCGGGAGTGGCCGTACTCGAGGACCGCGGTTTTGACTTGTTCGAGGGTCGCGGGGAGTTCGATGCCCTGGATGTCGGTGCGCGGGGTCATAATCTCGCCCGCGTCGGTGTCGCGGAGGTCGAACACGGCTTCGATCATCTGCTTTTGATCGTCGGCGACGGTGTCGCCTTCTTCGTGGTCTTCGACCGCAGCGAGGACTTGGTCCGACAGGTCATCGTCGTCGTCGTGCAGATCAACGCCGGAGATACGACGCACCACCGGGTCGAACAGGCTCAGCGGCTTGGTGATCGGCAGCGACAGGATCGACAACACCCGCAAGAGCGGCACGGACCACGCGAGCAAACGCTCGGCGCGGTACTGGGCCCAGCTGACCGGGATCGCCACGCTGAACACACTTAGCAAAACCGCAGCGATCCCGAACGCCAAGACAAACGGCCAAGGCGAGATCGTGGTGGACTGTCCGAGATACGTTTCGACGACGAACAGTGTGCTGAGCACGAGCGTCAGGACGCAGCAGGAGCGCAGCAAGCCGGTGGTCAATTGGAGTTGGGCGAGGTTTTCGTTGACGTACTCGGCTTGGCCGTGCTGGCCGCGGGCTTCGAGCAGGTCGGCGAGCCGTTTGCGGGAAAACGACTTGAGCACCGAGTGCGTCGCGGAAAAGTAGCACGCCAAGAAACAGGCCACGGCGATGATGAGGATCGCGGTTGTCATGCGTCGCCCCTCTGCTGGCCGGGGGCGATGGGGTCGCGTTGGAAGATGGGTCCAAGGCCCATTTGGGTGAGGAGTTGATCTTCGCGTTGGTGCATACGTTGGTAGTCGGCGTCGTCGTGGTCGTCTTCGCCAAGCAGGTGCATGAGGCCGTGGACGGCGTAGAGCAAAAGTTCGTTGCGGGCGTCGTGTCCGCGGTGGGCGGCTTGGCGCTGGGCTTCGTCGCGGCAGATCACGAGGTCGCCGTCGATGTGGGTGACGAGGTCGCCGGGCTGGGGGGGTTGGCGGTCGGCGAGATCGAAGGTGAGCACGTCCGTGGGCGTCGGATCATCGCAGTGGTCGGCGTGGAGCTGGATCATGGTGGGGTCGTCGATGAGCGTCACCGCGAGGCTGCCGGTGGTGACGCCCAACAACTTCATCGCTTCGGCGAGACGTTCTTCGAGCCAACCCGCGGCGGGCGGATCGGTGTCGTGGGTATCGAGGGTAAACGACAGCTCAACGCCAGCGACGGGGGCGGGTCCGGATGCCATGGGAGGTCGGGGCGAGCTTTCGGGAAGCTGCCCCGCGATAGGCTCGGGTTCATCGGCGGGGAGTGTTGAGCTGGACGAACTCGGAGGGTCGGCCACATCGGCACGGGCTTGCGAAGTAGCGTCGGCGGCGGCTTGCGATGTGGAGGGCTGGGGCACTGCGGTCCTCGGGGCGGGGCAACGCCATAGCTTAAGGGAATCCAGCCGCCGGGCCAAGGCCGGGCGGGTGCGGACTACCGGAAGGGAGTACGGGCTTTGAAGTCGGCGTGGGGGTTTAATCGTTCTGCGGCAGGGCGCAGTCGGCTTGTTTGATGAGGGTGACGCGGTTGCCGCGGTCGTTAAATTGGACGTCGGTCATGTAGGCCCGCATGAGCATGACGCCCCGGCCGTGGGGCCGGCCGAGGTTTTCCTCGGCGGTGGGATCGGGGACGTCCTCGGGGGCGAAGCCCGGCCCTTCGTCTTCAATAGTGATGACCAGTTGGTGTGGCTCGGGTGTGAACTCGACGGTCACGTTTTTGGTGGGGTCGCTGGCGTTGCCGTGGCGGACGGCATTGGTCAACGCTTCGTCGAGGGCGAGGCGGATCGCAAACAACGCTTTTTCGCCGAAGCCCGCTTCTTTCGCGGCGTCCACGATGGCGTGCTGTGCCGCGGGAACTTCGCTGAGCTTGCTGGGGAAGACGAGCTTGGTGGACGTCGGCTTGGACATACAGGGTTGGCCCCTCCACACACCCGCGGTTGTTTCATGAAGCAATGAACTCAGCAGCGACCCGTTCTTCCGCATTGGGCTGCCCCATCCTGCGGGCCGGCAAACGAGGACGGACCGCCCGGTTTTATTTAAAGCTGCCGAGCGCCTTCTCGGTGCTGTCGTGGATCTGGAAGAGCTTGTTGAGCTTGGTGATGACAAAGACTTCGTAAATCTGTTTGTCGATGCTGGCAAGGCGGAGCTGGCCGCCCTTCTGCTTGACCTTGGTGTTGACCGTGATGAGCGTGCCCAGCGCGGCCGACGAGAGGTGCTCGACGTTTTCAAAGCTAAACAAAATTTTAGGGTTGGCTTTGCTGTCGATGATGGCGGAGATTTCTTCGCCGATCTGCTGGATGTTGGCCTCTTCGAGGATGTTGCGATCGACGAAACCGATCTTGGTGATCTCTTCGTGTTCGCTGACGATCAATCGGGAATCTTTGGTGGTCATGGACCTGGCTCCGGGCGGGCGGGATGGAAATCAAATGAGGCTAGGCAGTGTATCATCGGCAGGCTGCGGAGGCAGCTTAGAAAACCCGATCTCGCAATTCCAGCTGCGGCGTCTTGGCTTCTGGCATCAGCATAACCCGATTGCGGATGGGTAGCGCGGTACGGAGCGAGATTCGGCCGATAAAAACGATGGGGACCCACACCCTTGGTCAGTCGGGAGATTCTTCTTTGGCCGCTTCTTGCTGCACAGCCCACAACGCCGCGTATTTGAGTTGAACGCTGACCGCGGCTTTTTGGGCGATGAGCAGGCCGAACGTGCCGTCGAGGAATCCGCGTTTAAGCACATAAAATTTGAAAAATGCCATCCACGGCCGGACCGCGATCGCCCCCCACGTCGCCCGCTTGCCTTGGGCGTGCATCTGGCGGGCGACCATCATCAGCCGTTCGTCCAGCCGTTGGCCGCTGAAATAGTCGGCCCAAGACTCGAGCCCGGCAACACCGACGCGTTTGTGTTCGAGGTGGCCTGTCAGGTGGCGGACGCGCGACGGGTCGGACGGCTGGCGGGTGTCGTGTAGCGCCTCGTCCGGCCAGTGCGTGCGTCGGCGGTGGATCAGTCGACTCTGGCGGTCGGGCCACCACGCCCGCACCGGCCGACCCATGATCCAGTTTTGCCGATTCATATAGATCACATCAAGCCGATCTAACTCCGCATCGCAAAGCGCCCGGATCTGCTCGGCCAGCTTCGGCGAGACTTCTTCGTCCCCATCAAGAATCAAGACCCAGTCGTTGGCCGCGAGCTCGGCCCCGAATTTTTTTTGCCCCGTGTAACCGCGCCAACGCTCAACCCGGTACACATCCGCCGACGCCTGCGCAATCTCCGCGGTGCGGTCGGCCGACCCCGAATCAACGATGACCAACTCGTCCGCCCACTGGGCCGATGCGATCGCCGCGGGCAGGGTCGCCTCGGCGTTCGCACAACAGATCACCACAGAAATCTTGGCCATCGCTCCAGTGTAATGCGAACCTACGCCCGGCTGGGGCGTCTGACTCCAGAACCCGCCACGACAACCCAACGCACCATTTCGCAGCAAGCTCGATCGGTGCCTTGGCCCGTTCAAAGTGTGGCGGTTAAACTGCGTTCAGCCGATATCAAAGACCCCTGCAAACGCCCCCAAGCACCTCCCGGCCCGCGAGTACCGCTCGACCAAGGCCCGGCAAGGAACCCGCCCATGACCGCACCCTACAAAATCGCTCTCGCTGCCGGAGGCTTGCTCCTCCTGATCGTGGTCGCTTCGTTGTTCCTCGGCACCAACACCAACGACTCTCCCGATGCCCCCGGCGAGGACCAACTCGCGCTCGATGGCCCCGCCGAGCCGATCGCCGACCCCCCCGCGATTGATCCCCTGCCCCCCGCCGACGAGCCGGATACCGGGCTCGACCTGGGTTTAGACCTCGACCCCATCGGCCCGCCCCGGCGCAGCGGCCTCGACGCCCCCGCCCAACCCACGCCCCCCACCAGGCTGACCTACGCCGACGAACCCGTCGTCGAACTCCCCGTCGGCTCCGAACCCCGGGCCTCCATGACCGTCGGCCGCCCCGCCTTTGCCGAGGACGACCCGTTCAACCGCGGCGCGTTCGATCCCATGGACCCGCCCCTCACGACGCCCGAACCCCAGCCGATCGAGACCCAGGCCCCCGTAGCCGAAGTTGAAACCGCCTTAACCGACGAGCCCGCCGAGGCCAACACCGGCATCGCTCTAGGCCCCATCGACCCCGTCGTCCGCGACGCTCCCCAAGACACCGCCGCCAACGCCGAGTTCGAACTCCCCCCGCCCGCC
>CAYPCC010000107.1:0-9821 GCA_964409095.1 uncultured Phycisphaera sp. | reverse complement strand
ATTTCCTCGAATCCGGCGGCAGGATCGCGTTCTTCTTCGAGGAGGACGCGTTCGGCGAGGACGGCGGTGATTTCTTCCACACTCCCCGCGGCGGAGTTGCCGGTGAGGGAAGGGCGACTGGCCGTGCTCGCGGCGTCGGCGGCGATGCGCTGGGCCAAGACGGCGGGTTTGCAATTCAGGTAGATCCGCTTGGCGTCGGGCGCGGCTTTAATCAATTCGGCCACGCCCGGCTGCATCACCGTGCCGCCGCCCAGAGCGATGACGTGGTTGTCACGGGCTAAGCACTCGGCGGCGACCTGGGCTTCGGCGGCGCGGAACGCGGGTTCGCCGTCGGTTTCCCAGATGGCGGCGATGCAGCGGCCGTTAAAACGGGCCACCACCTCGGCGTCGGTATCGACGAATTCTTTCCAGGTTTGGCTGGCGATTTTCTTGCCGATCAAGGTTTTGCCGCTGCCGCGGTAGCCCATGAAGATGATGTTCATGGAAGCAGTATCGGCGATATCGGGGCGTTGGGGTAAACCAAGTGCCAGCGAGCAAGGCGGTAACATGTTCGCCGTCTATTCAATTGCTGCGGGTAGGATATGTCCATGGCTGAATCTCCCCAAGACCGCGCGGCCCGCAGGCACGTCGAGGCGCTACGCGAACGCCGGGTCCGGCCCGAGCGGGACGTGTCGCTGGGGTTTTTAGCGGACCAATTCAAACGAGACATCGCCCGGCCGTTCAAACAACTTGGCGATCTCGCGGAGCTGTGGAACGAACTGCTGCCCGCCGAAGTCGCGGCGGGCACGCGGTTGGAATCGTTGCAACGCGGCGTGTTGAGCGTCGCGGTGGATTCGAGTTCAAGGCTGTACGAATTGGATCGTAGGCTGCGAGAAGGATTGGAACGCGACCTGGTCACCCGTCACCAAGGCGCAGCATTTCGCAAGGTGAAACTGCGGGTCGATGCATCAGGGTTTGAATCACACGATGCGTAGATGCGTGTAGATCAACCGGCCGATCAGATCTGCTCCAACTCGTTGACGAGTTCGGTGACGACTTTTTTCGCGTCGCCGAAGACCATGCGGGTGTTGGGTTGGAAGTAGAGGGGGTTTTGGATGCCGGCGAAGCCGGGGTTGAGCGAGCGTTTGATGACGAAGACGGTGCGGGCGCTGTCGACGTTGAGGATGGGCATGCCAAACAGCGGCGAGGATTGGTCGGTGCGGGCGGCGGGGTTGGTGACGTCGTTGGCGCCGATGACCAGGGCGACGTCGGCGGTTTCGAGTTTGGCGTTGGCGGGTTCGAGGTCGAGCAGGACGTCGTATTCGACGCCGGCCTCGGCGAGGAGGACGTTCATGTGGCCGGGCATCCGGCCGGCGACGGGGTGGATGGCGTAGACGACGCTGATGCCCTTGGCTTCGAGCTCGGCGGCGAATTCTTTGACGGCGTGTTGCGCTTGGGCGACGGCCATGCCGTAGCCGGGGACGATGACGACGGAGGATGCGGCTTCGAGGACGATGGCGGCGTCTTCGGGGGAGGATTCGGTGGCCGTGCCGGTGCCGATGAACTCACCTGACCCGCCCGACACGGACGGGCTCGCCCCCCCGGAGGGTGCTCCGCCCATGCCGCCGAAGAGGACGTTCATGAGCGAGCGGTTCATGGCTTTGCACATGATGTTGGTGAGGATGAGGCCTGAGCTGCCGACGAGCGAGCCGGTGATGATCAGGGCGTAGTTGTTGAGGACAAAGCCCGCCATCGCGGCGGCGACGCCGGAGTAGCTGTTGAGGAGTGCGACGACCACGGGCATGTCGGCCCCGCCGATGCCGATGACGAGCAAGACGCCGAGACCCAGGGCGACGAGGGTCATGAGCAACACGAATGGCCACGCTACGGGCCAGATCATGAGGAACACGATCATCAGTGCGAGGAAGCCGAGCCCGGCGAAGACGATTTTTTGTTGCCCGGGCAGTTGCACGGGTTGATCGGGGGCCCAGGAAGTGCCTTGGAGTTTGCCGAAGGCCATGATCGAGCCGGAGAAGGTGATCGCGCCGATGACCACGGCGAGCCCGATAGCGAGAAGCGTGGTGGTAGTCGGGTAAATCATCATCAATTTAAAAACTGGTGTTGTTTCCATTCCTACAGGCATAGAGAAATAGAGCGAACCATCTGCATCTCTTCCTTTTAATGATTCCAACTCGTCGCTGGTCAGAGCGACATGTCGGTGAAAATAATCCGCCAGCGCCACGAGCATCGACGCGATGCCGCCGAAGCCGTTGAGCAGGGCGACCATCTGGGGCATCTGGGTCATCTCGACGCGCTTGGCCATGACCATGCCGGCCACGCCGCCGATGGCCAGCGCGGGGACGATCCAAAGCAGGCTCAGCCAGGTGCCATCGGTGATGTAGAAGAACGTGATGACGGTGGCGAGCAGCATGCCGATGGCGGAGATGCGGTTGCCTTTGGCGGCGGTCTCGACCTTACCGAGCATCTTGAGGCCGAAGATAAACAGGACCGCCGCGAGGAGGTAGAGGAGGTTGATCAGGTCGTTGCCAAAGGTGGCGAGGATCATGGCGGGATCGTTTCGGTTTAGCCGCAGATCGCAGATCCGCGTGGGTTGGTTTGGTGGGAACGTGTTGGCGGTGAGTGGGGGGGGCGAGCGGCGATCTGCGATCGCCGGCTAAACTTGAATGGACATTAATTCCGGGGGGTGTCTTTGCTTTGGAACATTTTGAGCATGCGGTCGGTGACGAGGTAGCCGCCGACGACGTTGGTGGTGGCGAAGACGATGCCCAGGAAGGCGAATATGACGCCCAAGACGCTGCCGGAGTAGCTGCAGAGCAGTGCGCCGACGATGGTGATGCCCGAGATGGCGTTGCTGCCGGACATCAGCGGGGTGTGCAGGCGGGAGGGGACTTTGGCGATGAGCTCGAAGCCGATGAAGACCGCGAGGACGAAGACGACGATTCCGATAATGAAGGCGCTGGGTGCGGCGGAGGCGAGGGTGGTGGGGAGCATGGTGGAGTTCTCGGTGGGGCGTTGGCGTCGAGACGCGATTTTTTATTGTTGATTGAGGATTTTGGATTGAAAGATCGGGGAGGTCGTGGCGCTGGTGGTGATTTTTTCCGGGGGCACGGCGATCTGCGATCGCCCGCTAAACGGGGGGGAGTATTTCTTTGACTAAGTCGTTGAAGATTTGCCCGGCGTGGGTGATGAGGGCGCCGACGTGGATGTCGTCGTCGAGATCGATTTTCAGGCTCGGGCCTTGGGCGGGGGCGTTGCTGCTTTCGTCGTCGGCTTTGTGAGGCTGGGCGATAAGGGTTTCGAGCAGGGCGTAGACGTTGTTCGCAAAGACCGCACTTGCGTGGACGGGCATGGTACCCGGGAGGTTGGTGGTGCCGACGACGGTGACTTGATGGTCGGTGGTGATGATGTGGCCGGGCTGGGTGAGTGCGCAGTTGCCGCGGCCGTGCGCTGCGCTGGCGGCGAGGTCGACGATCACGCTGCCGGGTTTCATGCGGGCGACAACATCGGCGGGGATGAGCAGCGGCGGGGCCTTGCCGAAGACCGCGGCGGTGGTGATGACGACGTCGGAGCTGGTGACGTGCTTGGCCATGAGCTCGGCCTGCTGGGCGCGTTCTTCATCGGTCTGTTCTTTGGCGTAACCGCCAGAGGTTTCACTCCCGCTTGTGCTGCCTGTGTTGGGTAATTCCACGAAGCGAGCGCCGAGGGACAAGACTTGTTCTTTGGTCGCCGGGCGGACGTCGTAGGCTTCGACGATCGCGCCCAGGCGTTTGGCGGTGGCGATGGCTTGCAGCCCCGCGACGCCCACGCCGACGACCAAGACGCGGCCGGGGCTGAGCGTGCCGGCGGCGGTGATCATCATCGGCATCAACTTCGGGCAATGCGCTGCGCCAAGCAATACCGACTTGTAACCCGCGAGGTTGGCTTGGCTGGACAGCACATCCATCGACTGCGCCCGGCTGGTGCGCGGCACGAACTCCAGTGACAACGCCGACACCTTCGCCTCGGCCGCGGCGCGGACGACGTCGTGTTCCAACGTCGGCGAAAGTAAACCCACCAACGCGGCACCTTCGCGCATCCGCCGAACATGCTCGGGCGCCGGCGGGTCGATCGTCACCACCACGTCGGCGTCTTCCCACGCCCGGTGGCCCGAGCCCGCGAGCGTCGCCCCGGCGTCGAGCCATTCCTGATCGCTGATGAACGATTTCATCCCCAAGCCCGGCTCAACGGTCACATCCAAGCCCGCCGTCACGAGTTTCTTCACCACCGCCGGGCTGAGCGGGGTGCGGGTTTCGTCGGCGTTACGCGGCAACGGGGCAAACACAAGCATGGCGATCTCGGGGAAAATGTGAAAGCGAAGCCCACGCCCCAAAGACGCAGGGGCCACAGTGTAAAATATTCAGCAGGTTCTTGCTGAACATAGACTTATGTCGCACAAAAGCGGTACGATTCGCGGGCGGCGTCGGTGACGTGGCGGATGTCGGACGACCGGGAGACATGTGATGATTGGACATCAAAAACCCCGCTGCCGCTAAAGCGACAACGGGGCGGAGGGGAGAAAGCATTGGAATACTGAGTTATCGCCCGGCGACACATTTCAGCATCAATTTTTAGCCCGAATCAAGCCAACAATCTACCGTTCGAGCCTACCTATCTTCACATTGTACGCCGGGCATTGAGTTTACGAAAGCACTATTTATCCGCTATCGGACCCAAAATCACAATATTTTGCGCGGAACGCGACGGGGTTTACGCCTTCAACGCCGCGGCAAGCAGCCCGGCCCCGAGCAGGCCCGCGTCGTCTTGGAGGGTGCTCGCAACGATCTTGCAGGATTGTAGTTCGGTCGGGAAGACGTAAGCGTCGAACGCTTCACGGATCCAACCCATCCACAACTTGCCCATCGCCTCGGTCGCGCCGCCGCCAACCACGACACAGGGCAGGCTCAGCAGCGTCACGGTGTTGGCGATAGCCATGCCGACGTAAGTCGCGGCACGCTTGGCGACCTCCATGGTGAGCGGGTCTTCTTTCTTGAGCGCTTGGGATAAGACTTTGGAGCGGATGCGGGAGAAGTCGCCGTCGACGAGTTCGGGGATGATCGACGGCCGGCCGCCCTCGATGAGCTGCCTCAGCAGATTCACGATATTGGTTCGGCTCGCCAAATCCTCGACGCTGCGTCGGCCCAGGCCCGCGTCGGCGCGGAGCAGGGTGTGGCCGATCTCGCCAGCGGTGTGGTGGGTGCCGTGGTAGATCTGGTTGTTGAGTACCAGCCCGCCGCCGATGCCCGTGCCCACGAAGATCGCAAACAGGTCGTCAAACCCCTTGCCCGCGCCGGCCTGATGCTCGCCCCACGCCCCGACGTTCACGTCGTTGTCCACCACCACCGGCATCCCCATCTCTTTGCTGAGGATGTCGCGGAGCGGGAAGTCGGCCCAGCCGAGGTTGACGGCTTTGATCACTTCGCCTTTTTTGATGTTGATCGCGCCCGGCGCGCCGATGCCCAGGGCCCCGATGTCTTTGCGATTGAGTGAGGCTTTTTCGAGCACTTCATCGCAGAGTTTGACGAGGCGTTTGATCACCGCGTCCGAGCCTTCGGCCGCTTTGGTTTTGGTGCCGTCGCGGGAGGCGACCTTGCCGTCGATCACGACGCCGCACTGGATGTTGGTGCCGCCGAGGTCGATGCCGAGGGTGGGGATTTGTGTGGCCATGCGGATGAATCTCATGGGTGGGGTGGGCATGGCCCACGAGGGCGGCTCAGCAAAACGTGGCGGTGGGCGGCGTCGCTTCTGCCTCATCGGCGGGACTAAGCCCCGCCGCCGTCGCCGAGCACTTTGGGGACTTTGAAGAAGTTTTCTTGCCGGGCCGGGGCGTTGGCGAGGGCGTCTTCCGGGGGGAGTCCGGGCTGTTCGACATCGTCGCGCATCACGCTGTGGTGGTCGGAGGGGTGGAACAACGGTTCAACGTCTTTGATTTTGTCGTCGAGTTCGTTGAGTTTGCTGACGTAGCCCAGCACGGCGGCGAGTTGGCCGGTGAAGTGGGTGATCTCGTCGTCGGACAGCGCGAGCCGGCTGAGCTTGGCGACTTGCCGGACGTCGGCTTCGGTGATGGGTTGGCTCATGTGGGGATGATAACAGGTGGGAGTTTGGGGTTGGGAGTGAGGGATTGGGGCAAGACCGAAGCAGTCGATACCGTCCTGCGTTAAACAAGCTGCCGCCGATAAGGTATTCTGGTCTTTCCCCAATCCCAAACCCCCAACCCCCAGCCCCCGCCAATCCATGCCCGACCGCGACCTGCTCAAGTGTTTCGACAACCCCAACCCGGGGCGGTCGTTTGTCATCGAACACATCTCCGACGAGTTCACCAGCGTCTGCCCCGAGACCGGCCACCCCGACTTCGGCAGCGTCATGCTCCAGTACGTCCCCCGCGACGGCTGCATCGAACTCAAATCCCTCAAGCTCTACTACCAGAGCTTCCGCAACGAAGGCATCTACTACGAAGCCGTCACCAACAAGATCGCCGAGGATTTGGCCCGCGCGATGGACCCGATCTGGATGCAGGTCGTCACCGACTGGAAGGGCCGCGGCGGCATCCGCTCCCGCATCACCGTCGAAGTCGGCCACCACCCCGACGACGCACCCCACAGCGGCAACGACGACTTCGAGGATGAAGAAGACGACGACCGTCTCCCGCCGGGATATTAATTTCGTCGCGACGGCGAACCGAAGACAAGTCATGACTAAAAAAAACCCCGCGATCGAGATCGCGGGGCATGGGCCGGGTCTGGGGTGACAGACCCGAGAAGGGGGTCTAATCAATTTGTCGGTTGGGTCAGCGTTTAGTTGCTGAGCGCTTCTTCAGCGGCACGACGCCGACGGGCGGCGACGAGGCCGATCAAGCTCAGGCCGCCGAACACTGCCGAAGGGGTCGGCACGGCGGTGGCGGTGATCTGGGCAACGGTGCCCGAGCCGCCGAGCGAGAGTTCGACACGGTTGAAGCTTTCAGCGCCGAACTGAATGGCTTCGAATGCGCCGATGCGGTTGACGGTGGCGTTGCCGAATTCGATGGTCGGGTCGTAGTTGCTGCTGCCGGGGGTAATCAGGTCGCCGAAGAAGACCCGTCCGAGTTCGGAGTTGTCCGAAAAGAAGTCCAAGAAGTAGCCGCTGTTGGTCTGGAATTCGGCGTGGCCTTCGACGTCAACCAGCGTGAAGGACAAAGCGGCTTGGGGCTTGGCGAATTCAAAGGTCAGCGTGCCGGCAGGGCGGCGGCCTTCGAGGGTGCTGAACGCGCCGTCTGCGCCTTTGAGGGCGACGCCGTTGCCGAGATTGGTACCGCCGCCGACGTTGCCGCCAGAGTGTGCCGGGCCGTAGTGGCCGCGGGATGCCAGGTCGGGCCGGGCATTGTAGTCCCAAGCGATGGCTTGGCCGACGGTGCCGGGGTTATCGTTGACCGCCGAGATTTTCAGGCCGTCGATCTGATTGCTCAGTGCGGTGGTGTGGGCGAAGCCGTTGAAGTCGTAAACGGTGGTCAGCGACGATGCTGCCGAGGCCGAGCCTGCGACGAGGCCTAAACCCAAGGCGAAACCACCCAAATTACCCATGCGAATCTTCATCTTAAATCTTACTTTCTCTGCGTGTTAAACGCAGAAATTTGTTCATCGCAGCCGATGTGACTGCTCATGCAAGTAAGATAGAGGCGTTCGAAAACATTCCGATAGCTATTGGCGGGAATTTTTGCCCGCGTTTCCCGATTATGAAAAACTACGATCTCAAACTCACTAATGACGACGAATCGGCCATGATCGGCCACCTGTTATCCGATCTCGTCGAACGAAAAATCACCAGCGTCAAAGAAATCGCCGCTCTCACCGATAAGGGGCCGTCCACGATTTACCGTTGGCTCAAAGGCGAGACCCAACCCGACATCGCCGAGGTCATCCACCTCATCCACCACCTCAGTCAAACCGAGGGCCGCAAAGCCCTCGTCGAAATGTTCGCTCAAGGGATGCCCGTCAGGATCGAGTGGCTATCGGTGGACCAGACGTTCGAAAAGGTCGCCAAAGGTCGGCCGCCCGAGGACGTGCTCGACCTGGCGATGCTGACGATCGAGTGCCTATCTAAAGTCATGCTCAATCAGCGACAGACGTTCCGCGACGCCGAGGTTAGCCGCGAACTCAAATCCGAGCTCAGCCAACTCCTCTCCACCGCAATCAACTACCTCGCCCTCGCCCAGCAAGTGGTCGAAGACACCCCCGTCACCCGCAAGTCCGCCCGGCCGATCGCTAAGCCGTCCCGTTGAATCAGGGGTTGGTCGCCGTCAACTTCTCGCACGCGATCCGTCGCGGGCAGTCGGTGAGGTGGTCGTTGACCATGCCCACACTCTGCATGAATGCGTACATGATCGTCGAGCCGACGAACTTGAAGCCGAGGCGTTTGAGGTCTTTCGACAACGCATCGGACACCGCCGTCTTCACCGGCACATCCTTCAACGACGCAAAACGATTCTGCACCGGTCGGCCGTCCACAAACGCCCACACATATTCCGCGAAGCTCCCGAACTCGCGCTGCACCTCCAAAAAAGCCTTCGCGTTCGCCACCGACGCCGCGACCTTCAGCCGGTTGCGCACGATGCCCGCGTCTTGCAAAAGTTTTTGCTGTTTCGCTTCGGTGTACCGCGCGACCTTCCGCGGATCGAAATGGTCGTAGACCTCGCGGTAGTGCTCCCGCTTGTTGAGGATCGTGGACCAACTCAGCCCCGCCTGCGCCCCTTCGAGGATGAGCATCTCAAACAGGTGCCGGTCGTCCCGCGACGGCACACCCCACTCGGCATCGTGATACGCCTCGTACCGCTCGCCCTTGGCCCACTCGCATCGCGGCATCGGCCTACTCCTCTTCGTCGAGCAAGTCGGGGCCATCATGCAGCGTGTCGTTCGTTGCGCCCGCGTCGTCTTCATCGTCCATCCCCGCATTCGCCGCCGCGGCCTCGCGGATGAATCGCGGGACCAACGCGCTGGGGTCCTTGCCGTACACCGCTTCGCAGGCCGACACCCCGCCGTCCTCCCACGTCGCGTCCTCCAGCAGCGTCGCTAGCTTGTTCGCGTCGTCCCGCATCAGTTCGCCAACGATCTGGTACGCCAACGCATACGGCAAACCCTCCGCATCGTCCGCCCCGCAAAACACCTCCCCGGTAAAAAACCCCGCCAACCGCCGCGGCGTCCAAAACTGCCGGTGCAGCGCGATCGTGTGCAGGTCATTCTCAAAATCGTCGCTCGGCACCACCGCCTTCTCCAGATGCACCACTAACCCTTCCTCCAGCCACGCCGGCAACTCGAGCCCCGCCAGCCGGCTGTGCGCCAGTTCGTGCGCCAACGTCGGCTCGATCGCCTCGGCCGTCGGCCCGTGCGCCGCGACATGCACCGACCCCTGATGCAAACACACTCCGCCGCTCACCGCCCCCAGATATCCTTCTTCGTACGCATCGCTGACGTAATCCAAATAGTCCTCGGTCTCCCGACACACCACCGCCACGTCCAGCCCCGGCCCGCCGTCCGAAAACTCCGGCAAGCCTAGCCCAATCAAACACCGCTCGATCGTCCCGAGTGCTTGACCCATGAACGCCACCGCCCGCGTCGCTTCCGCGTCCGGCAGGTCCGTGGTCAATAAGCATTCTCCATGCACCACCACCCGAAAACCCTCGCCCCACGCCGCCGCCAAGGCGTGCTGCCACACCCACTCCACCGCCGTCCAAGCCGCCGCCCGTTGATCCGCCGGCATCGCCCCCCAACGCATCTGCACCCCCGCCCAGTCCGGCCGCGGCAACCCGCCACGCT
>CAYPCC010000106.1:0-9981 GCA_964409095.1 uncultured Phycisphaera sp. | reverse complement strand
AAACCCCGGAAACCCCGGAAACCCCGGAAACCCCGGCCCGCCTGCGCCACGCATTACTCAGCCGTATCGTCGCCTTCCAGGATCGCCAGCCGTTCCTCCAGCGATTCGACGCTCCGCTGCAGGCTGTCGATCAGCCGTACACGGCTAAGCTCCGCCGACGCCCGCACCGCGCACACCCGCATCGCCGTTTCCACCACCGGCTCAAATTCGGCCGACTCATCCGAAAACACCATCAACACCCCCACCGGCTCTTGGGTCAACGGGTCATCCAACCGACACCCGATGCAGCCGCGTATCCCCATCGCCTCGGCACCGGCCAAACCCAGACAGCCGGGCTCTTGGTGGTGATCGATACGGAAAAAATCTTGTGCGAAATGCGTCTCCCCCGCCGTGCCCGCAACCTCGATGGTCGCTTCGTCCAACCACGCCCCGCGGTATCCCCACACGAACGACCGCATCGCTACGCACTCGTCATCCCATTGCATCAGCGCTGCGCCCGTCACCCCCAAGCTCGACGACAAGCTCTCGCACAACGCCTGCCCGTAAGCCAAGTCCACGACCGATGCGCACGCCGACTCGATCGCGCTCACGACCTCGGCGGCACGCACGTCGGCCCCCAAGCGCTGTCGGGCGTCGTGTTGCATCGCGGTCCCGCGTCCGCCGGCCAAGTCCAGCGGCGCGAGTCCGACTTGGATCGCAATCCGCGCTAACTCCACCCGGTTGCTCGCGCCGAGCTTTCGGCCGAGCGACTGGCGGTGCGTTTCGATTGTCTTCTGGCTACGAAACAACTTTTCCGCGATCTTCGGGATCGAGTACCCCCGTCCGATCATCGCCAGTACCTGCTGCTCGCGCTGGGTCAATGCACTGATGTCTACGTTAATGGCTCAAGTCTCCAGGTCCACGGAATCCATTCGCTTGCGGCCGGAATTCACTTTCTCCAATCACCAAAGATCTTTAGAGCGTTACGCCGTACAGCATGTAACAAAAGTGTTCCAGTGGACATGATCCTAGAAAGATAATTACCCCCCGCTTCAGGTGAACACCTGAATTTTCTAACGAATCCGCCCGAAACGCTTTACGTCGCAAAACCATTGCCTTACAACATCAGGTGAGGCCGGGCTAAGTCATGGGGATATAACCCATGGTCTTGCTTGGCACCCTCAACCCCGTCGGCGTGTACCACCCCCCGGCCCCGGCGGGGTTTTTTATTTTGACAAAACTGTCGCAAGTGCTGCGCAGCATCTCACCGACGCTTGCGGCCGCAACCGTGCGTGTCGTTACGCCGAGGCGTTAAACCATTGGTGATTCGATCGATTGCTTTCACGCGAAAACGCGGTCTTGCGCCGCAGATCACGACCACTTAGTCGTAGCGGAACACACCCTTACGCCACGCATAGGCAAACGCGATGATGCTCGTCAGGATGAAAAACAGCATCCGGCCAAAAAACATCGGCGATAACGCCTCGCCCTCGACCCCGCCCAGACTCGGGAACGTCGTCGCCCACGGATACAAAAACACGATCTCCACGTCGAACAGCAAGAACGTCATGGCGACCACATAAAAACGCACGTTGAACCGCCGACGCGCATCGCCGATCGGGTTCATGCCCGACTCGTACGCCGTGCCCTTGACCTCGCCCTTACGGCTAGGCCCCAGCACATGGGTCAAAAACACGTTACCCGCCCCGAACGCGATCGCCATCAGCAGCAGCACGCCGACCGCGGCCCACATGGAAAACGAACTGGATGCGAGGAGCATGGTCATACTCAAAGCTTACCTCAGGCCCGCCGCGGTGTCATCCACGCCCCAAGCCTGATCTGAGCACGAAGCGTGAGCGAGTGATGCGAGTCGATTGCGGCTCGGCCACTCGCTGACGCGTCGCGCTCAGACCACACATTCTATGCCGGCCCCGCCGCTACAATGCCCGCCATGCGGCAATACCTCGACCTGCTCCAACACGTCCTCCACCACGGCGTCGATAAGCCCGACCGCACCGGCACCGGCACCCGCTCGGTCTTCGGCCACCAGATGCGCTTCAATTTGGACGAAAACGCCGGGGGGGGCTTCCCCTGCGTCACCACCAAGAAACTCCACCTCCGCTCGATCATCCACGAACTGCTCTGGTTCCTTCGCGGCGACACCAACGTCCACTACCTCCAAAACCACGGCGTCAGCATCTGGAACGAGTGGGCCGACGAACACGGCGAGCTCGGCCCGGTCTACGGCCACCAGTGGCGCAGCTTCCCCAAAACCAACGGCGAATCCGTCGACCAAATCGCCAACCTCCTCGACTCGCTCCGCAAAAACCCCGACTCCCGCCGCCACCTTGTCTGCGCCTGGAACCCCGGCCAACTCGACCAGATGGCCCTGCCCCCCTGCCACTGTCTCTTCCAGTTTTACGTCGCCCCCGCCCCCCCGGAGGCTCAAGACCAGCGCGGCGTGCTCTCGTGTCAGTTGTATCAACGCTCGGCCGACATCTTCCTCGGCGTCCCGTTCAACATCGCCAGCTACGCCCTGCTCACCCTGATGATCGCTCAGGTCTGCGACCTGCGCCCCGGCGAATTCATCCACACCCTCGGCGACGCGCACCTCTACAACAACCACTTCGATCAGGCCCGGCAGCAGCTCCGCCGCGATCCGCGTCCGTTGCCGACGATGAAACTCAACCCCGCGGTGAGCGACCTCTTCGCGTTCACCTACGACGACTTCACCCTCGAGAACTACGACCCCCACCCGTCGATCAAAGCCCCGATCGCGGTGTGATGGCCTTACCCACCAAGCCGCGACCGTGGGTCGCGCCATTCGGCCGTCCCGGCCGAAACCCTTTTTGCGTCAATCACCAACCATTTTGCCCGCCAAGGGCAAACCGCGCGACCCACGGTCGCGGCTTTTTGAATGGATTATCATCCGACGTATGACCACGCCCGCCCCCCGACTCTCATTGATCGCCGCGATGTCGGAAAACCGCGTGATCGGGATCGACGGCGGCCTGCCTTGGCACCTCCCCGACGAGATGGCTCAGTTTCGCGCTTACACCCTCGGCCACCCGGTCATCACGGGACGCGTCAACTTCGAGGCGGAAAACAAACCCCTGCCCCACCGCCGCAACGTCGTCCTCACCCGGCAAGCCGATTGGCAACCGCCCGCCGAAGTCGCCGACGAAATCGAAGTCTATCACGATCTCGACGAAGCGCTCGACAGGGTGGGATTCAAGGCGGGCGGCGATTGCGAGCCGTACATCATTGGTGGCGCGAAGATCTACGAACTTGCGCTGCCCCGCGTTGATCGCATGGTGCTCACCACCGTCCACGCCACGATCGACGGCGACACATTCTTCCCCGACTTCGATCTTGAAGACTGGACCCACACCGACGCCCGCCACCACCACGCCGACGCCCGCCACGCCCACGCCTTCACCGTCAACACCTACGACCGCGTCCGGTAACGGCCCCGCCCCCCGGAAGTTTTTATGCTGTTGACCACATCTGTCGTGATCGCGTTCCGATAAGGCGTCATCCAACCAGCGCACCACACCCGAGACTCGGGCAATTCAGTGCCCGTGGGTCCGCCATCAACCCCGCCCCTGTTTACCCCGATATTCCCTAAAGAACCCACTTTTCCGCGCGCCCGTCGCGCGCCTCATCCATACGCAAACCCCTCACCAACCAGTTCAGCGAGCTCGCCGAGCACCAACGCCAACGACGCAACGTCGCCAACGCGGTGCTGACGATGCTCATCGTTATCGCTGTCGGCACCACGGGGTTCGCGCTGCTCGAAGAGCAATGGACCGCGTGGGACGCGTTCTTCTTCACGTTGATCACCATCACGACCGTTGGCTACGGCGACTACGGCCTGGACATGAAGGGCGAGATGTTCGCCCTCATCTTGCTCATCGCCGGGATCGCGGTCACGACGTATGCCTTCGGGCAAGTCGTGCAGCTCGCGGTAACCAGCCGCGCCGCTTGGAGACGTCAAATGTTTAAGACTATCGAGAAGATGTCGGACCACTACATCGTATGCGGCGTCGGCCGGGTGGGCCGTGCGGTGTGCGAACGGTTTGAAGAATCGGGCGTGCCGTTGGTCGTGATCGACCAAGACCCCCAGCGCTGCGAATGGGCCCGCGCCCACGGCCACCTCGCCATCGAAGGCAACGCCACGAAAGACGACACGCTCTTACTCGCGGGGATCGACCGCTGCAAAGGCCTCGTCGCCGCTGCGCCATCCGACAACGAAAACCTCGTCATCACGTTGACCGCGCGCGAACACAACGCCGACTGTTTGATTATTTGCCGGTCGGGCGACCCGGAGACCGAGGCGAAGTTTCGTCGGGCGGGGGCCGACCGCGTCGTCGCCCCCGAGACCCACGGCGGGCACACGATCGCCAACCTGCTGGTCCGCCCGCACATGACCGACTTCCTCGCCCAGACCGGCGAAGACGACTACCAACTCACCGAGCTGCATCTGAAGGCCAAGTCCTGTTTCGTGGGCATGACGATTCTCGACCTCGGCCAACGTGAGCCGCAACTGGTGATCGTCGCCCACAAGCCCGCGGGCCAACCCGCGCGGGTTCGGCCGGGGCTGGACCAAGTGCTCAACGTGGGCGACATCCTGATCGTGGTGGGGCAAATCGAGGCGATGGCCCGCGCCGCGGATCACGCCGCCGCGGCGTGATCCATCACCGGCAAACCCAACGCCACCGCCGCGGCGAGCGTGCGACATCCAACCCGAGCCGAGCGGGGCCCTCTATGATGTGCCGATGCTCGACGTGACGCTGCTGATTCTGGCGATCACCGCCCTGCTGCTGATCAACGCCGCGGGGGTGGTGCTGGTGGCCATCCAACTGCCCGGCACGTGGCTGATGATCGCGGCGACGGCCGTGTTCGCGTGGTGGCGGTGGGGACAAGAGCATTGGTCCTACGGTTGGTGGCCCCTGGCCACGCTGCTCCTGCTGGCGCTGCTGGGCGAGTTGGTTGAATTTGCCGCCAGCGCCATGGGGTCCCGCCACGTCGGCGGGTCCAAACGCGGCGCCGCCCTTTCGATCGCCACCGCCTTGGTCGGCGCGATCCTCGGCTCGTTTCTCATCCCCATCCCCATCGTCGGCACCCTCCTCGGGGCCGCCCTCGGAGCCGGGGCGGGCGCTTCCCTGGGCGACAAATGGGCCGGCCGAACCTGGGCCGAGACCGCCCAAGGCTTCAAGGGTGCCGCCCTGGGCAAACTCTCGGGCGCCGCCGGCAAACTCGTCATCGCGGTCGTGATGTGGCTGATCACCGCGATTTTGCTGGTTTTCTAAACCGATCCCCCCCCACACGCCCCACCCGCCCACTCGCCGTCAAGCCAAGCCCAACCTCACTCGAGCGGGGGAGGGTCCCGCACAAATTAACCCAACAATGAATATTTAATTAACATTAAATAGATCGAATAAACGGTTCAATTGACGCCCCAGCGCCCTTCGTCAGGTGTAGGGTCTAAAACGCCGGTGAGCGTATACCCTATTTTTGCCGTATAAATGGGCTATTTGCTTGCCGGCCGCTTTTCGTCGAAAAATTTTTATTTTTCAGTGAATAACTCTTGATTTATGTTTAATAATCGTTCATAATCAAACGAATGTTCTGTTTCACGTTGTCGATGGTCTTTTCACCATTCTTCATTCAACTTCTTTTCCTTTGGAGGGTTTCCCCATGAATCTCAAGCAGTCCCTGTTCCTCACCGCTGGTTTGTCAGCGATGTTCGCCGCCTCTTCGCAGGCCGTGTTGGTGGTCGATGACAACTTCGCGGTTGACGGCACGGCGTCGACCGATGCCTCTTACTTCACCTCCTCTAACGTCAACGCACTTGAAACCAATGCCAATTCACTCGGATTGGTAAGCGGTCCTTCAGGCCGCTCGATCCACGCACTTTTCAATGGTGTGACTTTGGCCAACGATGGCGATTTCGTGAGCTTGAGCTTTAACTTCACCACCCCCGCCACGGTGAACGGGGCCAGTCAAAACAACGAGACTTTCCGCTTCGGCCTCTTTTCCAGCGAAGGCAAAACGTCAGCCTCAGAGTTGGCTCAAAACCTTTCCTTCACCAGCTCATCTCCCCAACCGCTATTCAACGGCCTCGACGGCTACCTCGCCGAGTTGGATGTTCGGTCGGGCGACCCCACTTCCGACATCACGTTTCGAAAATCAAACCCATCAACGTCGGGCCAATTCCTAGCCTCAACTTCGGGTTTCACCATTATTGGCAGCGGACCTGATGCAGGCTACGACATCTCGGCCAACACCGATTACACCGCGACGCTTTCGTTCGTAAGAAACGCCGCCTCGGAATTGGTGTTGACTTCAACCCTGTTCGACGGCACCACCACCTTCTCGAACACCGCTACGGATGTCGCACCTTTGGGATTTGACTTTGATCTCTTTACTTTTGCTGCGTCCAGTGACGCCTTCGGGTCATCGAGCACTGCCCTCGCTCCCGACAACGGCATCGACTTCACCAACATCACCATCGAATCCAATGTCCCCGAACCCGGCACCCTCGCCTTGGGCCTCCTCGGCGGACTCACCCTTCTGGGCCGTCGTCGTTAAGCCTAAGTTTTCAAAAACTCAACAACCTCCAAACCTCCAACCCCACGCCCCGTGCGTGGGGTTTTTCTTACGCCTCAGCCCGCTTCAACCACTTCACCCGCCACCCGTCATCCGTCATCCCAGCCCCGTGAAGTTTGTTTAACTCTTGCGCTAACTGGTGCGCACAAAGCCGCGACCGCTGGTCGCGGCTTGATGAAAACGGCCCCGCGTTTTTTGAACGCGAGGCCGTGGGTGGGTTTTTAGGATGGCCAGATCAATCTACGCGGGTCAGTTTTTACCGGTGGTGTCTTCGCCCAGGAGTTCGGCGACCAGGCGGCTGTCGCCGACGGTGCTTGTGATCTGGTCGGGGGACTCGGCCCCGGCGGCCTCGGCGATCATCGCAGCTTGCTGAATCTCTTCTTCGACCGTCAAGGCTTCCATCGCGGGAGGCTCGGCGAGCTTGATGACGTTCATGTTCTGATACTCGCGGAAACCCGTGCCGACCGGGATCAGGTGGCCCAGCAAGACGTTTTCCTTGAGGCCCACGAGGTTGTCCGACTTGCCCGCCAAGGCGGCTTCGGTGAGCACCTTGGTGGTTTCCTGGAACGACGCCCCCGACAGGAACGACTCGGATTGCAGCGCGGCCTTGGTGATGCCCAAGAGCAGGACCGTACCCGTGGCCGGGCGGCACTTGCTGGCGGACGCGGGGGCTTTGCCATCGGCTTCGAGCTTGGCGTTGATCTCCTTGAGCTCGGCCTTGGTGATGATGCTGCCGATGACCAGCGACGAGTCGCCGGGGTCTTTGACCTTGCCGCAGCCGGCGATCTTTTCGTTGGCTTCGCGGAAGCGGAACTTGTCGACGACTTCGTTGGGCAGAAGCTCGGTGTCGCCGGGGTTATCGACCCGGGTCTTGCGGAGCATCTGGGCGACGATGACTTCGATGTGCTTGTCGTTGATGGGCACGCCCTGAGCGCGGTAGACGTTTTGGACCTCTTCAAGCAAGTAGTTGTAGAGGGCTTCTTCGCCTTTGATGCGGAGGATGTCTTGGGGGACCAGCGGGCCGTCGATGATCGGGTCGCCGGCTTCGACGTGGTCGCCCGAGTGGACGAGCAGGTGGCGGTCCTGGGGGACGTGGTGTTCGACTTCGAGGCCCGAGTCGGACCGGACGATGACGGTCATCTTGCCCTTGCGTTTGTCGCTGCGGAGCTCGACTTGGCCGGAGATCTCGGCCATGATCGCGGCGTCTTTGGGCTTGCGGGCCTCAAAAATTTCCGTGACCCGCGGCAGACCGCCGACGATGTCGGCCGAGCTGGTCGCGGCGCGGGGCTGACGGGCGAGCATGTGGCCAGCTTCGATCACATCCCCTTCCTTGACGTCGATGCGGGCCTTGGCGGGCAGGTAGTGGAAGTCGAGGATATTCCCGTTGGCGTCGTCGATGACGATGCGGGGGTGCATCTCGCCTTTGTGCTCGATGACTTCGAGTTGTTCGCCGGCTTGGCCCTGGGCCTTTTCGACGCGGACGGTTTGGCCGACGACGATGTCTTCGAAGCGGATGACGCCGGCCTTCTCGGCGAGGATGGCCGAGCGGTGCGGGTCCCAGGTGACGAGGACCGAGCCCTTTTTGACCTTTTGGCCGGGGTTGGCGCGGATGTAGGCGCCGTAGGGCACTTTGTATTTTTCGAGTTCCCGGCCCTTGTCGTCGAGGATGGCGACTTCGCCGTTGCGTTTGAGGGCAACGAGCACGTCGTGTCCTTCGTCGTCTTTGACGGGGACTTCGTTACAGTCGCGGGTCTCGACGATGCCGCCGTTGGCGGCGCGGTGGGAGGTATCGACCAGCGAGGTGGTGGCGACGCCGCCGGTGTGGAACGTCCGCATGGTGAGCTGGGTGCCGGGCTCGCCGATGGACTGAGCGCCGATGATGCCGACGGCCAGGCCCGGCTCGACGAGCTTGCCGGTGGACAGGTCCATGCCGTAGTCGAGGACGGAGATGCCGGTGCGCGACTCGGTGGTGAGCGGGGAGCGTACGACGACGGTGTCGATGCCCAGGTCCTCGATCTTGCGGGCGGCTTCCATGGTGATCAGTTCGTTTTCGCGGACGATGATCTCGTCGGTGATCGGGTTGGCGATCGTCTCGCGGGCGGTGCGGCCGAAGATGCGGTCGCGCAGCGGCACGTCGACTTCTTCACCCTTGTAGATCGCACGCTTGGCGATGCCACGCTTCGAGCCGCAGTCGTACTCGGCGATGAACTGGTTCTGGGCCACGTCGCAGAGCTTGCGGGTGAGGTAGCCCGAGTCGGCGGTCTTGAGCGCGGTGTCGGCCAGGCCTTTACGCGCCCCGTGGGTGGACGAAAAGTATTCAAGAACCCGCATGCCTTCACGGGCGTTGGCCTTGATGGGCGTCTCGATGATTTCGCCCGAGGGCTTCTGCATCAGGCCCCGCATGCCCGCGAGCTGCTGGATCTGCGACTGGTTGCCCCGGGCGCCCGAGGCGTCGGCCGACATGATGTGGACGGGGTTGAGGTACAGGTAGCCTTCGGTCGAGTCGATCGGAAGCTCGCCGCCGTCCGCATCGCGGCGGTCGGTTTTGAGTTCTTTGAGCAGCTCTTTGGTGACTTCTTCGCGGCAGTGGGTCCAGAGGTCCAGCAGCTGGTTGTAGCGTTCGCGGTCGGTGATGGCCCCGGCGTCGTAGGCTTTTTCGACGCGGTCGACTTTTTTCTGGGTCGCGGCGATGAGCTCGTGCTTCTTGGCGGGGATGCGCAGGTCGGTGATGCCGAAGGACAGCCCCGAGGTGGTCGAGCGCTTGAAGCCCACGGTTTTCATGTTGTCGAGCAAGGCGATCGTCGCGGGTCGGCCGAGGTACTGGTAGGTGTCGTCGATGACGCGCGAGCAGCCCTTTTTGCCCAGGGCACAGTTGTAGAACGGCATGCCGGGCTCGAGGATGTCGTTGAACAGCAGCCGGCCGACGGACGTGATGATCCGGCCGGTCTCGGGCAGCGGGCCGACGTCGCCGCGCTCTTTGGTGACCACGCCGTTGTACTTGGCGGGGTCGGGCTTGACGACGATGGGCTCGTGGATGCTGATCTTCTTGAGGTCGTAAGCGAGCATCGCCTCGGTCGGGTCTTTGAACTCCATGTACTTGCGCATCTCGGCGACCATCTCGTCGCTAAGCTCGCCCGAGCGGGTGACCAACTCCTTAGCGACTTCTTCCGAAGGCATGTTGCGGAGCATGGTCGTGTAGTACACGCCGAGCAGGATGTCCTGCGAAGGCGAGATGATCGGGTCGCCGTTGGACGGCGAGAAGATGTTGTGCGGCGACAACATCAAGACGCTGGCCTCGGCCTGGGCCTCGACCGACAGCGGCAAGTGAACCGCCATTTGGTCGCCGTCAAAGTCCGCGTTAAAACCACCGCACACCAGCGGGTGGATCTT
>CAYPCC010000105.1:0-10147 GCA_964409095.1 uncultured Phycisphaera sp. | reverse complement strand
TGCTGGCCCAACACCTCGTGACCTGCGCGATGGGCGGCGGGTTTACGTCCGACGCCATGCTCGCCGAGGTGCGCACCGCCCACGCTTACCGCAAGCTGTCCGATCAGGAATGGGCGTGGTGCGTGGACTTTGTCCGCCGGGGGGGCGAAACCCTGAAGGTGTATCCGCAGTACGCCCGGGTCGTGGAAGACGACGACGGCCGGTTCGGCGTGGCCTCGGCCAAGATCGCCCGCAACCACCGCCTAGGCATCGGCACGATCACGTCCGACACCTCGATCGCGGTACGCTTCGCCAACGGCAAAAAACTCGGCACCGTCGAAGAGAGCTTCGTCGGCTTCCTCAAGCCCGGCGACAAGTTCGTCTTCGCCGGCCACCTCTTGCAACTCGTCCGCGTCCGGGCGATGGTCGCCACGGTCAAGAAAGCCACCGGCAAAAAAGCCCAAGTCCCGCGGTGGCAGGGCGGACGGACGCCGCTGAGCACGCAGCTTGCCGACGCGGTACGAGATCGGTTGGACGATGTGCGAAAGCGTGGCGAAGCGGCGGCAGACTTGCCGCCGGAGATGCTTGCCGTCGCTCCGTTGCTGGCGTTGCAAGCGCGGTGGTCGGCGGTGCCGGGCAAGGGGCAGCTGCTGATCGAAAACACGACCAGCCGTGACGGCCACCACACGTTTGTCTACCCGCTGCAGGGCCGACTGGTCCACGAAGGCCTCGGCACGCTCTTGGCCTATCGGCTGACCCGCGACGCCCCCCGGGCCGTCACCGTGACCGTCAACGACTACGGCATCGAGCTACTCTCACCCGACGACCTCGGACTCACCGAAGCGGATTGGCGGCGGTACCTCAGCCGTGCCCAACTGCTCGAAGATTTGCTGGCTGCGCTCAACACCTCGCAGCTCGCCCGCCGGGCGTTCCGGGATATAGCGAGGGTGGCGGGGCTCATTAACAGCGGTTTCCCAGGGCAGCCGGTGGCGAACCGTCATCTGCAGGCGTCGTCGGAATTATTCTTCGATGTGTTCACGGATTTTGATCCCGAGAACTTGCTCTTGGATCAGGCCCGCCGAGAGGTACTGGAGCAACAACTCGAAGTCACGCGGCTGACCGAGGCATTGGAGCAACTCGCGGAAATGCAACTCGAGTTCAAAGGCACCGAGCGGCTCACGCCTCTGGCGTTTCCGTTGTGGGCGGAGCGTTTGCGCGAGCAGCACATCACCAGCCAGTCGTGGCAGGAGCGGGTGGGTAAGATGGTCATGCGGCTGGAAGCCGCGGCGAACGATTGATCGGAGTTAGGCCCCGTGACTGGGAAAGGAGTCCACACATGAGCGAACTCGAATGGGGCGGGCAGACGTGGTGCCTACGACCCGATCGGTCGATGCACTGGCTGGAGGAGAACACGCTGATTGTGGCGGACCCGCACTTTGGCAAGGCCGAGCATTTCCGAGGTGCCGGCATCCCCGTTCCGCCCGGAACGACCCGGCATAACCTCGAACGGCTCGACGTCGCGCTCGACGCCACCGCGGCCCAGCGACTCGTCATCGTCGGCGATTTTTTTCATTCTCGCGGCGGCGTGACGGAGGGGCTCATCGAACAACTCGTCGATTGGCGTCGCCGGTGGGGCGGGCTAGAGGTGATCAACGTGCGGGGAAATCACGATCGGCAGGCGGGCGATCCTCCCACGGAAGTCGGCATCGAGTGCGTGGTGGGGCCATGGCGGGACGAGCGTTGCGCGGCCGTGGCGTTTGCCCACGAGCCAGCGGTGGCGAGTCACGCCGTGACGCTTTGCGGCCACTTGCATCCGGCGGTGCGGCTGGAGGGCCGAGGCAAGTCGCGGCTGCGGGCGGCGTGTTTCCATTTTCAAAATCGGCAAGCGGTCCTGCCCGCGTTCGGGGCGTTCACCGGCATGAAAGTCATCCGGCCGCGCCGGGGCGATCGCGTGTTTGCCGTCGGACCGGCCGAAGTCGTCGAAGTGTTCGGCACCCCCTCCCACGCAAATCGATCCGCCCGCACCCCTTGGGTGGCCACCGACGATACACACCCCGGACCCGACGTATGATGCGCCAGCGGTGGATCGAATCTTGGATCGATCGGCTGCCGGTGCCCACCGGTGCGGGCCGCGTGGGCGTCTTGCTCGTCGCGGCGTTACTCACGGCCGCGGCGCTGGGCTGGGGCATCCCCAAACTTTCGGTCGCGCCACTCGGCACGATTTTCGATGCGGACGACCCCGGCGAGCAGCGGTACGCCGCGTACAAACATGCGTTCGACAACCGCCATGAAGCGATCGTGCTGATCGACACCGGCGAACACGGTCAACACCGAGCGGTTGCCGCGCAGGCGGCGTTCGCACTGGGCGAATCGCTAGAGCAGGAACGTAAGATCGCCGCGGTGCACTGGGGGCTCAACCCCGCGGCGGTCAGCCCGAAGCTGATCCGCACGCTGCCGTTGGTTGAACTGCAAGAGCAAACCACGCGGCTCAAGCAACTCAAGCCGCTACTCGAAAGCGAGACACCGACGGCGCTATTGCAGGCCGGCATGTCCGAGGCGATGCGGGGCGCGGCGGCGGCGGCGGGCGCGGCCGCCGGGGGCGGAGCTGACCCCGCAGTCTTGATCGAAGGGGCGACGGTATTTGTGGGTTTGATGAACACACTTGCGAAGCGGATGCAGACGCCGGCCGATGAGCCGGTGGACCTGTGGACGGCGCTGCAGTCGGCGGCGGGGGTGCCGACCTGGGAACTGCTTCGCTCGGCAAGCGGTCGGCTATTGGTGTTGCGGGTGGAATTGCTTGGCGGGGTGGATGGCGAGCCGGGCATGGCCGGGTCGTTGGCGGCGCTGCGTCGGCAGGTTGAAGCGATTCGGATTCGCTTTGCGGACGTCCAGATCGGGATCACCGGCTACGAACCCACGCGGCGCGAGGCCGAGGCGGTAATGCGCAGCACGACGATACGAGCGGCGGGCGGGGCGATGCTGGGCTTGATGCTGTTGTCGGGTTTGGCGTGGCGGAGCGTGGGGCGGCCGGTGGTCGTCGTGGTGTTGCCAGCGATCGCGGTGGTGTGGACGTTGGGCTTGCTCGGCGGGATTTGCGGCCAGGTGAATGGGTTAGCGATGCTTGGCGTGGTGGTGTCGGGAGTGGCGGCGTTGTTTGGCGGTCTGATGCTGGCGGGGGTCGGGGCACGCGGCAAAGATCGTGGGGCGGCGTTGCGGGCAGTGGGTCCGGTGATGACGGGCGCGGGGTTCGTGGCGATCGCGGTGGGGGGGTGGCTGATGGTGGCGGGCGACGCGGGGTTGTGGCCGACGACGGCACCGAAGTTGGTGGGGCTCAGAGAAGCGGGAGCGGGGCTGGTCGGCGGGGCGGTGGTGGCGTGGGTCGTGGTTTTGTTTTTGGGGACGGCGCTGTTGGCCGAGCGTGCGACACCGCAAAGCGGGAAGCGTGAATCGCGGGGCGAGATCGCGCGGGTGGTCGCGGGGGCGGCGGCGCGGCGGCCGGGGGTGGCGTGGCTGGTGACGCTGGGCATGATGGCGGGTACGTTCTTTGTGGCGATGCGGACCGACCGCACGGTCGACACCAGCGGCTTTCTCCCGGCCGACATCGAAGGGGCGCGGTGGCAACAGCGGGCGCTGGTGCAGGGCGGGGAGTGGGGGATGCCGTTGTCGCTGGTGGCGACGAGCATGGAGGAGGCCGCGGCGTGGACGCATCAACTCCGGGCCTTGCGCGAGGTGGGAAAGGTCACGGGTATCGGACGGCTGATCCCCGAGCAGGTGGACGCCAAGCAAGAACTGCTCAACGAGCTAAACACCGCGATCGGGGCGTCGGCGCGTCGGGCGATTGCAGCGATAAGTGCGAGTGGCGAGCCGGTGCAAGCCGATGGCGGGCTGGTGAACCAAGTGCGACTCATCCGCACGGGGCTGGAGTTTTTACCCGCGTCGGTTAAAGATTCGCTCGGCGATCTAGACGCGGCGATGAAAGAATCTGCGGACCAATTTTTACTCGCTGCCGACGCCTTAGCGCCTGAAACACGAACCGCTCGGCTCACATCGCTCAGCCGAGACTACGCCGCGGCGCGTCAACAAGCCGGGCGGTTGGTTGCCGGACTGCTCGACCCGTCGGATTTGACGCTGGAAGACTTGTCCCATGCCGACGGCTTGTTCGACGCCTGGATCAACCCGATGAGCGACGCGGCGACCGGCGAGACTACGGCCCAGTTTCTTCTGAAGGTGTATCCCGCGACCGGCGAAACCGGCTGGCCGAGCCAGGCCGAACTGGAGCGATTTGTTGGGGCGGTTCAAACCGCGGTTCCCGACACGACCGGCACGCTGGGCCGTTTGCTTAGCCGTGGAAATGCGTTTGCCCTATCCATGCGTAGCGGGGTACTGGTGGCTGCGGTGGCCTTGGTGCTTGTGCTGGTTCTAAGCGGAGCGCCTTGGCGGGCGTGGATGGGGGCCGGGATAGCGGTGATTGCCGCGGCGGTGGTGATGGTCGCCGCGGTGGGGGGGTTGTCGCAGCCGATGCCGGCCTTGTCGTGGGCGGTTTGGCCGGTGATCGCGGCGGCGGTGGTGCTTTGGGCGTTGACGTGCGCGTTGGTCAAACACGACGGTGATCCGCAGGGGATCACATCGCGGGCGGCGGGTGGCGAGGCGTTTGGGTTGATGTTGGCCGCGGGGTTTTTGGCGGCGGCGGGGCTGCGATCGGCCGGGGCACCGGGGCTGACGGCGACCGCGGTCGCGGCGTGCTTGGCGGTGGGGATCGCTGGGCTTTGGGTCCTGTTACTGGTGTTTCCGCAAATGGAGTCGAAGCCTAAACGAACCGACCAGCGCTAACGCTAAATGGCGGGTCGTGGCCGGGGCTTCGCCGGGGCCGTCCCAGTGCCACGTCGAGCGGCAAAAAAATCTTTCAACACCGCCGCACATTCGTCGGCCAAGACGCCCGAGCGGTGCGGCAGCCGGTGATTAAATCGCGGCTCGGCACAAAGCTGATGCAGCGAATCAACGCAGCCCATGTTGGGGTCCGCTGCGCCGTAGACCAACTCGCCCAGCCGGGCGTTCACGATCGCCCCGGCGCACATCGGGCAGGGCTCGAGCGTGACCACCAGGCCGCAGGTTTCTAATCGCCAGACCCCGCGCTGCGATGCCGCGGCCCGCAACGCCAACACCTCGGCGTGGGCGGTCGGGTCGGCGTCGTATTCCCGGAGGTTATGAGCGGTAGCCAACACTTGTCCGTCGTCCAGCCGATATACGACCGCGCCCACCGGCACCTCACCGAGCGCCGCACCGCGACGCGCCTCGTCAAGCGCCAGCCGCATCAACGCTTCGTCTCGCTCAGGGCCGGGGGGGGGGGTCGCCGCCATCGCCATGATTGTACCGGGCACGGATTTTTCACGAGAGATCGGCCGCGTCAGCCGCTAAACTGTGCCCATGCGTGAACACTTAGCCAAGATCGTGATCGTGGGGTTGATGTTGTTGGTGGTGGGCGTGCCGTTTGTGCTGCGCCCCGACGACGCATCGGGCACCAGGACCGACGCCGACGGCCCGGCCGATCGCTTGATTATTTATACCCCCCACAACGAGCAGATCCGCTTGGAGATGTCGACCGCGTTCAATGCTTGGCGTTCGGCCCAAGGGTTGTCGCCGGTGGTGTTCGACTGGCGGGCGTCGGGCGGCACCTCGGACCTGCGTAAAACCATCCTCGCACAGTTTGAAGCCAAAGCCCGCCAAGGCCGTGAAGACGAAGGCGTCGGAGCGGACCTGTTTTTCGGGGGCGGCGAATACGACCACAATAAACTCGCCAGCGGCGTGAAGATCGAACGCGACGGCGAAGAAATCAAAGTCCGGGTTGCCGTCGCCGCGACGCTGCCCGAGGGCTTGCTCGAAACGGTGTTCCCTTCCGCAACCATAGGCGGCGAGCGCCTCTACCACGCCAACAAACTCTGGGTCGGCACGGCGCTGTCGAGCTTCGGCATCGTCTACAACCGCGACCTGTTGCTCATGCTCGGACTCGACGAACCGACGACATGGGCTGACCTCGCCGACCCCGCGTACCAAAACTGGCTCGCGTTGGCGGACCCGGCCCACTCGGGCTCCATTGGCGCGACGTTTAATACCGTGCTCAAACGCACCGGTTGGACCGAGGGTTGGTCGATGATGCGCCGCGTCTTTGCAAATGCTCGGTATTTCTCAAATAGCGCGAGTAAGGTGCCGGTGGACGTGTCGTCGGGGGAAGCGGCCGCGGGGATGTGCATCGATTTTTACGGCCGGACCCAGGCCGGGGCCGTCGCCGCCGCGGGGTGGTCCGGCGATGTGGAGGGTGAACGCACCAGCCGGGTTGGGTACACCGACCCGGTGGTGGACGGGCGGAGCATGACCGCGACGACGGCCGACCCGATCACGCTGCTTCGCGGTGCCCCCGACCGCGAAACCGCCGAGCAGTTCATCGCTTGGTTATTGACCAAAGAATCTCAGCGTCTTTGGCAAGCCAAGCTCGGGACAGAGGGCGGCCCGGTGCGCTACGAGCTTCGGCGTCAACCCATTCGGCCGGACCTGTTCACCGCGGAAGAAAAACAGACCTGGGCCGACCCGCAGATCGACCCCTACCCTACCGCGGTGCCGATCATGGCGGGGATGCCCGATTTTTTCTCCGCGGTCTCGCCGATCACGCAAGCCATGGCCATCGACGTACACCAAGACCTCGTCGCGGCGTGGCGCGCGATCCTCAAGACGCCGGATACTCACCCTGACAAAGCCGAGATGCTGCGGCTGTTCGACGAGATGCCCCCGGCGTTGACGCTGACTTGGCCGGACGCAGAACTCGAGCAGAACTGGCGTGCGGCGGTGGGTGAAGTCGATCACCCGCGCCACGCCGAGGCCGCCCAAGTGTTGTCGGATTTCATGGCCCGATTCAACGGCCGAGACGATGACCAAAAGCTTAAAGACAAACTGACCTGGACGCTGTTTTTCCGTGACAACTACCGACAGATCGCGTCGATGGGCGAGCGTTGATCGTTGGGCTGTGGCACATAGCCACTCCACCATTTTTCTTGTCGATCCAATGCATCGATCCGCGAAAGACCAGGCGATGATGGTTTCAATGATCCCCGACCAACGCATGGCGATCTCGCCCATCAAGTCATTCTTTATTTGCGCTGTCGCGGTGTGCGTAGCGAGTGGTTGGGGGGGGTGTCCAACCGATGCGGCTGCGGCGGTGGCGACGCAGGTCGAGCCGCCCCTCCGTTTGACCGTTGCGCCGACCGGGGCGGAACGGGTCCGCGGTTGGTTGACGAGTTATGACGACACCGGCTTTGCGATGAAAACCACAGAAGGCCAAGCCACCCGGGTCGCTTGGGAGGATATGCCCTCCGAGCGAGTGATGTGGGTGCAAGAAAAATTGCTGGATCGGGAAGACGCCCGAGGATGGTTTGTTTTGGCGGCGATGTTGTATCCGCGAGAGGGTGGGAGGGCGGCCGCCGAGTTGGCCCTCCGCCGGGCACTCAGCGCCGACCCCACGCTGGCGTCCAAAGCCGACCGGCTGCGCAGCGGCGAAGCGGTCGACGTAGATGAGCCTGAACCCGAAGCAGACCCGGTCCACGACGACGGCCACCGACACCCCGAAGGCAACGCCGCCGGCGGTAGCGGCCAAGGCGAAGGCGGCCCCGTGGCCATCGGCGAACTCGAGTCGCAGTTTTGGGGCGAATTGTCCGACGAACTCATGGCCGAGAGTGTGGAAGAACTCAAAGCACGGATGATCGAGGCCCAGAATATACTCAATCAACGCCTGCCGTTGTACGAAGACGCTTCGGTTTATTTTTTGTTCTACTCCGACTTGCCGCCAGCAGAAGCTAAGCAATGGGCGGGGTTGCTGGACAAGATGTATGACCGGCTGTGTAAGATTTTCGACCTCGAACCGGGCAAGAATATATTCCGCGGCCGAGGGTTGATCATCGTGTTCCGACATGAGCTGGACTACCACCGCTACCAAGCGATGGTCCATGGCATGATCGAATCGCAAGGCACGGCCGGGCTTTGCCGATCGTTTGGCGACGGGCACGTCGAAGTCACCTTTTTCAAACAAGACAATGATCTGGACTTCGCCAGGGTGCTGGTTCACGAGGCCGTGCACGCTTTCGTCCACCGCTACCGTTCGTATCCGTTTGTCGATTCATGGATCAACGAGGGTTTGGCGGAGTATGTGTCGTCGGCCCTCGTGGACAATAGCGGGTTCGGCGATACTTCTTGGTCGCGCAGCCTGGAGTTCGGCAAACAGTCGCTCCGCGATCTCAAATCTCTCGGCGGGAACTCGTTCTTCTACGCCAGTCACATCGAAGGCTGGCAGTACCCGTTGGCCCACATGCTCACCGCATTCATGATCGAGCAGGACGGCCAACGATACCGGGCGTTTATCAACGCGATTAAAGACGGCAAAAAATGGGACGTGGCGATGAAAGAAGATTACGGCGTCGAACTCGATACGCTCGTGGAGGCGTTTGGCCGATCGCTGAAAATACGCGACCTTCAGCCCTGACCCCTGCGCCGCCGAGTCCCGGCGATGCACCACGAGAAGCTAGGATCATCCGATGGGTTATCAACCTGGATCAACCAAGCGTTTCCATCCCAGTGACCAATCGCGTAAGCCCGTGATCGGTTTGCTGGGGGCACCCGGCTCGGGCAAAAGTTACATCGCCAAGCTACTGGCCAACGAAGGGGCCGCGGTTATTGATGCAGACGCGATTGCGCGAGAGGTGATCAATCTGCCGGAAGTGCGAGGGACGCTGGCGGATTGGTGGGGGGCGGCGGTGCTCCTCGAAGACGGCCGGGTCAACCGCGCTGCGGTCGGCGAGCGGGTGTTCGACGACCCCTGCGAACTCGCTCGGCTCGAGTCTCTCGTGCATCCGCGGGTGAACGCCCGCCGCCGTGAATTGCGGGAGATGTTTCGCGGTGATGAGGATGTCGTGGCGATCGTGGAGGACTGCCCACTGCTCTTGGAGCGAGAACTCGAGAGCGACTGCGACATCTTGGTCTTTGTGGAGGTCACCGTCGAAATCCGCCAAGAACGGGTGTTACGGACCCGCGGCTGGTCGCCCGACGAGCTGGCCCGTCGGGAGAAAAACCAGATGCCACTTGACATCAAGCGTGCGCGTGCCGATTATATTTTTGATAATGACGCTGATCCGTCGGCTGTCCAGACTCAAGCCCGTCGGCTACTCGACTGGGCCCTCTCGAAAAGCTCTTGAACCACCTGGTTGGATCTTGCCTTCAGCACGATCCAAGTGTTATCGAGCTTACAGTGATGATGCTGGTGGGTGGGGACCCTTCGCCAGCCTAGGATCACCCTGAACCCCCCAGCAAAAACACGCGATCCATCCACCGGAATGCGCAAAGTCCCCGATTCGTGACCCACCCTTTCGATCCGCAAACCCTTCCCCCCATCCTCCCGGTTCCACCCACCCCCCACCCTGCCGCAAGTTGTGCGCGGCACGGCCACCCTCAAGGAGTAATCCCTCTCATGGCTGAGAAAACACCCGCGACCCAGAAAAAAGTCACCAAGAAAAAACCCACCCGCAAGCCCAAGGCCGCGGTTGCTCAAGAAGAAAAAATCACGCCGCCCGCGCCGCAATCCGACCAGGAACTCGACGCCGAGACGCAAGAGCATTACGAGGAAGCCAAGAAGGCTGATCTGACCGTCCGCGATCTCGAAGCGATGGACGACGATGAGCTGCTCGCACTCGCGGCCGCCGAAGGCCTCACCGACAAAGATATCGGCGGCCTGCTCAAAAACCGTCTGGTCTTCAAAATCCTTGAGAAACACTTCTCGGCCAAGGGTTTGATGTACGGCGAAGGCGTCCTCGAAATCCTGCCCGATGGCTTCGGCTTCCTACGCAGCCCCGACCAGTCCTACCTCGCCTGCCCGGACGACATCTACGTCAGCCCGTCGCAGATCCGCCGGTTCGGGCTCAAGGTCGGCCACGTCGTCGCCGGCACGATCCGCCCGCCCAAAGAATCCGAACGCTACTTCGCCCTGCTCCGCGTCGACGCGATCAACGGCGAAGACCCCCAGCACCTCAACGAACTCAAAGACTTCGACGACCTCACCCCGCTGCACCCCTTCGAGCGTTTCGTCATGGAGACGCCCGGCGATGACGCCAACTTCGAGATGCGCATCGTCGAT
>CAYPCC010000104.1:8451-10153 GCA_964409095.1 uncultured Phycisphaera sp. | reverse complement strand
GTGCAGATCAGTGAGTTGTTGGATGAAGCGCGGAAACACGTTGATCTCATGTCTCACGGCTCGTATGTGCCAACCACGGCGGACCTCTGGATTCCGTTCCTGCTGATGGTTGGGGCGTTCGGCAAGTCGGCCCAGATCCCGTTGTATGTGTGGTTGCCCGACGCGATGGCGGGGCCGACGCCGGTCTCGGCGCTGGTCCACGCCGCCACGATGGTCACGGCCGGGGTGTACCTGATCGCCCGCTGCATCCCGCTGTTTGAGCTGTCGCCCGCAGCCCTGCCGACGGTCGCGGTGGTGGGGGGCTGCACCGCGCTGTTTGCCGCGACGATCGCGCTGACCTGCAACGACCTCAAAGGCGTCTTCGCGTACTCGACCGTGTCGCAGCTGGGCTACATGTTCGTCGGCGTCGGCTGCCTGTCCACCGACGGGGCGGTGTTCCACCTGTTTACCCACGCCTTCTTCAAAGCGCTCTTGTTCCTCACGGCCGGCAGCGTGATGCACGCCCTGGCCGGCCAACTCGACATCCGAACGATGAGCGGCCTGCGGCACAAGATGCCCGTGACCTGCTGGCTGATGTTCGTCGGCTGCCTGTCGCTGGCGGGCTTCCCGTTTATCACCTCGGGCTTCTGGTCCAAGGACCTGATCCTCGGCGATGCGCTGGCCTACGGCCTCGACCACAATTCGCTCTATCTCTTCGTCACCCTCCTGGGCGTCGTCACCGCGTTCCTCACCGCGTTCTACACCTTCCGCCTGTGGTTCACGGTGTTCATGGGTGAAGAGCGCTTCGAGATGGGCGACGAGCATCATCACGACGATACGCACCAAAAGGAAGACCACGCAAAGCCGGGGGATGGCCATCCCCCGGCCGCCCACAAGCCCCACGAAATGCCGTGGCTGCCGATGAACGCGCCCCTGGTCGTCCTCGCCATCGGCTCGCTGATCTTCGGCGTCTTGGGCTACAAGCTGCACTGGTTTGAAAACATCATCAGCCACTCGACCGCCAACCCCGTCACCCTCCCCATCGGCGGCGGCCACGGCGGCGATCATGCGGAAGAAGTCCACCACGCGACGTTTGCCGGCATGGACCCTCACAACTTCATGATCCTGCTCAGCTCGCTCTTGGCTGTCGCGGGCATCGCGATGGCGGCGTTGTTGTTCTGGATCAACCGCGAGCTCACCGCCACACTCGCCAAGCCTTTGGCCCCGGTCATCAAGCTGCTCGAAAACAAGTACTACATCGACGAGTTGTACGACCTCGTCTTCGTGCAGCCGCTGCGACGCCTGGGCAGTTTGTTCTACGTCGTAGACGTGCTGATCATCAACAACCTGCTGGCGTTTGTCGCGTGGGTGCCGACGATGGTCGGCCGCGGGGTTCGCCCGGCCCAGAGCGGACGGATGTCGGCCTACAGCCTGAGCATGGTCGTCGGCATCGCGGTGTTTGCATTACTGATTTTTATGGCGATGAATTAGTCGCTAGCCGTTGGCCGCTAGCCGTTGGGAAATAGCGAGCGGCAGCGTGAAGCTGCGGCGCGAGACGAAACACGATGAACTTTCAAATCAACAATACACGAACCCCACGCTCGGCTAAAGGCCAGCGGCTAGAGGCTAACGGCTAACCATGGACTCACTGAAGTGGATCATCTCGTTGCAGCTCTACCTGCCCGTGCTTTTCGCGGCGGGGCTGCTGCTGCCGATCCCGGCA